>NZ_LT629758.1:10200000-10500000 GCF_900104725.1 Actinoplanes derwentensis
GATCGCGGCCGACCTGTTGCGAATGGTGGCCGTTCTGGCTCTCGTCTGGGCCGACGGGCCGGACACGCTGTGGATCATCTACCTGGCCCTGTTCGCCGAGAGCGCGATCGGCCAGTTCTTCCTTCCGGCGTCCCGGGCGGTCCTACCGGCCATCGTGGGCAGAGGCGCCGACCTCGACACCGCCAACTCATGGCTCAATGCGGCCCTCGGGGTGGTCCGGCTGGCCGGGGCGCCGCTGGGCGGCGCGCTCTACGCCTTCGCCGGCTTCGACACGTTGGTGATCATCGACGCGGCGACCTATCTGTTGTCCGCCCTGCTGCTGCTCGGCATCGGCCGGCAGCCGGTCAGCCGTACGACCGGAAGTGCCAGGACAGGGTCGGCTGTGGCAGTCCTGTGGCGGCAGATGCGGGAGGGCGTCGCGTTCCTCGCCGGGCATCACGTCCTGCGGAGCCTGCTGGTCGTGTCCAGTCTGTTCCTGCTGGCGAACGCGGTGCTCAACGTCCTGTTGGTGCCATACGTGCTCAACCGGCTCCACGGCGGCGCGCGGGAGGTCGGATGGCTGATGTCCGCCCTGGGCGCCGGCTATCTCATGAGCGCCTGGTTGGGCAACGCGCTTTCCCGGAGCGGCCGACTTCGTTTGGCGGTAGCCGGGTGTCTCGCCGCCATCACCGCCTTCTTCGCCGGTCTCTTCTTCGTCGTACACCTGGCCGCGGCGTTGGTGTTCATCGGGCTGGTGGGCCTGGCCGGCGGATCGGTCCTCATGCTGCTGCAGGTGCAGGTGCAACGGCAGACTCCGGATTCGAAGATGGGCCGGGTGAGTTCCGCATTCGGAGCCGTCGAGATGCTCGCCACGGTTGTGGGAGCGGTGGTCGGCAGCGTGGTCGGACAGTATCTCCAGTTCGGCCTCGCCGTGGGGTTCGCACTGGTGACGGTCGCGGTGAGCGCCGTCTTCGCCGCGTCTTCACTCCCGGACCGGGTCGCGGTGACGACACCCGAGCCGATCCCGTAAGCGGGCGTGGTAACGGAGGAGAGGAAAGGCTGAGATGACCCAGGACTCGTCCTTCGCGGTGACGATCATGAGCTCCTTCACCGCCGGCCCGATGGAGCCGGCGTTGCAGTACTGGTGGAGCCGGCTCGGGCTGCCGGCACAACCGTCGTTCGCGCCATACGGGCAACTCACCCAGTCGTTCCTGGAGCTTGCCGCCCGAGGACCAGCAGAAGGGTGGACCAGCGTCGTCGTCCTCCTCCGATGGGAGGACTGGCTGCGGCATCGCCCCGACCTGATCGATCCGTACCGCGGCGGCGTCGCGCTGGAGGTGTTGCTCGCGGACCTTTGCTCTTCCATCGCCGCAGCGCGGCCGGCCATCAATGGCTTC
Source organism: Actinoplanes derwentensis (assembly GCF_900104725.1). Lineage (NCBI taxonomy): Bacteria > Bacillati > Actinomycetota > Actinomycetes > Micromonosporales > Micromonosporaceae > Actinoplanes > Actinoplanes derwentensis. Next base: position 10,201,377 of record NZ_LT629758.1, read on the forward strand.
ATCGTCATTCTGGTATGTCCGCCATCGGCTGCCTGGTCGACGCCGGACCGGACGGGTGTCCTGTCGTATCTGACGGAGCGGTTGCGCTCCTCGACGCGGAGTCTCGACGTCCACGTTTCCTACGCCGCCGTGACGGCGGCGGCTTACCGGCCTGCCCGGATCCATGACGAGCATGCGGACCAGCTCGGTCACATGCCGTATCAGCCGGCCTACTTCACCGTGCTGTCCACCGTGGTGGCCCGGCATCTCCTGGCAGCTTTCGGACGGTTCCGCCGGTCCGTGGTGCTCGACCCGCTGCGGACACTCTTCGCGCCGGTCTCGGTCAGCACTGCGGACCGGGCGGCAATCTACGATCTCTTTTCGGTGATCGGTGTCGATCGACGGCTCGAGCTGCTGTCCGTCCGGCCGGGTGTCATGGTCAACCTGCTGATCGCGGAAAATCCGGGGCTGCGGATCCTGCAGGCGCGCGGCGCGCTGTACGGCCGGGGCGGATCAGCTGACGAGACCATCGAGGATCCGATCCGGGATCTGCGCCAGCTCTGTGCCACCGGCGTCCTCGACCCCCACGAGACTGTTCTGCTGGACGTCCGCCCCGATGTGTGCTCGGCCGCGATGGCCGCGTTCCCCGGGCTCGTGGCGGTACCACCCGGCGCGGATCCCGGCCACGCCTTCGCTCATGTGTGGGCCTGGGACCCGGGTCGGCTGCTGCCCATCCTGCCGGGCGCAGTCCCGGCATTGGACCCGGAATCGCCGGTATTGCCGGCCGGAGATCCCGGGCTCACCGACGCCGACAGTCTGCACCGCGAGGTGCTTCGCCATCGCCGTACGGTCCGCGACGCGGCCGCCCAGGCCGGCTCAGACGCCGTACCGACTCCAGAGAGGACCCCATGCGCCCCCTAGAGGAACTGATCGCCGCCGTTCTGACGGTATCGCGGGAGGAAATCGACGGTGGACTGAGCCGCACCACGCACGGCGACACGTGGACCAGCATGCGGCACGTCGAGCTGATGGTGGCGGTCGAAGAGCAGTACGGGACCTCGCTGACGGCCAGGGAGATGGCGGCGGTCGACAGCGTGGACGACCTTCGAGACCTCCTGGCGGTGAAACTTGCGCGCCGATAGCGGGCCGATCGATGACGTCGATCTGGCTTCGATGCTGCTGATACGACGGTTCGAGGAGCGTTTGCTGGAGCTGTTCGGCCAAGGACTGATCACCGGAACCACGCACACGTGCATCGGGCAGGAATACGTACCGGTCGCGCTGGCTCCGCTGACTGCGGCGGACTACGTGTTCAGCAACCACCGCGGTCACGGTCATTTTCTCGCGCGCTTCGACGACCCGGTGGGGCTACTGGCAGAGATCCTGGGTCGTGAGGGCGGCCTGTGCAACGGGGTGGGTGGTAGTCAGCACCTGTATCGCGGCGACTACCTGTCCACCGGAGTGCAGGGACAGAGTCTTCCGGTGGCGGCCGGTGTCGCACTCCATTTGCGACGTCACGAACCCGGGCGTGTGGCGGTCGCCTACATCGGTGACGGGACCTGGGGGGAGGGCGCCGTCTATGAGGGACTCAATCTCGCGGCGCTGTGGAAGCTGCCACTTCTGGTAGTGGTCGAGAACAACGGCATTGCCCAGTCGACATTTACCGCGAGGCAGATGTCGGGCAGTATCGCAGGCCGTGCGGCGGCCTTCGGTATCCGGTACCACAAAATCGTGCACCAGGACGTTCGGCGGATCCGGGCGGAGGTTTCACCCCTGCTGACCGCGGTGCGAGACGGTGAACCGGCAGTCGTGGAATTCGTGACCCACCGGATCGGACCGCACAGCAAAGGTGATGACAGCCGGGGCGTGGACGAGGTCGCCGCGGCCAGGGCGGCGGACTGGGCGCAGCATTACCGTGCGGCCTGTCCGGAACGGTTCGCCCGGACGGACGAACGCCAGCGGGCCCGGCTGTCTCAGATCGAGGCCGAGGTCCTGGCCCGGCCGCGGAGTGCCTGGACGGGGGCTGGCGCACCATGAGGATCGCTGACGAACTGAATCAGGCGCTGCACGATCTGCTCGCCGATGACGAGCGGATGTATCTGCTGGGAGAGGACATCGTCGATCCCTACGGCGGCGCATTTAAGATCACCAAGGGTCTTTCCACCCGTTTTCCTGATCGGGTGCTGAGCACGCCGATCAGTGAGGCTGGTGTGGTCGGCATGGCCGGCGGTCTAGCCCTGCTCGACAACACGGTGCTGGTGGAGATCATGTTTGCCGACTTTCTCGGCCTGGCCTTCGACCAGCTCGTCAACTTCGCCAGCAAGTCGGTGACCATGTACGGAGTCCGGCGCCCGATGCGGGTCGTCGTCCGCTGTGCGACCGGTGGCGGCCGTGGGTACGGCGCGACGCACAGCCAATCGCCGCAGAAGCACTTCTTCGGCGTCCCCAACCTCACTGTCCACGAATTGTCACCGGTGCACCCACACATCGAGACGCTGTCGCGGGCCATCAACACCGGCGCACCCGCGCTCCTCGTGGAGGACAAGACGCTGTACTCCACGGTGGCAGTGACGGAACGCGAGTATGCCTCGTTCGCCAAGCGGTTTCTCGACCCGGGACGCAATCTCGGATGGTTGTACATCGAGGGAGCCGGTGACCCGGACATCGTCATCATCTCGCCCGGCGGCATGGTGGACCGGTGCCTCGCGGCGGCGCACCGGGTCTTCGCAGCCGAGGAACTGGTCTGCGCCGTCCTGGTCCCGGCTCAGCTGTATCCGCTCCGGCTGGACGAGGCGCTGCCGCAGCTCGCGGCCGCCAAGCGCCTGTGTGTGGTGGAGGAGAGCACGGCGGGCGGAACTTGGGGTGCGGAGGTGGCCACTCTGCTTTACGACCGGCTCTGGGGCCACCTGACAGAACCGGTGCGGCTCGTGCACTCGGCCGACAGCGTCATTCCCGCCGCCGCCCACCTGGAACAGGAGGTCCTGGTCCAGGAACACGACATCGTCCAGGCTCTGAAGGGGGACATCCGTGCATGAGATCCGCGTCCCGCGGCTCAACGCCAACGACACGACGTACACCCTGGTCGAGTGGCTACAGCACGACGGCGCCTATGTGGAGGCCGGCGATCCGATCGCCGTCGTCGAGACGACCAAGGCGACTGAGGAACTGGAGATGGCCAACGCCGGGTTCCTGTTGCAGAGAGTCTCGCCGCCGACCGATCTTCCGGTCAATGCACTGATCGGGTACGGGTTCGACACCGCCGATGAGCTGGCGGCCGGCCGTTCTTCGACGGCAGTTCCCGCCGTGCCGCGGGTACCGGAGACTTTCGTTCTGAGCGATTCCGCCCGAGAGCTTGCGACCACCCACGGAATCAGCAGCAGTCAGCTCGCCAGGCTCGGGCTCCGGCTCATCCGGGCCGCCGATCTCGACGGCCTCATCACCCGTGTCCGTGATGACGAACCAGAAACGTCCGGGCGGCGTCATCAGCAGGCGGTGGCCGAGGTCGTCACCAGGTCACATCGCGAAATCCCGGCCGCCTTCACCGTGACCAAGGTGCTGCTGGACCGGACTGTTCATGCCCTGCGCGGTTTCTCCCGCCACGCCGAGGTGGTCGCAGGCATCCCCGAACTGGTGGTGGCGGCAGTTGCCCGGGCGGGTGCGGCCTTCCCTCGGCTGTTCGCGCCGTTCGGCAGCGGGACTGAACCCACTGGATCCAAGGACGTCGCCGTCACCATCGACATGGGCACCGGCCTGTTCCTGCCGGTGGTGAAGGCTGCCTCGGATTTGGGTCTGGGGGAGATCTGCGAGATCATGATGGACTTCCGGCGGAAAGCCCTGCGTAGCTCCTTCCGCGCCGCGGACCTGAGTGCCGGCGGGGACATCGCCGTTTCGCTCACCGTCGAGCCGGACATCGTGTTCACTCAACCGATAGTGTTTCCCCAACACTGTTGCATGGTGTCGATCGGCGCCACCCTCAACGAGCTTCGGTTCGACGAGAACCGGCAGGTGCACGAACGCTCCTATCTCTACCTTGGTCTGAGCTACGACCATCGGGTGGTCAACGGCGCTGAGGCGACGCGGTTCCTAAGTGCCGTCAAGGCGGATCTCGAGGACGCCGAACGCTGGCTGCCGATGCCAGACGGAGCGGCGTCTTGACGGCGGCGTCCGACCTGCTGTCGATCCGGTCCCGATGGCGGGAGCTGTCGGCGGACGACGCCGGAGCGGCGCTGAGCATTGCGTTGCTGGGTAGCTACACCATCGATCCGATCGCCCCGTACCTCGGTGTGGACCTGCACGACGCCGGCATCCGGGTGGACATCAGCGTGGCGCCGTTCAACCGGATCGTCCAGGAATGTGCCGACGACAGCAGCGCCACCGCGCACAAGCGTCCCCACGCGATGGTGGTCTCGCCTCGTGTTCAGGAGCTCGGGTGGACGGCGGGGTCGACCGCCGAGGAGACAGGCGAGGCGTTGGTCGCACTGGTCGACACTGCGGTGCGGGCCGCGCAGCGGTGGGAGGCGGCTCTCATCGTCGTGGTTCCGATGCTGGCCGACGCCGGGATGTCACCCCATCTGCAGACGCTCATACGGGATCGGATCGCCGGTCTCGCCGGGGTCGACATCGTCGAGGCCGACGACGCGGTCGCCGGCCTCGACGATGCGGAGCTCTTCCATCCTGCCCTGTACGAGTTCGCCAAGATCCCGTTCCGCGAAGCGGTCTTCGCCCGCATCGCGGCGCGGATCGCGCGGGTTCTCGTGTGCCGGCGGGCTGGTCCGATCACCGGCTTGGTGGTGGATGGCGCAAGCCCGGCCTGGCCGTCGGCCGCCGAGGCCGAAGCCTTGATGAACACGGTTCCCGCCGAAGTCCGGATCGCGGTGCGGTACGACGCAACGTACGCCTCGGTCCCGCCCTGGATCCCGGCCCGCTCCGAATGGTGGGATCCCGAATCCTCCTTGAGCGATCAGCTCGGCGGATTCGTCCGGCGTTGTGGTGGTCACCCGGCCGGCGTCCTCCTCGTGTCCCCCGAAGCGAAGGAAGCGGCCATCGCCACCGGCGTCACCCCGTGGTCGATCGACGAGCCGTTGCCGTCGTACCGGGGATCCGGCACCGGCCTCCGTCCCTCCGGCCCGGCGGCCGCCGAAATGGCGGGATCCGACGGCCTGGCGGGCTATATCGAATCTCTGGACGTCCGGATCGTTCCGTCGCGCCTAGGTGCCGGCGGACTGCCGACGTTCAAGGACCTGCTCCGGAAGACTGCCGAATTCAGTCTCGGCCCCCTTTCCGGACAACGGTTGCTCGAGGCTCTTTCAGCTGTCCGGATGTCACTGGAGGTGTTCGAGATCAGCGATCGGATGGGCGCGTACGGAAGGGCCGCGGCATGGTTGCTGCGTGCCGACCGGCAGACCTGTCATGTTGATGCGTTCCTGATCACCTGCCCGGCACTCGGACGCGGGGTCGAGGCACGTCTGCAACGGGAGATCGTCCGCTGGGCCAAGGAGCAGGGATGCGTCCGGATCGTCGTGGCGGCCGAGGACACTGGACGCAACGGCGCAGCCCTCGCCTATCTGCGTGACAACGACGACTGGGGTGGCATGGACATCACCCTGCACATCGGCACCAGCGACCGTCGTGCCGGTGTGTCGGCGGCCGCCCCGAGCACTCACAGATCTGGGGTGTGAAATGACGACGATCTGGTCCCGTTTCCTCGAGCAGGTTGAGAAGCGCCCGGAGGATCCGGCGATGGCCGGGCCTGGCGGGGTTTTCAGCTATGCCGACCTGGCCGGCCGTACGGAGCAGCTAGCGTCGATGCTCGCCCGCCGCGCCGGACCGGGTGACGTGGTCGGGATGTCTGTGCGGACCACGTACGGTGCCGTGCGAGGGATGCTGGCGGCGAGTGCGGCGGGCGCGGCGTTTCTGCCCCTTGGCGAGGACGACCGCAGTGCGCGGCGCCGGATGCTGCTCGACGACTCCGGCGCAGTGGCGTTGATGCACCAGCCGGCGCCGGGCGACGACATCGAGGTCGACCAGCTCGGCGGTGGGGAGCCGGGCAGCGTCCCACAGGGATCGGCCTACCTCATGTACACCTCGGGGTCCACCGGCCGGCCGAAGGCCGTCGTGGTCTCAGAGCAGGCGTTGTCCGACCGCCTCACGGGTCTGTCCAGGATGCCCGGGTTGCAGGCCGGTGAGTCGATCCTGGCCCTGACGGCCTTCACCTTCGACATCTGCCTGGCCGAATTGCTTCTGCCGCTGATGGTCGGCGCGACCGTTGTGGCCTCCAGCCCTTCAGCGCAGCAGGATCCCGCGGTATTCGCCGAGGACGTCGCTCGCCACCGTCCCGACGTCACGCAGGCGACACCCAGCTTCTGGCGATTCGTGGTACGGGCGGGCTGGACCGGTATCGGTGCGCGACGGATCTGGTGCGGTGGCGAAGCGTTGTCGCCCGCGCTTGCCCGGGATCTGCTGGATCGTGGCACCGAGTTGTGGAACGTCTATGGGCCTACCGAGGCCACCATCTGGGCCCTGGCTGACCGGGTCAACGACGCGAACAGGATTCGTCTCGGTGTCCCGGTGCCCGGTTCGGGTGTGCGCCTGATCGCAGGGAACGGCTCAACGGTGGAGGACCACACGCAGGGCAGCGGCGAGATCGTGTTGACCGGGGAGGGTATCGCGACAGGCTACCTCAGGCGACCCGAACTGACCGCGGCTGCGTTCGGATCGGTCGGAACCTTACCGCTGCCGCATTACCGCACGGGGGACTTCGGTCGCTGGGACAGCAGCGGCGCCCTGGAGTTTCTCGGCCGGCGCGACGCTCAGGTGAAGATCCGCGGCCATCGTCTCGAGCTGGGGGAGGTGGAGGCTGTCATCGAGCGGCATCCCGAGGTCAGTGAGTCGGTCGTCTTTCTGGTGCACGGTGACGATCCGGTTCGCGCCTATCTCGTCGCGGTGATCGTGGGTTCATCAGCCGGTGCCGTACGGACCTGGGCGAACGAGAATCTCCCCGGCCACGCGGTCCCGCGTCGCATCGTGGTGGTCCCGGCTCTGCCGCGCACGACTGCCGGAAAGGTCGATCGTGTCAGCCTGGGCGCGTCTTTGGGCCTGTGAGGAAGTGCTGCCGTTCATCACTGCTCCCCGGTGGACAACCGGGTGACGGCGGCGGTCAGCGTCGTGAGAGTCGGACAGTCGAACACGTACCGCATCGCCATGCGTTCGGTGAAGCGCTCCCGGATCTCGGCCACGAGTTCCAGAGCGAGAAGAGAATGACCACCCAGGTCGAAGAAGTCGTCGTCGGGCTGGACGCTGTCCACCTCCAGCAGCTCGCACCAGATCGCGGCTAGTTCGCCCAGGACGGCGCTGGCCGGGCCGGGCGCCGCCACCGGCGCCAGTTTCGCGGATTCGGACGCATGGCCTGCCTGTATCAGGGCCGCGCAATCAGCGAGCGGGTCGTCGACGAGGGATGCGACGAGCCGGGCGACCCGGTCGGCGGCCGGTACGCCGCCGGTCGGCGTTCGGCTGACGACCCGCAGGGTGACACCGTCGGTGTCGATGCGTCCGGTCAGCACGAGTGGCCAGTCCGCCTGGACCGTCTGGAGTGGCTCCACAACCGAGACCATGGTCACGCCGTGTGCCGCCGCGGCGGGACATCCGTCCGCTGCGTGAAGCACGTCGGTCAGCGATCCGAGGAACCGGTCGAGCAGTCCGGCCAGCGAGTCGCCGGGTTGTACCGGAACCAGTACGGGCAGCAATCCGCCGTCGGCGTCTGGCGTGGCCGTGCCTACGATCCGGTCACCCGGCTCAGCCGCGAAGAGTCCCGCCAGCAGGCTGAGAAGCGCGAGCAGCCGAACCGGCGCGTCGCCGGTGAGGGTTTGCAGATCGGCGGCGAGCGAGGCGGTGAGTGGGACGGAGACGACGCGAGGTTCGGCGGTGAGGTCCTCCCGAGGGACGCCGGCGGCCCGAGCGGCCGTCGGCTGCTCGGCCCACCATCGCCGGGAGCGGATGCCCTCGGTGGAGGTTTCCCGCAGGCGACGCAGCAGGAGCGGCGGGACAGCGGCATTCATCGCAACCGGCCGTCGTCGAAGCTGAATCCGTGCAGATCACGGACCGGGTCCGGACGAAGGTCGGCGAGTGTCGCGGTGTCGTCGGCGGCGAGCTGTAGCAGAATCGCCTCCATGGCGCCCAGCATCCGTGGGATCCCTTCCGTTCCGAGATAGGACCGACTAGCCCTCAGCGTGATGGTCAGGCCCGCTCCGGTGCTCATTGCGAGGTGGAAAGCCGGTCCGCTCTGGCGGCGGGGACGCTCCCATGAGATGGCGGTCACCGCAGGATGGTCTGGCGGGAAATCGGCCGGGCTGTCGCCGAGGAAGTTGAAGTAGCAGTCGAATTCCAGCGGGTGCGGCGCCGGCTGGCCGGCAGCACGAAGGTGTTCGCCGAGAGCATCGACGCTGTACTCGGCGTTGCTGTAGGCCTCCATGCTGCCCGCATAGACCAGCCGGACGAACTCACCCGCTGGTTGCTCCGGGCGATCCACCGCAGTGAGGGGAGCAAGCTGATTCATGGACGTGACCATGGTTGCCCACCGCCTCTTGAAGCGGTTCGACGCCATCAGGCCGAACGTCGTCGCTGACCTGCCAGTCGTCCGGAACAACGCGAGGTAGCCCGCCGACAGCGCCACCGCCTGCAGGGAGACGCCGAGACGGGAACTGACCGCGGTGGCCGCCGCCTGCGATCGGGTGGAGAACAGCGTGGCCTGACTGCGTGGAGTGCGGTCGGTGCCCTGCCGGTCGGCAGGGACGAACGACGCCCACCGCTGGGTCCAGAACGCCAGGGCCATCTCGTGCCGGCGCGTAGCACCGCGCTCGGCTTCGGCGAGCTCAAGCGGTTGGGCCGGGACCTGCACGGTGTCGCCGGCCAGGCAGGCCCGGAACTGCGAGGCAGCCGACCGCATGCCTGTGTCGTCGGCGGCGACGTGGTGGAACACCGCGATCAGACCGGTCACCCCGCCTTCGCGCTGGACTACCGCGGCCCGGCATGGCGGCTCGACGCCTACATCGAAGGGTTCCTGGGCCGGCGGCAGCGTTGTCCACCAGCCCGGTGCCAGATCCCATCCTGAGGCGTCAATGACCGGTAGCGAGGCTCTGGCGTGAATCCCGACCCGTTGCCGAGGGTCGATCGAATCGACACGCGAATACGTCGTCCGTAGCGATTCGTTAGCCTCTACGACAAGGTTCCAGGCGCTCTCCACCGCGGCGGCCCCGATACCTGCGGGTAGTTCCCAGAATTGCGCGGTATTGGCGTCCACCGGGCCGGGCGGCCCCAGATGTTCGACGGATCGCAGAACGGACAGCTGCCCGAAGGTGACGGGCCCTTCCTTCGCGACGATCAACTCGCCTCCAGTGCAATCATCCGATCCTGGTTTTCGGGTGACTATACCGGCGACCGGGTGGCCGTGTCCTTTGTGCAGAAGTCACCCGCGGTCTGGTGGATGCGATACGCGCTTTCCGCTTAAGATCGCTTCATCTCGGTCCCGTACAGGAAACGGGTGACTCTGTGGACTTCAGTTTGTTCTACTTCGCGGACGGCGACGCCTCGTCGGCGCAGGGATACCGGCTGCTTTTGGACGGTGCCCGATTCGCTGATGCAAACGGGCTCGTGGCTGTGTGGACCCCCGAACGGCATTTCCATCCATTTGGCGGCCGATATCCGAACCCGGCGGTCACCGGTGCGGCGGTGGCCGCGATAACCGAGAGGGTGCAGATTCGGGCAGGCAGCGTGGTCGGTCCGCTGCACCATCCGGCTCGGATCGTCGAGGATTGGTCGGTGGTCGACAATCTGTCAAACGGCCGGGTGGGTATTTCCCTCGCATCCGGCTGGAGCCCTGCCGATTTCGTCCTGCGCCCCGACGCCTATGCCGACCGCGGCCAGCGGGTGCTGGACGCGGTGACAGAAATCAGCACGATCTGGCGCGGCGGCGGTTTCGTCGGAACCGACGGCAAAGGTGCCGAGGTCACCACGTCCGTGTATCCGCGCCCGGTGCAGCGCACCCTTCCGATCTGGCTCACCAGCGCCGGGCGCTCGGAGACATTCAAGAACGCGGGGCGGCTCGGCGTGGGAGTGCTCACCCATCTGATCGGCCAGGACCTGGACCGGCTCGCGGAGTCCATCGCCGCCTACCGGGCAGCCCGGGTACGGCACGGGCATGCCGGGCGCGGGCACGTCGCCCTGATGCTGCACACTTTCCTCGCCGCCGATGTCGACGAGGCGCGGGACATCGTCCGGGCGCCCTTCTCGCGCTATCTACGCAGCAACTTCAGTCTGGTGGAGAAGAGTTTCGGACGGTTTGCCTCTCGTCAGCCCACTGCTGCGGACATCGAAATCCTCATCGATCGTTCCTTCGAGCGGTATTTCCAAACCGCCGGGCTGTTCGGATCTATCGACGACGTGCGTCCGATGGTTAACCGGCTTGCCCAGGCGGGGGTGGACGAGGTCGCCGCGCTAATCGATTTCGGAGTCGACCATCAGATGGTGCTCGACAGCCTCCCCCTGCTGGCGGAGTTGCAGGAAGCATCGATCAAGAATTAAATGTGGAGCACCATGGGCGCTGTGCAACTGCGCAAGTTACGCACTTGCACAGATGCTTCCGCTAACGGGGAGGGTTGTCGAAAACGGCTGCCATCGATCGGACCGTGGTCCTATCGAGCAGGACGTCCAGGGGCAGCTCGGAGTCGAATGCCTCATTCAATTCGAGTATGATTTGGATGAGCTCCACGGAGCCCCCCACATCCATGATGTCCATGTCGACCGCGATGGCCGAAGTCTCGCACTGGAGAACCTCGGCCCACACGGACCGCACAGTCCGCTCGGTGGCATTCAGGCCCGTTTCCATGTTGCCTCATCCCTATCGGTGCCCGGTTCCCTCTGTATACCTCACCGTCGTTCGACGAACCACCATCGAGGAGGTTCCGTGGCCGTACATCCGTTGCCGGTCGACGTGGAATGTCATCTGTCGGCGATCCGATTCGCTGTCGGCCGGCCGGTCCCCGTCGAGCAGGTCGCCGGCGGGTCGCTCGCCGGCAACGGCGAGACCCTGTCCGCTGAGGGGATCGACTTCTGCCGCATCGACGAGCGCCCTCCGGCTGTCATGGCCGCGGAGACCGCGCGAGCGACACTCGAGGCGGCTCCGGAGGTGTCGGTCGGTGCGGTCGTGTACTGCACCGACACCCCGACGGGGGCCACTCCCACCATGGACATGTGGACCTTTCTCGAGGGCGCCGGACTCGTCGATGTGTCGGCGACGGCCGTCAGCGGCGGCGCCTGCGGGAACCTCGGGCTAGGGCTCGCAGCGGCACGGGGAATCCTCGCGACCCAACCGGTCGACGCCGTGTTACTGGTGACCTCGGACGCTGTGCGCGACGGCACTCGGTTCAACCCGGACGGGCTGACGGTCATGAGCGACGGCGCCGCATCCTGTCTGGTCACCCGCCAGCCGTTCGGCGGATTCCGGCTGACCGGGCTCTCGTCGGCCACTCAGCTGGACATCGACATGAACCGCGGGTTCAACCAGGCCCGCACTATGAACCGCAACATCGGCCAGGCCGTCCGGCAGGCGTTCGCCGGGCTGGACCACCGGCCGGTGGACTGCCGTCATTTCGTGACCGCCAACTACGGCACCACACCGCGATCGTTCCTGGCCATGGCTGCGGGATGCCGTCCGGCACAGATCTTGACGCCGACGGCCCGGGAGGTCGGGCATTGCTTCTCCGCAGACATCCTGATCAACCTGTTCGCCCTGCTGGCCGAAGGCGACATTCGGCCGAATGACCGGCTGTGCATGCTGGCGACCAGTCGGCGGTCCTGGCACGCAATGGCGGCGGACTACGTGCCGGAGAAGCGGTGACCGGCGTGACGACCGCACTGCACCGGCTTCTGAATGATGCCACCGAGTTTCCGGATGATGCTGCCGAACAAGAGTTCATACCGGCTTTGAACTCGGAGAACGTGGTGCTCGGCGTTCTCCTGGACATATCGCACGAGGTGCTGATGCTCACTTTCCGTGCCGACACCCGGATTCTGCCCCGGTTTGAGGTGGCGCACGTCCTGGCGAGTCTCGACCTCCTTCTGGTGGCGGCGCTGGAGAGAGAGCGGCTGGAACGCACCGACGTCGTCCGTCTCATCGGCAACGGGGACCGTCGATGAGGATCGCGAGCCTCGTCGACCTTGCTCAGCCGTATCGCTGGGTTGTTGCCCAGGCGGTCCGCCGACGTCGAATCCGTTCGGCCGGGACCGAACAATCGCACCGGGAGCCCACTGATGGATGATCGCGTACTGGCCATTGTCGTCAACTGCACCGGGCTTACCGAGATCGGCCTGGACACCGACCTCTGGGCGGCCGGGATGTCGTCACTGCAGAGCGTAAGCGTGATGCTGGCCGTCGAGACCGAGTTCGACGTCGAGCTGCCCGAGAGCCTGCTTGTCCGAACCACCTTCTCGACGGTCGCGCGCCTCTCCGCGGCGGTCTGGGCGCAGCTCTCCGGCGATATCGATGTGGCTTCGTGATCCCAGAACCCGCACCTCCCCGCACCGTCTCGCCTCAGGAGAGAGCCGCCAATGACTACCGTCGAGCCGCCGTCCTGGCAGAGTCTGCGAGCAGCCGAAGCTCGCCTGATCAATACCGGGGTGCCGGGCGTCAGCGTCGGCAACGCCGTGTTCGAGAGCATCGTCACCGGGCTGCGCGAGTCGCTGCTACGTCTGGCCGCCCCCCAACAGGCACAGGCGCTCGGCGTGCCGCCGGTCGTGTCGAGGGGTCTGCTCGAACGGGTGGGATACATCGACGGATTCCCGAATCTGGTCGGTACGGTGTACTCCTTCACCGGCTCCGGCGCGGACTGGAACCGCCTTCAGGAGGCCCGGGCCGCAACCGATGCCGCCTGGTATCAGGAACAGCAGATCAGCGAGGTAGCGCTGCTTCCGGCAACCTGCCACCACATCTATCCGCTCTTCGAGGGCGTGGACCTGCCGGGCCCGGCAGTGCTTACCGCGGAAGCCCACTGCTACCGGCACGAGGGCACGCACGAACTAGGCCGGTTGCGCAGTTTCCGGATGCGGGAGTTCGTTCGAATCGCCGCCCCGGACGACTGCATACGGTGGCGCGACGACTGGATGGAGCAGCAGCGAGCCTGGCTGACGTCGCTCGGCCTGGAAACCTCCGTCGAGCCGGCATCGGACCCGTTCTTCGGCAGCGCCGCACGCCTGATGAAGGCGACTCAACGCGAGCAGGAGCTGAAGTTCGAGCTGAGGGTTCCGGTGGGCGATGGCCTGGTGCAGGCCGTAGCGAGCTGTAACTACCACAAGGAGCACTTCGGCGAGCCGTTCGGCATCCGGGTTGCGGGGGAACCGGCACATTCGGCGTGCGCGGCGTTCGGGCTCGAACGGATCGTGCTCGCGCTGATCGCCGCGCACGGCGACATCCCGGCCGACTGGCCGCAGCACGTGCGATCTGTGCTCTCGCTGGATGATGCCGGCGTCGCGTGACCCGGTCGTCGGACGCCCTGAGCCGTCCCGTGGACACCTCCCAACACCGGCACGGACTGAATACCGTCACCACGCTGGCCGCCGTGACCAGCAACGAAATCGGCCGACAGTGGTCCGGCGAAGAATGCTCCCCCGGAAGTATCTGATTCCCGCTCCCATCATCCGGGTCGCAAGCAAGCACGGTTCGTGGCCGGCAGGAGCGACGAGCGGTCATCCCGTGACCTCCCGCCTGCGTCGAGCATTTTCCGAAACCCAACGGGGCGTGTCGGACGACCCGTACGGATGGCGGCATATCGCGACAACCACCGCACCCTCCGGCAATCGATGACCACGGGGTGAAGTGATCTGCGGAGCCTAAATCGCCAGGCTCTGTATTGGTAGCCAGCCAAGGCTGAATTCACAACGGGAAGGGTGGAAATGCTGTGGGTACCGACGCTCAGTTTTATATCGTCAATTACCACGGGTTGGCGACCAGGGCCCACGGGCTCACTTGGGGTCAGCGTCATATGAGATCGCATTTCGACGATGGTGCGCACCAGACTCCAAGGACCGACCTTTACCGCCGGTGGCCGGTGCCGCCAGGAACTGATCTGCAACGCGCTCTCGCTGCCATCGCGGGACTCGTAGAGCGACACGAGGCTCTACGAACTCGGATTGTCTTCGAATCCGGAGACTGGACGCAACACGTCCAAGGGGAGGGAAGCCTTCCGGTCGCAACGCTGGTCGGACCCTGGACTGAGCAGACTGCCGAACGTGCAGCGTTCCAGGTGGCACACGAAGACCTGAAACAGGCGGCCGGCCCACCCGTCAAGTTCGCCATTCTGATGTCCGGCCGCCACGCCCGTTGGGTCATCTTGGCGGCACCGCACGCGCTTCTGGATGGACACGCCTTCGAGATTCTGGAATACGAGCTCCGCACCCTGATCGAGACGCCGGGAAAAATGGCGGAGCCGAGTGCGCAACCCGCGGACTGGACGGCCAGCGAGGGCGGGGCGGCGGGACGTCGCCAGAGCGAACGGAGCATCGGGCACATCGTAAGGGTTTTACAGCGGTTTCGAACGCCACTGTTCCCGATGCCAGCAGGGCGCGAGCGCGGTGCGATCAATGTCGTCAGGGGCGTGGGGGCCGGCTTCGGCGTCCACATCCGCCATGTCGCCGAGAACTCTGGGGTTTCCACCGCGGCCGTGTCGATCGCCGCCCTGTCTCTCTCGTTTTCCCGGAATTCAGGCTCGACGGCTTTTGCCCTCGGTGTTACCTCCTCGAATCGCTTCATGCCGCGTTCCGAGTCCTACGTGGGAATGATGGCTCAGAATGGTGTTCTCGGTGTGGACGCGTCGAGTGGGAATCTCTCCGAGGTCTCCGCGGAGGTCGCCTCATCTCTGATGAGTTGCTACCGGTATTCCCGGTACGACCAAGATGACCTCGGCGCGGAGCTACGGCAGCAGTCGCTGGACTTTGACTACATCGCCTTCGGCGCAGTCGGTCACTTCGTCAACTTCATACCGGACGGCCCAGGGCGGCATCCGGACTTTGCGGACGACACCCTTGCGGTGAGTCTGTCCGAGGAGTCGCTCGCCGAGTCCCGGATTCCCAGATTCGGTGTGGTAATGAACGCAGGCGAGACGGACGTCCGGATCCGCATATTCGCCGACGAGGGCGCCATCAGCGGACAAACCGCCAAGGCGATAGTGCGCGACTTCTTCGATGCCCTCACTTCCCACACCGGGTAGAGCACAGGGCCTCTGCAAGATAGAGGTTTGACCGTTTCAGGCAATTCCGAGGAGTTGTAGCGGTCGGTGGGGGTTGCGGCTATTTCGGCGTAGTGCTTTGGCGATGTTGGCGATGCCCGCCTGCCGGAGCAGGCTGATCACGAGGTTGCGGATAGCGGCGAGGGCGCGGGGTGCGTTGCCGGTACGGACCTGGCTGGCGTCTTCGCCGAAGGTCACGTCGCGGACGTGGTGCAAGGATTCGATCAGCCAGTGCCCGCGAAGCCATCCGGCCAGGTTGGCGGGCTTGGCCTGAGCGGCGATGAGGTTGGTGATCGCGTAGACGGTACGGATCATCCGACACGTCCGGGCAGACGTGCGGACAAACTCCTGATCAACGATGATGACTCCACGAGCGCGGTCCCTCGGTACTCGATCATTTGGCCTAGACACCTGAATGATCAACCGAAGGCACGCTCTTCTACGCACCACCTGATACCGGCGTGAATAACCCAAACCCGACTAGCCGGCCATATTCCTATCTTGCAGAGGCCCTGGGGTAGAGCGAGCGTGTCGAATTATCGAAAAGTGGGGACTACACATGTTTCCGAACGGCGCGTATAACGTGATCACCTGTGTGACCGGCGAGGCCTCGGTGCAGCGGGCCGAGCAGGAATGCCTGGAAGGGTGGGCGGTGACCTTCAGCGGAACGAGACAGGAGTGCATGGCATTTCTGTACCGGTTGGAAGGCGCGTGGATCTCATGGCCACGATAGGTTGGCCTCGGCTGGCTTCGTGTAGTCCGCTCCGGCCACGCCGAACCCTAAGGCGTCGCAGAGAAACAAGCCGTAGCCTCCGGGATCGTTGCTCGTTGATCTGTTACGGCGGTGACGGATGAGACGCGGTCGATGTTGGCGGCGAAGTTCGAGGTGATCTTCCCGCATCTGGATGAGCGGCAGCGCCGGCTGTTGATGGCGGCCGAGGCCCGGACGCTCGGTCATGGCGGTATCCGGGCGGTTGCCCAGGCTGCAGGCGTTCGCGAGGCGACGGTATCGGCAGGCGTGGACGAACTCGACGCCGGTGCGCCGCCGCTGGGACGGGTCCGCCGGCCCGGCGGCGGCCGCAAACGAGCCGTCGATCTCGATCCGGGACTACGGCCTGCCCTACTGGCGATGGTCGAGCCGGACGAACGCAGCGATCCGATGTCGCCGCTGCGATGGACTACGAAATCGACCCGGAACCTGGCCGCCGCGCTCACCCGGCAAGGCCACCGGGCCAGCGCGGACACCGTCGCCGACCTGTTGCGCGGCGAGGGCTTCAGCCTGCAGGCCAACGTCAAGGCCATCGAGGGCCGACAGCACCCGGACCGCGATGCGCAGTTCAGCTACATCAACGAGCAGGTCACCGCCCACCAGCACACCGGCGACCCGGTGATCAGCGTCGACACCAAAAAGAAGGAACTGGTCGGCCAGTTCACCAACACCGGCCGGCAGTGGCGCCCACCGGCGAGCCGATTACCACCCTGACCCACGACTTCCCCGGCGACAGCGACGGCAAAGCCATCCCTTACGGCGTCTACGACCTGGCCGCCAACACCGGCTGGGTCAACGTCGGCACCGACCACGACACCGCCACGTTCGCCGTCGAATCCATCCGCCGCTGGTGGACCACCACCGGCCGCAACGACTACCCACAGGCCACCCGACTGCTGATCACCGCGGATGCGGGTGGCTCCAACGGCTACCGCACCCGCGCCTGGAAAGCCGACCTCGCCGGCCTTGCCGCCGAGACCGGCGTGCAGATCACGGTGTGTCACTTTCCGCCCGGCACATCGAAGTGGAACAAGATCGAGCACCGGCTGTTCTGCCACATCACCATGAACTGGCGCGGCCGGCCGCTGACCAGCCACGAAGTCATCGTGCAGTCCATCGCCGCGACCACCACCCGCACCGGCCTGCGCGTTCACGCTCAACTCGACACCGGCAGCTACCCCACCGGCCGCACCGTCACCGACACCGCCATGACCGCCCTGCCCCTGGCCCGGCACACCTTCCACGGCGACTGGAACTACACCCTGCACCCGGCAACGATCCCGGCCGCCCCAGCCGACCGGGACCAGCAGCCCACCAGCCCGGAAACCGAGATCACCGCTCTGTCGGACCCGTTGCTGACCGGAATGAGCCCACACCAACTCGACGAACTGACCGATCACCTCGACACGCTCCGCATCCAGAACGACCAGGCAAAACACCAACACCGCCGACAACAGGCACTCGCCGCGGGCAAGAAACCACACCTCCCGCGATCCGGACGCCCGCTTCAACTCGGCTTTCCCGATCGGGTCCTGGCTACCGTCCTGCATCGAAGACTGCAGCTACCTCATGACGTTCTGGCCGTGCTGTTCCACTCCCACCGCAGCACCATCCGCCGAGCCGTCACCGAAGTCCGGCAACTCCTGCACCAACACGGCACCACCATCACCCCGGCCGCGCTACCACCAGCCGCGACAGCACTCCTGCGCACCGCAACCAACCGGCACTATCCAGGCACGGAGATCAAAGCCGCGAGTTGAAAACCCGCACTGCCTTAGCGGTCCGAGCCGTAAATCCTTGGGCGTGTACCACGAGCGGTGTTTTTGGCGTTCTCGTTAGTAGGTCTCGGCTCCTGGCCATCGGTCACTGAAGGTGATGGCGAAGGCATCGATGGCAGGTTTCCACCGCATCGTCCATCGTGTACGGCCGGCTCCGGTCGGGTCCAGGCTGCGTGTGACCAGGTACAAACACTTCAACGCAGCCTGCTCGGTCGGGAAATGCCCGCGGGCGCGGACCGCCCGCCGATATCGGGCGTTCAACGACTCGATGGCATTCGTCGAACAGATCACTTTCCTGATCTCGACATCGTAATCCAGGAACGGGATAAACTCGTTCCAGGCGTTGCGCCACAGCCGGATCATGGCCCGATATTTCTTCCCCCATTTCTCGTCGAGATCGTCCAGTGCCGCGAGTGCGGCTTCGGCGTTCGGGGCGGTGCAAATCGGCTTGATGTCACGTTTTATCGTGTCGGCGTCGGCGCGGGACGTCAGCCGGAAGGTATTACGGATCAGGTGAATGATGCAGGTCTGGACCACGGCCAGGGGCCACACGTTCGTCACGACTTCGGGTAGGCCTTTCAACCCGTCACAGACCACAAAGAACGCGTCCCGCACGCCACGGTTCTTCAGATCGACCAACACGCTCATCCAGAACTTCGCCCCCTCTCCGCCGACGCCGGCCCACAGGCCCAGTACGTCCTTGCAGCCGTCCAGGGTGACGCCGATGGCCGCGTAGATCGGCCGGTTCGCGACCTGGCCATCCCGAACCTTGACCACGACGGCGTCGATGAAAACGGCGGCGTAGACCGCGTCCAACGGCCGGGCCGACCACTGCGCCTGCTCATCGAGGACCTTGTCGGTGATACGCGATACCGTCTCCTTGGAAACGGATGCACCATAGATCTCCGCGAAATGCGCCGAGATCTCGCCAGTAGTCAAACCCTTCGCATAAAGCGACAATATCACCTGGTCCACTTCAGAAAGACGACGTTGGCGCTTTTGGACGATCTTCGGTTCGAATGTCCCCTCCCGATCCCGGGGAACATCAATGACTACTTCACCGACGGCATCAGAGACGACAACCTTCGAGCGACTGCCGTTCCGCACGTTCACCGACGGCCGGCCCACCTCGGCACGATTCTTCTCGTGACCGAGATGTTCGGTCATCTCCTCATTCAATGCCGTCTCCAAGACATTCTTGGTGAACAGCTTCAATAACCCGTTCGGGCCGGTCAGCTCCAGCCCGCGAGCCTTCGCGTCAGCCATCATCGCCGCGACGGCGACCTGCTCCGGAGACAGCGTCCGGTCCGTTCCGGTGACCTTCTTCGGCGCGCTCGTGATCCCTGATGCCATTACTCACAGTGCCCATCCCGCCGACCCTCAAGTCCGGCGAATCAGGCCAAAAACACCTTTTGGGTTACAGTCCCGATAATGCCATCCGCGCTGTTCAAGCGGCATGTTCGTATTCGTGGATGAGTCCACCGAGTCGGTCGTGTCGATGGATACGGAGCAGTGCGAGGGCCTCCGGGTCGGTGGTCGGTTCGGGCAGCGGTGCGCGTGGTCGTGCGTTCGCGATGCCTCGGTGGGGGCGGTGCTCGTTGTGGTGGCGTTCGTACTCGCGCAGGGCGTACAGCAGATGTGCCTGGTTGAAGATCAGGGTCCGGTCGAGTAGTTCATGGCGGCAGGACTGGATCCACCGCTCCATGATCGATTTCATCCGCGGCATCCGGACGCCGCTGAGCACCTCTCCGATGCCGGCATCGGAGAGGATCGTGTCGAACAGGGCCGGGTATTTGCCGTCTCGATCGCGGATCAGGTACTTCACCTGGTAGCCGGTGTCCTCGAGGTCCATGACCAGGTTCCGGGCGGCCTGCGCGACCCAGGCGGCGGTCGGATGGGGCGTGATACCGAGAACCCGGACCCGGCGGTTGGCGTGCTCGATCACGGCCAGCACATACAGACGGGCGCCGGTCAGCGTCATGGTCTCGAAGAAGTCTGCGGCGATGAGCGCTTGAGCTTGGGAGCGCAGGAACGTCGCCCCCGTACTGCTCGTACGATCCGGTGCCGGGTCGACGCCAGCGTCTTTGAGTATCTCCCAGACGGTGGACGCGGCGACCTTCAGGCCCAGGGTGAGTAGTTCGCCGTGGATACGACGGTAGCCCCAGCCGGTGTTCTCCGACGCCAGGCGCAGTACGAGGGTGCGGATCGATCGGAGGGTTCGTGGCCGTCCGGTCCGGCGGGGCCGGGAACTCACGGCGTGTCGGCGGGCGATCAGATCACGGTGCCAGCGCAGCACGGTGTCCGGGCACACCAGCAGCCGCAGCTGGTTCAGCACGGTTCGCGGTAGCGGGTGCAGCAGAGCGGCTAGCCACGCCCGGTCGGCTGGGTTGAACCGGACCCGGTCGCCACCGAGTTGCCGTTCGAGCACCATGATCTGGTGACGCAACACCAGGATTTCGGCGTCCTTGTCGCGGTCACTCATCGGCAACAGCCGCAGCAGGGCCAGAGCGTTGGTCACACCGAGGTACGCCAGTCGCAGCAGCACAACCGATCATTCTTGCCGAGCACTCTGCAGAGAACGTCGCCGAGGTCCGCTCGCTGAAACCAGCCCGGGGTCCCGTTGGGGAGCATCGGCGATCAGAATGGCTGTGACCAGGACGGATGAGATTTTCGGCACCCGCAGGACCCTGTTGCCTAATTCGTTGCCTGCTCAGGGACACTTTGAGGTGGTAGGGCTACGGCGACGGCTGGTGGTCCTGGGGTCAGGGCCCGCGGCGCGCGTCACGCGGCTGACCAGACGGAGCGTTCAGCCGTGACGCCGCGCTTCGTGATCATGGCCGTGGCCAGGCTCGACACCACTGAACTGAATTAGGCAACAAGGTCCCGCAGGGTGAACCGGGCCGCATCGGCCAACAGCGGTGTGAACCGCTGCACCCACCGGTACACGGTGACGTGATCCACCTCGATACCGCGCTCGGCGAGTAGCTCCTCGACGTCGCGGTAGGACAGGTTGAAGCGCAGGTACCAGCGCACCGCCACCACGATCACCTCCGGCGGAAACCGGAACCCCGCAAACGCCGACGGCCGAGAAGACCACGAACGCGACCGAGTTGAAGACCTCACCGATCAACGGTGCCCGACCACCCAGCCGAGCCGGTACAGCAGCGCCCGATCCCTCAACGCAACGGCTCCGCTACGGACGGCAGGGACCCCTTTCGCCGTCACCGTGCCACCCAGCCTGGCGCCCCCCACAGCGGTGCGGGAAGCGGCTCAGCGTGGACGATGTGCAGACTGGTGACGGCGCGGGTGAGAGCGACGTACAGGCGTTGCAGGCCGCGCGGCCCGGCATCGACGATGCGGGCCGGTTCGATGACCACGATGGCGTCGAACTCCAGGCCCTTGGCGAGGCTGGCCGGGACGCACACCAGTCGGGAGGTCTCCAACGCGTCGGCGGTGGTGCCGAGCAGCGCGGCCTCGAGTCCTTCGGCCAGTAGCCGCTGGTAGATGCCGCCGATGTCGGAGTCGGCGGCGATCAGGCCGAGCGACCCGTCGCCTTTGAGCTTCTTCCGGACGGTCAGGACGAGGGATTCCGGCAGGTGTTCGTGGCTGATTTCAGCGATGGTCAGGGCTCCGGGGTTGCTGCGTATCGAGGTGGGGTTGTCAAGGCCGGGTGCGATGTACGGCAGCAGGCGGGCCGCGTAGTCGAGGATCTGGGCGGGCACCCGGAAACCGCGATCGAGTACGACGATGTGAGCGTCGGGTTGGTCCAGGTGTTCCAGCAGCGTGCGCCAGTCGTCGACAGCCCAGGGGCTGGTGCCCTGAGCGAGGTCACCGAGGACGGTGAACGAGCCGTTGGTGCAGCGGCGGGCGAGAGCGCGGCACTGCATGGGGCTGATGTCCTGGGCCTCGTCGACGACGATGTGGTTGATGGACGGGGTTCGTTCGATCAGGTCGGCGAGTTCGTCGAGCAGGGCGGCGTCGGCGGTGGTCCATTTCGCCGACTTCGGCGAGCGGTACGGCTTGGACCACAGCACCAGGGCCTGCTCGTCGGAGGTTAGTAGCCCGTCAGCGGCCTGGGCGAGGAATGCGGCGTCCGACAGCAGCCGGTGCAGGACCCGCTCGGGGGTCAGCCTCGGCCAGGCCCGGTCGACGATCTGTTTGACGGGTTTGGAGCGCGCGACGGCGTTCTGATCGCGGTCGTCGGGTGTAGCTCCGCGCCGTTCCATCTGGACGAGGACGAGGTGGGCCAGGCGCTGGGCGAGTGCGGTGCGGCCGACATGGTAGCGGGTGGCGCCGCGCAGCGTCTGGATGGTTTCGCTGACGCGGGAGGTGGTCACGCGGTACCGGTAGGAGCCTTCGGCGTAGACGAGTTCGTTGTCATCGCCGGTGGTGACGTGCGCCCACAGCGCCCGGTGTAGGACGGCGGCCATCCGGGCGCTCCCTTTGACGCGCTGGACCTCCGGAGCCTCGGCCTGGCCGGAGTCGGCACGGCCGATGAGGTCCTCGACGGTGGTCTGTGCGACGTCGACCTCGCCGAGAGCGGGTAGTACGTGCCGGATGTAGGTGAGGAAGGAGCGGTTGGGGCCGATGACGGCGACGCCGCCGGCGAGCCGGTCGGGTGAGGTGTAGAGCAGGTAGGCGAGACGGTGCAGGCCGACGGCGGTCTTTCCGGTTCCGGGAGCGCCCTGGATGCAGACGGTGGGGTGCAGCGGGGCACGGACGAGGTGGTCCTGCTCGGGTTGGATGGTGGCGACGATGTCGCGCATCGGCCCGACGCGGGGGCGCTCGATCTCCGCCACGAGCAGGGCGCTGGCCGAGTCGGCGCCGGTGGCGGCGCCGGTCAGCGGCTCGTCTTCATAGGCGGTCAGTTCCGCCGTGTCGGAGAATCCGTAGCGGCGGCGCAGTCGCACGCCCTGCGGGTCGTCGCGGGTCGCCCGGTAGAACGGGGCGGAGACGGCCGCTCGCCAGTCGATGACCATCGGCCGGCTGTCGGCGTCACGCACGTGGCGTCGTCCGATGTAGACGCGATCCGCGTCGGTGGGCGGGACGCCGGCGTCCCGCTCGTACACCGTCCCACTCCGGTAGTCGAGGCGGCCGAAGAACAGCGGGACGTCGGGAAGGTCGACGAGCGCCTCGGCGCGGCGCTCGCGCGCCAGCCGGTAGACCGTGTTCTGCCAGATCTCGTCAGAGTCCTCCGAGGAGATCTGCGGGGTCTCGGTTTCGACCACGCTCCGATGCATGCGTCGCAGGGCGGCACGGGCCGCGGACAGGAACGCACGCTCCGAGTCGATGTCGTCCTCGGCTGGGCGAGTGGCGGCGTCGGACATGGTGATGGTCAGCCTCGACTTTCTCCGGATAACACGGCAAGCGGCAAGCAAGGATCACAAGCTGCGGCAGCGAGCCGGCGCCCACGATCGTCGGTTGTCCGGGGGCGAGCTGCGTCGCCAGACTGCCGAAGCCGCTGCGCGGTCACGAAAGGATGATGGGGCCGGCGCTGATTTGCGGCCAGTGTACGCATCGCCGTCGACGGCGATTGTCGGTCTCTTTGGTTCTCCATAATCGTATCCGGCGTCCGTGGCGAAGAATGCGCCGACGCGTCAGCCATGGTCAGGGCACTGCTGCGCAGCCTTCCTTTTTGGAAGGCTTTTCCGGGTGGCCATCCCGGGTAACCATGTTCCGAACAATGTCGCCGCATTCCCGGCCCGCCCTGCGCGCCATTCGACGGCGTTCAGGATGCCCGCACCGCGACGAACGCCTCGCCGTCATCGGCATCGCCGGACCGCGCTACAAGCCCCTGAGCAGCACAAATTCGGCCGTCTATCGGCGCGCCGCACTTTCGTGGACCGATCGACGTTTTCGCTGGTCAAGCGCGCCTATGTGCCGAGGCCATAGCGCAACCGCATATAGTTTCAGCAGGCCAGCGTGGGTGTACGGCGCCCTTTCGCCGTTCGGTGACGGCGGGTAACCAGGTTGACCACGAGACGGGCTGGCATTACAGTAAGCTGCGGCTAGAGATCAACGTTGATTGATGGCGCTGTGATTGTTTCCGGGGATATCGCTGCGGGTGGACCTGTGACGGGGGATTTGTTGCAAGAGGAAGTGTCACAGACGAAGGATCGTCCCGGTCTCTCCGTTGCGAAGCGCAACATATTTCTCCTCTCCGTCGTCATCGATTCCCTCGGCAGTGGCATGTGGATGCCTTTCGCCATCATCTTTTTCACGCGTTCCCAGGGAATGGATCTCGGTGACACCGGCCTTGCGATGACCATCGGGGCGTTCGTCGGCCTCATGGCCGGCTTCGCCTCCGGGCATGTCGCCGACAGGTACGGCGCCGGTCTCGTCGCCATCTCCAGCCACGTCGTCCGTGTGCTCGCCTTCGCGGCATATCCGTTCGTCGAGTCACCCTGGCAGATCACGGTGGTCGTGGCCGTCACCGCGTGCGGCGAGCGCATGTTGTGGACGGCCAACACCCCGATGATCTCCAGCATCTTCCGGGGCCGCAACGTCGACAACATCCTCGGATTCGCCGGCGTCCTCGGCATCATGGGCCTCGGCGTCGGCGCCGGCATCGCCGGTCTCCTCGCCGACTCCGTGAGCGGTCTGCGCCTCATCGCCTGGCTCAACTCCGCGTCGTTCGCCATAACCGGCGTGCTGCTCGTCATCGCCCTCGGCAGTCGCCTGCTGGATCGGCCCGCCGTGGCGAGCACGATCGACGGTCTCACCAGCGTGGGCTCGGTCTGGCGGAACCGGCCCTATCTCCAGCTCTGCCTGATCCAGATCCTCTTCGTCCTGGCGGCGTCGTCGTACGTCATGATCCTGCCGCTGGTGATCATCGATGTGCTTCATGGGCCGGCCTGGTTGCCCGCGGCCTCGATCGTGATCGGCAACGTGGCGATCGCCGTGGCTCAGCGGCCGGTGCTGAAGGTGTCGCGACGACTGCCACGCTCGCGGATGCTGTTCGTCTCCGTCGGGCTCTACGCGGTCTCGCTCCTGCTCCTGGTGCCTGGTGACCTCTTCGGCGCGATCCTGATCGTGCCGGTCGTCGCTCTGGTGGTCGTCATCGGCGGCGTCGCTGAGGCGACGGCGACCCCGCTGATGTTGTCGGCTGCCAACGAGGCCGCTCCGGAGGGGCAGAAGGGCAGGTACAGCGCCGTGTTCCAGACGGCCTGGGGCGTGGCGGAGGTGGCCGGCCCGCTGGTCTACACCACCCTCCTGGCGGTGGGGAATGCCGTGCTGTGGCTGTCCGTCACGGCTGCCGTGCTTCTCGTCGCACCGATGTTGCTGCGCGTTCGGCCGATGCTTCCTCCGAAGGTGCTGCTGGAGGCACCTACGGCTAGCTGAGTGTGACCTGTCAGCGTCGACGTCGCTGGAGTACGAGAGGGGCAAGGCATGTCTGCTAACGGGATGTGGCCGGTCAGTCACACCCAGGGCAGCTTTGCGCACCGCTTCGCCGAGGACGGCGCCGGACCGGCCAACGTGGCCACTGCGGTCGCCGTCGAAGGCGTCCCGACGGAGAACCTGCGGGCCGTTCTTGATGCCGTCGCGGCGAGCCAGCCGCTACTGAGGACCTCCTTCACCGGCGACTGCCTGCACGTCGCCGACCGTCCGGTCGTCGCACCGCAAGAGTGCGGCTTCGTCACCGAGGACGAGGCACTGGCGCTGCTCCAGGAGCAAGCCGAGGAGGTCCGGCGACATGACGAGCCGCTGTGGACGGCCCGGGTCCTCGACCTGCCGCATGGGCGGCGGATTCTCGGCTTCGCGTTTCACCACATCATCTTCGACGGCATGTCCGGGCGCGCGTTCTGGGAGCACCTGCGCAATCCCGGCGCCGCGCCACCCGGCCGATCGTATCGAGAATTCGTTCAGTGGCAGCGTGACCGCTTCGACGATCCGGGAGCCGGTCTGGCCTTCTGGCGCCGCCATCTCGACGGCCTGGCTCACAACCAGCACACCAGGCTCCGGATCGCCCGGCGACTCGAAGAGCCCCTGCTCGGCCCATCCGACAACGTGAAGCACATCCTGACGGGCCGGCGGCTGCAGAGCGCGGTGGCCCTCAGCCGATCGCTGCGCCTCTCGCTCTTCGCGCTCACGATGTCCGCCCTGACCATCGTGATGGCGAATGTCTCCGAGGATGACGAGGCTGTGGTCCGGATAGCCTTCCACGGCAGGCCGGCTGGCTTCGAGACGACCATCGGTGCCTTCGCCCACGACGTCACCGTGCGGCTGCCGACCGTACCCACGTCGTTGACCCGAGCGATTCAGACCACCACCCGGGTCTGGGACGACCTCGGTGAGCACCGGTTCACTCCGTACTCGCTCGTCCGGCGCGCCGCAGGGGCGAGTGGAACGCCGTACCGGCCGGTGGTCGTGACCCTCAACGCTCGGCGCCTGGCGGAACGCATGACCGTCCTCGGCCTGCCGGCCACCCCGGTGACCATCCCCGCCCCGATCACCGAGGAAGGCCTCCACATCGCCTTCGTACAGCGCCTCAACTCCCTGGAGCTCTCATGTTCCTTCCATCCGACCCGCTTCGACCGGGCGGACATCGTGGCCTTCGTGGACGACCTCGCCCGGGTGATCCAGGGCGGCTGATCTTCCGGTTCACCGAAAGGACCTTCTCAGAACGATGACGACCGATGGCACGTCCCATGACGCAGGCGCTCCCCGCGTGGCCGAAGACGCCTTCCATCAGGAAGGTTCGCTCCCGTGGTGACCCGCCATGAGCCGGCGTCGCGCCAGCCCCCGGCCGGCCTCGTCGGCCTCACCGACCTCGTCCGTTCCGCGTGGCGTGGCCGATACGTCGTGCTGACCGAGTCACTCGGCTCCGCGGCCGACTCGCTCGTCAACGAGATAGCCGCCGCCGGCGGCGTGGTGCTCGGCATCCTGGCGGCCAACGGCGGGCCGCGGCCCGCCGGCACGACTCCCGTCCACGTCCTGGCCGAGCCGGGCACGCGCGGGCTGTCCCGCGCGGGCTTCGCGGCACAGCTTCGTGACCTTCCGCGGGCGGCCACGGACTGGCTGCTGGCGGTCGACCCGGACGGTGAAGCGCAATGCATCGGCACGAACTTCCTCGAGGTCACGGCTGTGGGCGGCCGCACCGTGGTGGGCGGGCGGAGACCACGGTGGGCGGCGTACGAGGACAAGACGGTGACCGACGACGTCTTCCGGCGCATCGGTATCCCGGTTCCGCCGTCGACGGTCCTCGCCAGCGATGATCCGCGGATCGCCGCTACCGTCCGAGGGCTCTCCTCCGCCCACGGCGCGCTCGTGGCACTCGACTCGTCCTCCGACTACCGCGGCGACGCGGAGGGGCTGCGCTGGATCCGCCGGGGCGACAGCGTTCCGGACGCGGTGCTGGCCTGGGCGGCGACGCACGCCCGCCGGATACGGGTGTCGGCCTTCTATGAGGGCACACCGTGCAGTGTGCTCGGCATCGTGACGGCCGGCGGGATAGGCGTCTGCGATCCGATGGAGATCGTGACGCTCCGGGTGGCGGGATCCGGGCGCCTGGTCTTCGCCGGCTCGTCCAACCGCTGGCGCCCGGCGCCCGGCGCCGCCGCCGAGATACGCCGCGCCGCCCGGCTGCTGGGCGAGGAACTGCGCTCCGCGGCGGACTACCGTGGCTTCTTCAGCCTCGACGGCATCCTCGGCGACGAGGGCTTCCGCGCCACCGAGGTTAATCCGCGGCTGGCGTCGGGGCTGGGCCTGCGGGCGGCCGTACCCGGCTTCCCGATCTATCTGTTCTCGCGATCCCTGCAGCTCGCCGGTGACCCGCTGGCCGGGCTCGACGCAAAGTCCCTGACGCGCGAGATACGCGAGCTCGTCGCGGCGCGGCCGTCGCACTCCCTGCGGCTGCCTGCCGAGTTGGACGGCTGGCCCACCCCGCTGGCCGGCCTGTGCGGTGCGACGCCGGCGGGCACGTGCCGCCGCACGAGTGCGGGCGTCCGGTACCAGATCTTCCCGGACGGCGTCACCGTCGCCTCGTCGCTGCCCGCCGGCCCGGACGGCGCGGTCGGCGCGGGGGTCGCGGACCTCGGTCGGGAGCTCGGCTGGTCGCTGTTCGCGAGGGCGGACCAGGATGCCCTGACCTGACGTCGCCACTAACCCTCAGCCCGCCGTTCGCGCGCTGCACGTTTCAAGGACGGGACGAGGAGCGGGCGCGCCGCCTCCGGTGTGAACGGAGGTGATCACCCGACAGCTTCCCCGCAGAACCTGGGAGAGACATGGACACGACAACCATCGAGCAGGCCGTCCTGGCGCACGAATGTGTCAGCGAGGCTCTCGTCTGGACCCTTCCCGACACGGGGGAGACCCTGCTGCTGGCGGCGACGCCGGACTTCTTGAGCGGCCTGCAACTCCGGCTGCACCTGAACCAGGCGGGGGCCTCCTGCCCCGGCCTGGTGGTCGTCGTGGAGGAGATCGTCCGTGACGCCGACGGCGCCCCGGACGCGGCGTGGCTGGCCGATGCTCTGGAACAGGGCGCCTACCGATACGTCACGCCGGACGGCCCGGTCGAGACGGCGCTGGCCGAGTGCTGGCAAACCGTGTTGGACGTGCCCCGCGTCGGTGTCGAGGACGACTTCGTGGACCTGGGCGGGGACTCGTTCTCGGCCGTGCTCATCGCCAACCAGGCGGAGGAGCGGATCGGTGCCCCGGTCTCCGCTCCGGACCTGTACGTCGCCGGCACCATCCGAGCGCTGGCCCGGGGCATCACACCCGCCGGGGTGATCGCGGAGACGCGCCCGTGATCCGCTCGACGGTGTGGCGGACGCTGCGGGATCGGGCAGCCACAGCACCGACGTCACCGGCCGTCTCCGTGCGTGGCCAGACGGGACAGTGGCGGACGCTGACCTGGCGCGACTTCGTCGATCTGGTGGACTTTCGCGCCGCTCGGTCCACCGGCGTCCGGGTGGGTGCCCGCGACGCCGTCCTCGTGGAAGAGCCCAACGGGCCGGAGTTCCTGGCGTCCGTCGTCGCCGCCTGGGCAGTCGGCCGGTCTCCGCTGGTGGTGCCGCACGGAATTCCGGAGAACGAGCGAGCCGCACTGCTCGGCAAACTGCACGCGACCGGCGGCGCGTTCGACGGCGGAGCCGAGACGGCGGACGGCTCGGAGCCGGACCTCGCATGGTTCTTTCCGTCCGGTGGCACGACGGGCCTGCCGACCCTGACGCCGGTACGTGGGCTCCCACGGGACCTGGTGGCCAGTCAGCAGATGCTGCTCAGCCAGATGAGGTGGAAGCCCGAAGGCACCCAGCTGGTGATGGGACCGCTGTCGCATACCGCGCCCTTCACGTCGGCGCTGGCCGGTCTGGCGGGGGGCAACCACGTCGTCGTCCTGCAGCGGTGGAGCCTTCCGGCGGTGCTCGATGCGGCTCGCCGGTATCCACCGACGTGGTTCCAGACCACGCCGCACCAGATGAGCATGATCGCCGCGCACGAGCCGGCGTTCACCGCCCTGGTGGCACGCCTCGACGGGATGATGCACACGGCCGCGCCCTGCCCGGAGAAGGTCAAGGCAGTCTGGATGGACCGGATCGGCCCGGAGCGCGTGTACGAGCTGTACGGGTCCACCCAGATGGTCGGCGCCGTGTTCTGCAGCGGCGAGCAGTGGCTGGCGCATCCGGGCACGGTAGGCCGGCCGTTCATGACCCAGGTGCGGGTGGTCGATCAGCGTGGCCGCCGCCTGCCGCCGGGTCAGGTAGGCGAGATCTATCTGCGGTCGGCTGCCACCCAGCGCCTGCAGCCGGCTCAACTGCGCCATGTGCGGACGCTGCCCGGCGGCTTCTGCAGCGTGGGAGACCTCGGCAATGTGGATGCGGACGGCTACCTCTACCTGACCGATCGGGTAGATGACGTGATCATCGTCGGTGGCGCCAACGTCAGCACCCGGGAGATCGAGGCGGTGCTGCTGCGGCATCCACGGGTGACGGACACCGTCGTGGTGGGCCGGGCCGACAGCCTTCTCGGCATGGTGCCGGCCGCGGTGATCGTTGCCGACA
Organism: Actinoplanes derwentensis; assembly: GCF_900104725.1. Classification (NCBI taxonomy): domain Bacteria; kingdom Bacillati; phylum Actinomycetota; class Actinomycetes; order Micromonosporales; family Micromonosporaceae; genus Actinoplanes; species Actinoplanes derwentensis. The sequence goes on from NZ_LT629758.1 coordinate 10,231,174, forward strand.
ATGCCGGGCCTGCTCCGGGGATCCCCGACATTCAGGCACACTGCCGGGCGTCGCTGTCGGCCCACAAGGTTCCGGTGCACGTCGAGTTCGTACCGGCCATCGAGCGGTCGCCGGCCGGCAAGGTGCAGCGGTTCAAGTACCGGGACCATGACGATGCCGGCCGGCGTGATCCGGCCCCGCGGCGGTGACCGGCAGCGCCGCCGGCCCGGCGATGACCGTGACGGTGTCACCCGACGAAACGGTGGATCATGTCCGAGCCAGACCCTAGGCTCGTCGCACTCGACCTGGACGGCACCCTCCTCAACCGGCAGGGGCGCGTGTCGGACCGTGTGGGCCGTGCGCTGCGCATGGCCCGCGGTCGCGGATGGACGCTGGTTCTCGCCACCGGCAGGCCGTGGGCCACGACCAGAACCGTGGCGGGCCAGTGCGCCGACCTGGGTGACTGCTGGGCGGTCTGCGCTGACGGTGCCCTCTTGTACGGGCCCGGCGAGGAGAAGCCGGCCTACCGACGGCTGATCGACGGGCGGGCCCTGGCGGGGCTGACCGTTGACCTGCCCGACTTGCTGCTGGTGGCTGAGCAGCAGTCCGGGATCTACCTAGGCACGGAGGAACTGCCTGCGGGCGAGTTCGCCGGGACGCAGCAGACCGCGGGCTGGGAGGTGGTGTGCGAGGTGGCCGCTCCCCGTCTGTATCTGCGCACCGCCCACGCCGATGTCGCGGATCTGCGGCGGCGGCTCGAGGAGCCCCGGCTGTTTACGCCGGTCGTCTACTCCCGCGACGGCTACACCTGGGCGGACCTCACCGCGGCCGGCGTCTCCAAGGCCAGCACGCTGGAGTTCCTGAGAGCCCGGTTGGGCATTCCGGCCGCGGCCACGATCGCGGTCGGCGACAGCTGGAACGACATCGGCATGCTTCGGTGGGCCAACCTCGGCGCGGCGACCGGGGACGCCGCATCAGAGGTCGTCGCAGCGGCCGACATCGTCATCCCGTCCTGTGCGGACGACGGTGTGGCAGTCCTGCTGGAGTGCGAGGCCGGCGGCTGACGTCACCGTAGCCGCCTCGGCGGATGGACACCGCAGGGCTGCGCGTCGCGCAGCGGTTTCGAACACCTCGACGACATGCGAAGGGATCCGGACGTGGGACCACTTGAGACAGTGCGGCTTCCGCTGGAGGACAACGCGAGCCGCTCCGGGCCGTTCTCCTGGGCTCAACTGGGAATCACCGAGGGATACCTCGAAGAAGTCGATCTACCCCCCGAGGTACGAGCGAAATTCGACCTGCACGCCACGCTCAATCTGCGGGGGCGCTGGCGTTCGCCGGCAGCCGATGTCATCGAGACACTCCGGCGCATCGTGAACAGGCATGAATGCTTCCGAACGACCGTGCATGACCTGCTGGCGGAGCGGCCGAACCAGAAGGTGAACTCGGTGACTACGTTTCCGGTCGTGGTCAGCGAGACTTGTTCCGGCGGCAGCACCGAGGCCCTCAGGAACGAACTCTGTGGAAACTTGATCGATGTCCGCGACCCGCACCTCGTTCGGATCGGCATGGCGAACAGCCAGGACGTCTGCGAGAGCATCGTCATCAGCGCGTCCAGGATGGTGGTGGATGGCTGGGGGTTTTCGAACCTGGCGAGAAACATCATGCAGGAGATCGGGGGAAAGGAGGAGGCGCATTCCCCTGATTTCCATCAGCTCGATCAGGTGGCGTGGGAGGACGGAGCCGCCGGACAGGCTCGGCACATCGCGGCCATGGCGTTCCGGGAGCAGGTACTGGAACAGCTTCTTGCTGCCTCGATCCCGTCTCGGCCGAGGTTGTCTCCCACCCACGGATACGAGGCTCGCTGCGAGGGTTCTGCCATCACCGGCCTATGCGAGCGGATCGCCGCAAGATATTCGACAAGTCCTTCGTCGGTGCTGCTGGCGGCCTTCGGCCATACCGTTTCACGCCTCCTGAACCAGAAGAAAATCGGCATCACCTTGAGCTATGCCGATCGCGGCGACGCATCGCGCAAATCGTCTGTGACGAGGCTGAAGAACGAGGCGATCATGGCCTATGCCGACGGAGACAGTTTTCCCTGCGTGCTCCAAAAGACGTTTCAGTCCGCGCTTTCCGCGTACTCGAGGGCCGGCGTCGACCCGGTCGCGCTTCGCCGGGCAGGTGTCAGCGCTGCGCTGCACGGAGCCCAAGATGTTCGCTTTGAATTCAACGATGCCCGCGGGCCGTTCCATCGAAATGACAGATTGCACGGCACGGCCAGGCCGGCGCACGGGGCGGACGATCGCATAGGCGGTCCGCGCGTACGAACGGTCATCGACGGAAAGCCACCGCGACTCGGTCTCTGGGTGGGCCCTTCGTTCAGTGATTTCGCGGGAAAGACGTCACTGACGGTCCGGACCAACATTCTTTCGAGGGAGGACACCGCGGCGGTCCTCCGTGGCACCATCGACGTTCTGCGGAATCAGGCCGTCTGACCGGTCCGGACGGAGATACTATCAATGGTACTATTTCGCATATGACGAGATATAGCCCGGTCTTCGCCGAGATGCTGGAGGCAAACGACGTTCGAGCGTTTATCTATGACCTCGAAGGCACGATTCTCGACACCGAAGGGGCCTGGGACGCCGCTCAAGAGAAGATGCTGGCGCGACACGGCCGCCGTTACGATCGGGACGGCGTCAAGCATCTCCTCACCGGCCGGTCGGCCGCCTCGGCGACCCGCATCCTGCTCGACTTCCACGGGGTCGACGCTCCACTGGCCGCCGTCGTCGCCGAGCGGTTCAGCATGATCCAGGCCGAACTGGCCGCGGGTGCGCCGTTCGTCGCCGGGTTCCAGGCCTTCCACGCCGCGGTCCCCGAGTGGATCGGCACCTGTGTGGCCACCGGCATGACGCCGGAACTCTTCGAGATCGTCGAGAAGCCCGCGGGCATCTCCAGCCTCTTCGGCGGCCGCGTCTATCAGGCCGATGCGCTTGGTCTGCCGTCCAAGCCGGCACCTGACCTGTTCCGGCACGCCGCCGCCGTGCTGGGGGTGCCGCCCGCCAAGTGTGTCGTGTTCGAGGACGCGCCGAACGGTGTCGCCGCCGCCCGGGCGGCCGGCATGCGCTGCGTGGCTCTGGCTACCACCCACGCGCCGGACCTGCTCGGCCCAGCCGACCTGGTGATCTCCGGCTGGGCCGAGTTGGCCGGGCTGGTACCGGTCAGGCGGAGCGGGCCGGGCCGCGCCGCCTGACCGGGCTCATCCCGGGCCGAAATGCGGGAAGTAGTCGGCACATTCGCCGGTGCGGCGCACGTCCCATGTCGCGCAATGCAGCGATCCGCCGAACTCGTAGACGTTGCGGAACGGCACCGTGATCACCTCGAAGCCCTCGGCCCGCAACAGCCGGTGAACGCCGACCTCCGAATCCTCGCAGATGATGGTGTCCGGGCTGATGCTCAGCACGTTCATCGACAGCCACCTCGACGACTGGCAGTACTTCGGCATCTCGTCGTTGGTGGAGCTGGCCTCCGGCGCGTCCAGGAACCGCCAGTCGTTCTTCGTGAAGAAGGTCGCGTCCTCGTCCTTGATCGGCCGGTCCGGGTTGGTCAGGACCAGCCCGGGGCGCAACGGTACGAAGGTGCAGTCGATGTGCGACGGAAAGAAGTCCAGCGGGAAGTGCACCGGATGGACGCGGAGGCCTCGCGGCTCCAGCTCCCGGCGCAGCCACGCGATGCCCGGCCGGTTGGTCGTCATCGACTCCTGGACGAAGACGTCCCGGCCCATCCTGGTCATGTCGGCGGCGTCGAAGACCGGCTCCTCCTGGCCGACGCAGAACTCGAACTCGTGCATCCGGGCGAACCGCTCCTCCTGCGTCAGCTCCCAGAATTCCTCGCGGTACATGTCGTCGGCCATCGAGGGTTTCGGGGCCGCCGTCCAGATCATGCGGGGGTCGCGGTTCCAGTAGTCGCGGATGAGCCGGCGATACGGCAGGTATTCGAAGTACCGGGCCCGGCGCGACATCGTCGCCTCCAGGACCTGCCGGCCCAGGGTGATAACGACGTCGCGCGGGCAGACCGAACAGTACTGGGTGGGCACGTCGAACTCGGGCGTGCGCAGCGGATGGTCGAAGTTCACCACGTCCGGGCGCCGTACCACGATTCCACGATCGGCCAGCAGCGCGGACAGGTTGTCGAGTTCCTCATTGGCCCGGCGGATCGTCTCGGCGCTCTTCGGGCCGACCGGAAACGTCTCTCCCGGAGCCCGCGGGCCGCGGATCTGCGGCCGGTAGCCGGGCTCGGCCGGGTCGAAGCAGGCGCCGTCGGCCCGGCCGACCACGACCTCCTCGAGCGGGTCCCACTCGTTCCACGAGCTGACCACTGTGGGCACTTCCGGGCCGGAACTGCCGGCGAGGCCGGCATCGGTCGGGGACGTGGTCACGGACATGTTCATGCTCCCGTCGTGGTGTTGAGTGCCTGCGTCGCGCTGGGACACCCCGCGCCCGCCGGATGTTCCGGGCCGAGATCGACGGCCAACCTGTCGGATGGCACGGCGGCGACAGGTGTCACAGCCGGCCCAGGAGCTGGCGGATCGCGGCGGTGGCGTACGACCCGGACGGCAGGAAGAACCGCAAGTGGACGCGGTAGCGGCCGGGCAGGCGGTCGTCCGGCTCCGACGCGCCCACGGCGATCGTCGTCTGCACCACGGTCGACCGGTGCGAAATCCGCGTCACCAGCTCGCCGTCGCGGATGGTGTGCCGGGAGTACGGCAGTGCGGCGGCGGTGCCGAGGACGGCCACGGCGGCCTCGGTGGATCGCACGTAGCGGTACTCGAGTCCGTCGACAGTGAGGTCGAACAGCTCGTCCAGAGCAGCCTTGCCGGTCACCTCCCGCAGCGTCTCGTTCCACTGGTAGGACGCGTCGGCGGCTAGGTAGAAGGACGTCGTCCGCCAGTCCAGACCGGCGAAGAAGTCGGCCGGCCGACCGGTCCAGGCCGCGGCCGACGCGCTCTCCGGCGCGTTCAGCCCGATCAGCTCGGACAACGCCTGGTCCCAGTCGCCGGCCAGGATGGCCGATCCGACGAGGTGGGTCCGTTTGGGGCCGGCTGGCACGCCGAATCGCTGGGTGTCGTAGTAGTTGAGGTAGAACAGGGTGATCTTGCGGGCGTCGGCCAGTGCGGTGGCCCGAGCCTCGTCGAGATTGCGCAGCACGATGCGGAACGCGTTGCCCTCGAGGCCGCCGATCTGCAGTTCCTCGCGGCCGGCGCCGTACGGCAGCACCTCGAGCGACCGGTCCGGATCGGTGTCGAGGCGCCAGCCCTCACCGGTGACCGCCCCGGCCGGCACCGCGATCACCTGCTGGGTGATGCCGTCCTCGTCCTTCAGGCCGCCGTAGGTCACGTCGGTCGAGGCGAGACCGAAGTGCTCGGCGACCAGGCGGATCGCCTCCATCGTGGTGTAACCGCGTTTGCGCAGCAGCAGATAGTGCTGGTCGGCATCCCCGTCGATCAGGTCGACCACGAGGGACTCCTGGACCACGAAGTCCGCCGGGGCGTACTTGAGGATCGGAGCCGTGCCGGCGCCGTTCGGTCCGACCTGCATAAGTTCGGGGGTCATACCCGTACTCCTCCTTGTCGTGTGGTGTCCGACAACAGCCGGAGCGCGGTGTGAGCGACCGCCATGACGGTCAGGTTGGTGTTGGCCCTGATCGGGTCGGGCAGGGCGGACGCGTCGGCCACGTACAGGCCGTCCACGTGCCGTACGGAGAGATCGGGCCTCAGAACGGTGAGCGGGTCGTCCGCCGAACCCGCGCGGGCGGTGCCGACGGGGTGGTGGCCGGGCTGGACGTTGGCCAGGATCCAGGCGTCCAGGGCACTGTTGTCGGAAAGCGTGTCCTCGGTGGGCCGGTGGATCTGTTCGATCATCTCGGTGAACGGCTTCCGGCTGAGGATCCGGCACACCCAGCGGACACCCTCGCGGTGCCTGGCCAGATCCTCGGGGTGATCGGTGAAGCTGTAGGAGATGAACGGGTCTCGGCCACCGGGCGCTAGGTGCACGGTGCCCCGCGAGCCAGGGAGCATCAGGTTGGCGGTCAGCGACGACGCCACCGCGGACACCCAGGCACGGGCCAGATCGGGACGGTAGCTGGGCAGGTCGACATGGTTGATCAGGCAGAGCTGCATATCGTTGCGCCGGCTGCCCGGAGCCGTCGAGGTGTATCGCAGCAGGGCCTGTACACACGGCACACCATCCCGCTCGTCGAGATCGCGGAACAGGAACGGCACCGGGACCTGCGAGTGGTCGGCCAGGTTGGCGCCGACGCCGGGCAGGTCGGCGATCGGGACCACGCCGGCCGCCTCGATCTCGGCACGCGGGCCGAGGCCGGAACGCAACAGGACCACCGGGGTCCCGTACGCGCCGGCCGCCAGCACCACGGTCGGTGCGAGGGCGACTCGCGCTTCCGGCAAACCGTCCGCTGTGTACTCGACGCCGACGGCGCGCCGCCCGGAGAAGACCACCCGGTCCACCGTGGCCCCGCTGAGCACCGTCAGGTTGTCGCGCGCCCTGGCCGGATCGAGAAAGACCAGCCGGGCCGAGAGCCGCCCGCCGTCCACCGTGAGGTTCAGCGGCGCCAGACCGACCCCGGTGGTGCCCGGCTCGTTGTGATCGTCGACCGCGGCGAACCCGAGCGCCTGGCAGGCCGCCACGAACGCCGCCGAGGCGTGGGTCAGCGTTGCCGCCGCCGGTCGCCGGATGGCCAGCGCACCATCCCGCCCGTGGTGTGGCCCGGCGAAGTCGGTGTCGCGTTCGAGGTCCCGAAACGAGCCCAGCAGGTGCTGCCAGTGCCACCACGGCGCGTCCGGGGCCGACAGGGCGGCGAAGTCGGTTGGTTCGGGCCGCAGTGCGATGCAGCTGTTGATCTGCGAGGTACCGCCGACCACCCGTCCGCGGGGCAGCGGGATGCGCCGCCCGGCCGGCCCGTACGCGTTCAGCCCCCAGTCATGGGAGCCGAACGCCGGCGTCGTGCCGTCGTGCAGGTCGGCCGGCAGCGCCCGGACCGAGTAGTCCGGCCCCGCTTCGAGCAGCAGAACACGGTGGCGGGGATCCCGGGACAACCCGGCGGCGAGGACGCACCCGGCCGAACCGGCGCCGACGACGATGTGCGTGAACGTCATCGCGGTGCCTCCGCGCCGGCCGGTTCGAGCGCATCGCGTACCCAGTCACTGAGCTGGGCCGGCGTGCGGAAGCGCCAGATCTGCGGCCCCGCCCGGCCCGGTGTGAGGACGGGCGCGAGGCTGTCACGCAACCGTCGTCCGCCCGAGGTCACGGCGTAGCGCAACGCGTGGTGGGGGTTCCACAGTACCGACAACATACCGCCCTCTCGATTGCCCGCCCACAGCACCTCGTGGTGGATCCGGCGCAACCAGCTCCGCAGGACCACACTGGTCGCGGTGACATGACACGGGTAGTCCAGCCAGATGACCAGGTCGGCGCGCTCGGTCAGCAACGGGATGACCTCGTCGTACTGCCACTCGGTCACCCAGCGAGGCCCGCTCAGCGCTGCCTCGGCGACCTGTGCCAGGTCGTCGCGCCGGGTCCAGCCGGGCCCGTAATAGAGGCTGTCCAGCTCGACCCGTTCCAGGCCGTGCGCCCGGGCCAGGCGGGCCGCCAGGGTGGTCTTGCCGGCACCGCTGGCGCCGGCCACGGCGATGCGGGCGTGCCGCTCGGTCAACCGGCCGGGCGACGTCGCCCGGGTGCCCGGCCGGCGTGCGCGCTCAGCCATCCGGGTCCTCGCAGACCGCCGCGTCAACCGCCGCCGCGACGAGGCCGGCCAAGGTCTTGACCCCCGATTCGTCGATGATCAGTGGTGGGATGGCCATCAGGTGCTGCCGTTGCCGGCGGAGAATGACGCCGGCCTCCCGGGCGAGCTTCTCGGCCCGCTCGGCGAGCGTCTCGGACGTGAATTCCACCGTGACGACCAGGCCGAGGCCTCGCACGTCGTGGACGCCGGGCAGGTCGGCCAGCGACTCCAGCAACACCAGCAGTTCGCCGCCGCGCGCCGCCGCGTTTTCGGCAAGCCGATCGGTCTTGAGTATGGCGAGCACCTCCAGGGCCACGGCGCAGGCGACCGCGTGCCCGCCGGTGGTGTGCCCGTAGCGGAGCACGTCGGGTGGCGTGGCGCTGTCGTAGCTGCGGAAGATGCGGTCGTCCGCGCTGGTCGCGGCGATCGGCACGAACCCGGCGCCCAGCCCCTTGCTGGTGGTGACGATGTCGGGAGTGATGCCCTCGTGCTCGAATCCGAAGATCCGGCCGGTCCGGCCGAGTCCACAGAAGACTTCGTCGAGAATGAGCAGCGTCCCGGTCTCGTCGCAGAGCCGGCGCAGCCCGGTGAGGAAGCCGCGCGGCAGGATGACACCGCCGCCGACGTTGAGCAACGCCTCGACGATGACGGCGGCGACCGGCTCGGCCAGCAGGGCGTCGGAGAAGAGCCGCAGCAACTCGTCCGCCGAGGCGTCGCGCAGCTCGCGAGCGTCGGTTGGCAGGGCGATCCGGGTGACAGGTACGGCGATCGGCAGGTCGGCGGTGTTGCCCGGCAGCCCGGTCAGCGACTTGGCGAGCAGGGTGCTGCCGTGATAGCCGTCGGCGAACGACACCAGGGCCGACCGTGGCTGCCCGATGTTGCGCCAGTAGTCATGGGCCATCTTCACGGCCAGTTCGGTCGCCTCGGAGCCGCTGTTGACGAACACGGTGTGCCAGGAGCGGCCGGCCGGGAGGAGATCGGCCAGCGCGACGGCGAGCCGTCGCGCCGGTTCGTGTGCGGCCACGCCGAGGTCGACGTGGCACAGCCGGCTCAGCTGGGCGGTGGCCGCCGCGACCAGCCGGGGCTCGCCGTGGCCGCAGTTGGCGTTGAGCGCGCCGGACATCGCGTCGATGTAGGTGTGCCCGGCCGCGTCGGTCAGGTGGTAACCGGTCCCGTAGTCGTAGACCGTCTTGCCCTCCTGCGCCGTCGCCGGGTTCCAGGGATGCCAGAGTGCCGTCATGGGTTCCTTCCGATCCTCGTTCGCCCACACGGCGGCTGTGCGCCACCAGGCGTCGTACGCAAGCAGCCGGTCCATGACCCGCGTTGATCCATCGATCTCGAACGAGATGTCGACCACGGCATCGGTCACCGCGTGCGGTCCGTCGAAAGACCGGCCGACCGCTCCGGCACCGCTGTAGCGCACCGTGCCCGGCACGGTGCAGCTCTCCGGCAGGGCGACCAGCGTGCCCCGGTGCGGTGGGAACCATCCCCAGCCGTGCCGCTGCCGCGGGGCGGCGGCGAAGCACTCGGCATGCGGCGCCAGGCCGAGCTGCTGCCGGATCGGTTCGCCGTAGAGGCTGACCCCGAAACTGCGTTCGTACGCCTCGGCGATGCCGGCACCGCCGGCCCGCGACGCGATCTCGCAGAGCACCGGTTGACCGTCCGGGCGGACGAAGTACTCGGCGTGGAACGCGTGCATGCCCTCGGCCGGTGGCAGCGCGGCGACCACGCGGGCCGTCGTCGCCAGCAGCCGGGTGGTCAGGGGATCGGCCGGTGGCAACATCGCACTGAGGTTCGGCCGGGCCTGGTACATGGTTTCCCACTGCTGGTACAGGTAGCGCGACGGCCACGCCTGGACCATCGCGCCGTCGAGCATCAGGCCGTCGACGTGGAACATGTCGCCGACCACGAACTCCTCGACCAGAAACCGGTCCACGTCATCCAGCGTGGACAGCAGGTGGTGCAAATCCGCGGGGGACTCGGCGACGTGGGTGTCCTTGGAGGCCACGCCGGCGACCGGCTTGACCACGAAGCGCCCGCCACGGCCGGTGAGCCGGGCCAGTCCCGGCGCGTCGGTGGCCATCGCCATGGCGGCGGTGCCGAGACCGGCCTCGGCGCAGTGCGACTTCATGACGAGTTTGTTCCGGTAGGCGACGGCGCTGGCCACACTCTGCCCCGGCAGGCCCAGGTCGGCCCGGACCTCGGCACAGCGGATCACGTCGACTTCGGTGGTCGACAGGAGCCGCTCGGCCCGAGAGCGGACGCAGGCGTCACGGATCAGTCCGGTGACCGCGGGGGCGTCATAGTCGTCTAGCACCGTCACCGCCACACCGGCGGCTCGCAGCGCAGCCATCCCGCCGTCCGCGCCGATCGAGTGGTGAGAGGTCAGCAGCGTGACCGCCGCGCCGGACTCACGGATCCACCCGGCCAGCTCGAGCAGAATAGGCCGCCGGTTGACGAGCACGGCGGTGCTGACGGCGCTCATGCCTCGACCGAGTCGGGAAGCAGGAATTCGACGAACCGCTCGGGTGGCGAGAACGGGCGCATGAACGCAGCCGCCTTGACGTCGCGATAGCCACGTTCCAGCGGATGGCCGGCGGTGTAGCTCCGGCCACCGCAGATCTGCATCGCCGCGTCGATGACCCGGTTCGCCGACCGCTCGACGACGATCGACGCGATCAGGCAGTCACGCAGCAGCGACCGGCCGACCGTGACATCGGCCCGGCGGGGTGCGGTGGAGCGGAACATGTCGTCGATGCGGACGAGCGCGTCGCGGAACACCGCGGTCGCTTCGGCGAGAGCGATGGTCAGCTCGGCCATCTGCCACTGCGTCACCACCGCGTCGGACCGGCCACGGGCCGACGGCGACGAACGGCCCTTGGCGAACTCGGTCAACGCCGTGTCCCGGGCGGCCTCGGCCATGCCCAGGTATGCTGCCACGATCGGGATGGATGCGGCCGCACGACCCTCGAAGTCGGTCGGATCCGGGGTTCCCCACCGGCCGCCGGCTCGGACCAACCCGGCTGGCACGGCCACGTCGGCGAACCGGACCGCACCGCTGCCGGAGCCGCGCAGGCCGAGCCCGCGCCAGTCGTCCAGCACGGTGACCCCGGGGGCATCGGCCCGGATCATGGCGGTCGCCATCTCGTATCCGCCGTCGCGCTCGGCGCGCAGCCGCGTGTAGAAGTGGGTTGCCGCCGGGGAGTTGGATACTAAGATCTTGGTCCCGGAGATCACCCAGCCGTCCCCGGCCGGGCAGGCCGTGGTCGTCGGCCGCCACGCTTCGGCACCGGGCTCGGCGACAGCGGATCCCAGCACCATCAGCCGGCGGCCGATCTGGTCCAGCCACTGCTCCTGCGCCGGCCGGCTGCCCGGCTCGGCGGTCTCGACGGTCCGCGCGAAGTAGACCGCCAGTGCCAGGTGCATGGACACCGCCACACCGACCGATCCGTCCGCCGAGGCCAGTTGCTTGACCAGCAGCGAGACATCATGCAGCGAGGTGAGCCCGAGGCCGCCGGCGGCTGGCGGCGCGCTGACCGCTAGGACTCCCTCGTCGCGCAGCCGGGCCATACTCTCGGCCGCGAAGCGGCCCGCGGCATCGTTGGCGGCGGCCTGCTCGCTCAGGAACGGCGCTAGGCGACGGGCGGCCTCGACCGCCTCGCGTCCGGCGTCGGTCACCGGTTCGATCACACACTCGCCGGGTAGCACTCGAAGTTCCTCCATCTGAACACGCGTCCGAGCGCGACGCCCGAACCGGCTGGTCGCTGCCATTCGGTGAAGTCTCCCCAGCGGTCACCTGGATACCGCCGTACGAGATAGCCGGCGCTCTCGCCGCGTATTGACCATCCGAGCGCACCGGCGATTTTGACTTCGGTCAGCATCGGGAAGGTGACTTCGTCACCAGGGAACCGTCATTGTCATTGACGGCGTTTTTTGAGCTTTCTGTCGCCTGTCTCTATTTTCCCCTGGAACTGTTCTGGTGGACGCGTCGCGATATATAGCCGGGAGAATGCGGTCCTCGGTCCACTGGGCGCGGACGCCATGGGCAATGAGATCGAGCCGCTCTATTTGTCCGTACTCCCCCATGCATGTCACGGCCAGATCGGGTTACAAGTACGTAGAGTAGCGATCATCGAAGTGGTGTCAACTGGTCTTTAGTCGACGGCACGCCATTTCGAACTGGTTATCACAAACCTCGGAGCGATCTTCCCAGTTCGGGGCGGACGGCCCGGTGAGTCTCGGTATTCGAGTGTGATCCATATCACAATTCGATTCACTGCGGCCAATGGAAGTTCCGTATCAAATGAATGCGACCGGAGTGATGCCGCTCCCGGATGGCCGCTCAGGACCGTGTCCAGGGCTATCACGGCCCGTTTCAACATCATCCGGCGAGTCTGAGGATGGTGAATGGCCTGGTCATGTTCCGGTTAGCCCAGCGGGTGGCTTCGGTGATGTCGGTGCGGCCGGCCAGGCGTAGGGCGTTGATGGCGAGGTTGCGTAGTGAGGCCAGTACGCGTGGCCCGGAGCGGGTGCGGATACGGGAGTGGTCCTCGCGGTAGCAGGTGTCGCGGATGAAGTGCAGGGTTTCTGATGGCCCACTGGCCGCGGTTGAACGCGGCGATCTCGGCCGGTCCGGCAGTCTCGGCGGTGTGGCTGGTGAGGCCCAGTTGCGCCGCGGCGGATTGCCGGCCGTCGCTGGCGGTGACGTTGTGCATGCCGAAAACCTCATCCACCCTGGTCACAGCCATGTGATCGCCGTGATCACCAAGTGTTGGAGCAGCCGGTTCCCGGCGCGGGTCCGGCCGGCTGAGTCGCGACAGTGGTCGACATCGAGCGCTGCGCGGCAGTAGGGGTGTGCTGTTTCGACTGGCCTGCCTCGGCGTGGCCAACGCCCTCGCGCTGCTACGGCTGTTGCCGATGAGTGACCGCGACAAGGACGCCGAAATCCTGGTGTTGCGGCACCAGATCAAGGTCCTCGAACGGCAACTCGGCGGCGACCGGGTCCGGTTCCCCTCGGCGGATCGGGCCTGGCTGGCCGCTCTATTGCATCCACTATCCCGACCGGTGCTGCACCGGCTGCGGCTGCTGGTGCGCCCGGACACGGTGTTGCGCTGGCATCGTGACCTGATCGCCCGCCGGCACGCCCGAGAGTCCCGGCCCCGCCGGGCCGGACGGCCACGAACGATCCGGTCGATCCGTGCCCTGGTGCTGCGCCTGGCTCGAGAGAACAGTGGCTGGGGCTACCGGCGCATCCACGGCGAACTCCTCGTCCTCGGAGTAAAGGTCGCCGCGTCCACCGTGTGGGGGATACTCCACGACGCCGGCATCGACCCGGCACCCGAACGCACGCACAGCACCTGGGCAACCTTCCTGCGCTCCCAAGCCCGAGGCCTGCTCGCCGCAGACTTCTTCGAGACCGTGACACTGACCGGCACCCGCCTGTACGTCCTCGCGGTGATCGAACACGCCACCCGTCGCGTCCGGGTCCTCGGCGCCACACCCCATCCCAGCTCCGCCTGGGTCACCCAGGCCGCCCGGAACCTGGTTATGGACCTCGAAGACACCGGCTGCCAGGTCACCCATCTGATCCGTGATCGCGACGGCAAGTACCCGGCCCTGTTCGACGCCTTACTCGCGGATGCCGGCATCGAGGTCGTGCTCACCGGGGTCCGCATGCCCCGCATGAACTCGATCATGGAACGCTGGATCCAATCCTGCCGCCACGAACTCCTCGACCGGACCCTGATCTGGAACCAGGCGCATCTACTGCACGCCCTGCGCGAGTACGAACGCCACCACAACGAACACCGGCCACACCGAGGCATCGCGAACGCCCGACCCCTGCGAGCACTACCCGAACCGACCACGGAACCAGCAGCCCTCGCACGTCTGCGCGTCCACCGACATGATCGACTCGACGGACTGCTCCACGAATACGAGCATGCCGCCTGACCAGCACGGATGGCATTCTCGGCACCCGCAACGTCCAGGGTGATCGCGTCGAGGCCGGTGACCCGGTTCCATCCAGTCACGGAATCGGTGAGGCGTCCGACGACGCCAGCCGCGTCGGCGCCGGCGGTGAGTCCTACATCAAGACGTACGGTCGACTCCGCAGCGGCGGCCGGGGTGACCCAAAGCCCGGTCAGCAACACGGCGATCAGGCTGGATGAGATGGCGCGCACGGATGGCTCCCGCATCGAGATCAATGAAGATGCGGGAGACTCTAACCGCAGCGGTACGGTCCCGTCACGTCGTTTCCGTCGGATATTCGCGCGGTCACTGCTGCGCGACCGTTATGGGCGTTAGCTGGCGACAGCGGCAATCTCGGCCTCCATGGCGACGAGAAGAGGCTTGTTCAACATCGCTCACCGTCTGCACCGGTCACACTGTCGACGCCGCCATCAGGCGCGAGCCAAGATCCCGTTGCGCAGACTCACAGGTGATTCTTAGGCAAAATCGGGGAGAGGTTTCTAACCGGGTGCTCGCGGTCGTCTTCTTCGAGGGCGGTGAGGGTATTCCTGTGGCTGTAGCGGTGTTTTGAGGCGGTCCCGGTCCGTGGTGGTCGTCTGAACGGCTGTCCTGGTTCTGTCTTTCCCGGTCGGCTGGCGGCCGGGTCGGTGGGCTGCCTTTCGCTGATCGCATCTTCTCGTCTTATGCCGCAAATCCGTACCGTTCGGGCATCTGTTTGTTGTCGAAGGGTTGCAGATGCTGCGGCAAGAACCTCGCACATTCGTCGGTCCGGCGAGTGGCCGAGCGAGCTGGCGGTCCCGCCGGTTCACCACGCTGACCTTGGCGTGGGTGCTCTCTCTGCTGATCCCCTTCGTCGCGGTGACACCCGCGTCGGCGGCCGACGTGGTCACGGTGAGCAACCCGGGCGGCCAGGTCGGCCCGACCGGCGTCTCGTATGCCAAGTCGATGACCGCGACCGGTGGCACGGCCCCGTATGCGTGGTCGGCGTTGTCGTTGCCGCCAGGTCTGGCCATCGATGCGGGTACTGGTCTGATCTCCGGCACCCCGACCGCGGCCGGTAGCTACACGACGAAGGTCACCGCGACCGACACCGCCGGTACGGCGGGGACGGTGTCGTTCTCCTTTGTGACCGGTGTGATCGTCACCTACCCGAACAGTCGGGGCAGCAAGACCGGCACCCCGATCACCCCGCTGTCCATCAAGGCCGCCGGTGGCACCGGCACCTACACATGGACCGCCACCGGTCTGCCCGCCGGTCTGGCCATCGACGCGGCGACCGGCACCGTCTCCGGCACTCCCACGGTTGACGGCACGTCCACGGTCAAGGCGACCGCGACCGACACCGCCGGCAAGGCCGGCTCCACCAGCTTCCCGTGGACTGTCGGGCCCGGCGCCACGGTGGCCGATCCCGGGACCGTGCACGCCACCACCGGTTTCGCCGTGTCCAAGCAGCTGACCGCCTCCGGCGGCGCCACCCCGTACACGTGGTCCGCGACCGGCCTGCCGGCTGGTCTGACCATCAAGTCCGCCACCGGTGTCATCTCCGGCATCGCGGCCACGGCCGTAACCGAGCAGGCGCAGGTCACCGTCACCGACGCCGCGAAGATCCCCACCACGATCACCATCGCGGTCACGGTCGCCGCCCCGGTCGTGGTGACCGACCCGGGCACCCGCAACGACGTGACCGGAACCCCGATCTCGGTGTCGCTGGCCGCCACCGGCGGCGTCGCCCCGCACACCTGGTCGGCGACCGGCCTGCCCGCCGGCCTGACCCTCGACCCCGCCACCGGCGTCGTCGCCGGCACCCCCGCCGCCGCCGCGACCTCGACGGTGACCGTCACCGCCACCGACGCCGGACAGCGCACCCACACCGTCTCGTTCACCTGGACCATCAGCGGCCCGATCACCGTGCCCAGCCCGGGCGGGCAGGTCGGCCCGACCGGCGTCGCCTACACGAAGACCCTGACCGCCACCGGGGGCACGGCCCCGTACCGGTGGACCGCGACCGGACTGCCGGCCGGCCTGTCGATCGACGCGGCCAGCGGCGTGATCTCCGGAACCCCGACCGCCGCGGGCACCCAGACCGTGAAGGTCACCGTCACCGACACCGACGGGATCACCGGCACTGTCTCGTTCTCCTTCGCGACCGGCGTCATCGTCACCTACCCCAACAGCCGCGGCAACGCCACCGGCACCCCGATCACCCCACTGACGATCAAGGCCGCCGGCGGCACCGGCACCTACACCTGGACCGCCACCGGCCTCCCCTCGGGCCTGACCATCGACGCGGCCACCGGCACCATCTCCGGCACCCCACCGCCGATGGCACCTACACGGCCAAGGCCACCGCGACCGACACCACCGGCACGGCGGGCTCCACCAGCTTCCCCTGGACCATCGCCGCCGCCCCCGACCTGCCCAACCCCGGCACGGTGCACGCCACCACCGGCACCGCGATGTCCCAGCAGATCACCGCCACCGGCGGCAAAGCCCCCTACACGTGGACGGCCACCGGCCTACCCGCCGGCCTGACCATCAAATCCGGCACCGGTCTCATCTCCGGTACCGCCACCAGCGCGGGCACTGCGTCGGTGACGGTCACCGTCACCGACGCCCTGAAGATCACCAACACGGTGACCTTTGCCCTCACCGTCGGCACCCCCGTTTCCGTCGTGAACCCGGGTACGCGTACCAGCACCGCCGGCACCGCTATCCCCGGTCTGTCGTTGACCGCCGACGGCGGCACCGCCCCGTACACGTGGACCGTCACCGGCCTGCCCACCGGCCTGACCGTCACGGCGTCCGGTGTCATCTCCGGCACCCCGGCCGCCGCAACCACAGCGACCGTCACCGCCACCGTCGTCGACGCCGCCAGCCGCACCGCCGCCACGACGTTCACCTGGAACATCGCCGGAGCTGTGACCGCCACCGACCCCGGCGCACAGGCCGGCACCGTCGGCATCGACACCACCCTGCCGCTCGCCGCTGTCGGTGGTTCCGGTGACCTGCGGTGGGCCGCGACCGGCCTGCCCACCGGGCTGAACCTCGACCCCGCCACCGGCGTGGTCTCCGGCACGCCCACCACCATCGGGTCCTGGACCGCCACCGTGACGGTCACCGACGCCAACGGCGGCACCAGCAAAATCGCGATCGTCTGGACCGTGGCGACCGCCGTCGCGGCAATCACCCCCAGTACCCAGACTTCTGTCGCCGGCACCGAGGTGACTCTCACCCTGTCTGCGGGCGGCGGCACCGCTCCCTACGCCTGGACCGCCACCGGCCTGCCCGACGGTCTGAGCCTCGGCCCGGGCACCGGCATCGTGACCGGAACACCGACCGACGCTTCCGCCGGATCCGCCGTCACCGTCATCGTCACCGATACCGCCGGGCGTACCGACCAGACGTCGTTCACCTGGATCGTCGAGCTGACCGCCCCGATCGCGCTGACCGCCGCCCCCGACGGCGTGCAGACCGTCCAGCTAAGCTGGGCCGCGGTCGACGGCGCCACCGGCTACCGCATCTACCGCGACGGCACCCGCCTGACCGACACCGGCGCGGTCACCACCCTGCGCGACTCCCAGCTCGACGGCGCGACCACCTACCAGTACCGGATCGCCGCGCTCAGCAGCGAAGGCCTGGAAACCGCCACCAGCCCCGCCACCACGGTCACCACCCTCACCACGCCAGCCGCCGGTGAGAACTACACCACCTGCTTCACCAGCGAGCCCCGCGGCTGCACCTACACCGTCAGCGGACCCGCCGACCCGATGCACCCGGACGCCGGCCGTGAACTGACCGACGGCATCCACGGCACCCTGGACGCCGGACCGGCGTGGCAAGGCCGCCGCCCGAACAACCAGTACACGATCACCGTCGACCTCGGCGCCAGCCGGTCCCTCACCGAGATCAACAGCAGCTGGCTGCAGAAGCAGAGCCAGGACGTCGCCCTCCCCCTGACCGTCGCCTACGCCTTCTCCAACGACGGCCAGAATTTCACCGACCTCGCCCTGATCACCCGCCCCTACGCCACCGACGCCGACCAGATCAAGACCTACCGCGCCATCGGCCTGGCCGAAACCGCCCGCTACGTCCGCGTCACCGTCAACGGCAGCAGCGGCTGGAGCCTGCTCGACGAGATCGAACTCCGCGGCGTCATCACCGGCATCCAGCCCCCACTGACCCTGACCACCCCCGCCCCGGCCCCGGCCGCCGACCAGGGCCAGCAGATCGCCGCCCTGCAGGTCACCGTGACGGAGTCCGCCGGACCGCTCACCTGGACCGCCGACGGCCTGCCCCCAGGCCTGTCGATCGGCCGAACCACTGGCGTCATCACCGGCACCGTCCGCACACCCGGCACGTACACCGCCACCGTCACCGCCACCAGCGTCAGCGGCCGCACCGGCCGTACGTCCTTCCCCTGGGTGATCTATGCCGGTCCTGCAACCGGGCCGGTCATGGATTCGGGGAAGGTCACCGGGTTCGATCCGGCGGTGAGCAGTGCTGGTGTGGCCGTGTTGAACGGCTTTGCCTACACCGTCGTCGGTAGCAAGGTCGTCAAGTACGACCTTGCCGCGGGAGCCGCAGCGACTGCCCTGCCGGTCGCCGGCGGTGATGTCTACAGCTGCGCCGATGCCGGTAATGGTGGTCAGGCCCGCTTCCACACCGGAGCCCGGGTCATCGGCACCGACGGATCACTGATCTACATCGCCGACACATCCTGCGGTCTGAAGGCGGTCACCCCCAGCACCGGTGCCTCCCGCACCATCTCGGCCCGGTTCACGACCGAGTCGACCATCGCCGGCCGTTACCTGTACACCCTCGACACCTACAAGCAGATCTGGCGCTACGACCTGCAATCCGGCCAGACCACCCGCCTGTTCGAGAGCCTCTCCCTCAGCGGCGCCATCGCCGCCGACAACGACGCCCTGTGGGTCTTCAACAACAGCGACGTCAAGCTCTACCGCCTCGCCTTCAACGGCGCCGAGACCAAGACGTTCCCGCTGCCCAACGGCAGTGTGACCGCTACCCGCCCTGCCGGCGATCACATCTACTACACCGACAGCCGCAACCTGCTCAGCCGTATCAGCAAGATCGACGGCGGTCTGCAGGTCGTCGCCGGCGACGGCGCCCACGGCGACGACCTGCTCTACGGCACCACCGGCATCGCCACCGACGGCACCAACCTCTACACCGCCGGCAACCAAGGACTCGCCAAACTCACCACAACGCCGCGCGTTTTTGCCCCACCGGCCTCTGGTCCGGTCATGGATTCGGGGAAGGTCACCGGGTTCGATCCGGCGGTGAGCAGTGCTGGTGTGGCCGTGTTGAACGGCTTTGCCTACACCGTCGTCGGTAGCAAGGTCGTCAAGTACGACCTTGCCGCGGGAGCCGCAGCGACTGCCCTGCCGGTCGCCGGCGGTGATGTCTACAGCTGCGCCGATGCCGGTAATGGTGGTCAGGCCCGCTTCCACACCGGAGCCCGGGTCATCGGCACCGACGGATCACTGATCTACATCGCCGACACATCCTGCGGTCTGAAGGCGGTCACCCCCAGCACCGGTGCCTCCCGCACCATCTCGGCCCGGTTCACGACCGAGTCGACCATCGCCGGCCGTTACCTGTACACCCTCGACACCTACAAGCAGATCTGGCGCTACGACCTGCAATCCGGCCAGACCACCCGCCTGTTCGAGAGCCTCTCCCTCAGCGGCGCCATCGCCGCCGACAACGACGCCCTGTGGGTCTTCAACAACAGCGACGTCAAGCTCTACCGCCTCGCCTTCAACGGCGCCGAGACCAAGACGTTCCCGCTGCCCAACGGCAGTGTGACCGCTACCCGCCCTGCCGGCGATCACATCTACTACACCGACAGCCGCAACCTGCTCAGCCGTATCAGCAAGATCGACGGCGGCCTGCAGGTCGTCGCCGGCGACGGCGCCCACGGCGACGACCTGCTCTACGGCACCACCGGCATCGCCACCGACGGCACCAACCTCTACACCGCCGGCAACCAAGGACTCGCCAAACTCACCACCATCCCCCGCAGGTTCGAGGAGCCTGCCGCGAGCGCTCCCGTGGAATTCGGTGATGTCCGTCCTGTCGGTCCGGCGGTGAGCAGTGCTGGTGTGGCCGTGTTGAACGGCTTTGCCTACACCGTCGTCGGTAGCAAGGTCGTCAAGTACGACCTTGCCGCGGGAGCCGCAGCGACTGCCCTGCCGGTCGCCGGCGGTGATGTCTACAGCTGCGCCGATGCCGGTAATGGTGGTCAGGCCCGCTTCCACACCGGAGCCCGGGTCATCGGCACCGACGGATCACTGATCTACATCGCCGACACATCCTGCGGTCTGAAGGCGGTCACCCCCAGCACCGGTGCCTCCCGCACCATCTCGGCCCGGTTCACGACCGAGTCGACCATCGCCGGCCGTTACCTGTACACCCTCGACACCTACAAGCAGATCTGGCGCTACGACCTGCAATCCGGCCAGACCACCCGCCTGTTCGAGAGCCTCTCCCTCAGCGGCGCCATCGCCGCCGACAACGACGCCCTGTGGGTCTTCAACAACAGCGACGTCAAGCTCTACCGCCTCGCCTTCAACGGCGCCGAGACCAAGACGTTCCCGCTGCCCAACGGCAGTGTGACCGCTACCCGCCCTGCCGGCGATCACATCTACTACACCGACAGCCGCAACCTGCTCAGCCGTATCAGCAAGATCGACGGCAGTCTACGGATGGTGGCCGGCGACGGTGCTCGTACCGGCAAGCTGCTGTTCAACACCTCCGGTATCACCAACGACGGCACCTTCACCTACCTCGCAGGCGATCGAGGCATATCCAGGGTAACGAATACTGTTCCTGTCCCCGCCTCACCCGCAGCCGGCCCGGTCCTGGAATCTGGCAAGGTCACTCAGTACGGCCCGGACAACTACGCCGCGGGCGTGACAATTATCGACGGCTACGCATACGTCGGCATGGGCTACAAACTCGTGAAGTACAACCTCAAAGATGGCGCGGATACCGACCCCGAGCTTGTCGCAGGTGGCGACAGTTATGGCTGCGTCGACGCGGAAAATCACGGCCAGGTCCGCTTCAATCAGGCACACGTCATCGGCAAACGCAAGGGTCAAATCTACGTCACCGACCCCGCCTGCGGTCTACGGTCGGTCAACCCAGAAGACGGCGCCACCCGCAAGGTCGCAGACCCGGTCAGCAGGAACAGCGTCATTGTCAACAACAACCTGTACAGCACTGACGCCTCCGGCAGGGTCTGGCAGTACAACCTAGACAGCGGAGCCAAACCCACCCGCATACTCGAAGACATTACCCTCAGTGGCCCCCTGGCTGCCGACAACAACTTCCTGTGGGGATTCAACAGCAGCGGCAAGTTCTACGGCCTTTCGCTTGACGGCATTAGGGCCGCAGACAGGGAGTTCGCGATGCCCGCAAATGCGGTCTTCGCGGCGCTTTCCATCGGCAACTTCGTCTACTTTGTAGACGGGCGGCAAATGCTCAGCCGCATCAGCAAGCTCGACGGCAGTCTCCAGATTGTCGCCGGCGACGGCCGTTTTGACGACGACCTGCTATACCTCACCATGGGCATCGCTGCCGACGGGCCCAACATCTACACCGCTGGTGATCGCGGCATGTATGTAATCTCGAGTGCGGAACGGTGGTTCGCGCCGCCAATCGGCGACTCCGAAGGCCCTGAACTGGGCGCCGGGACCGCCCAAAGCTCAGTCACGCATAGCCTCACCGGTGACCGGTCAGGAATTGCTGTCTCCCTAGGCCGCGGTCAATTTGTCTATACCGCGTCGGGTCCGACGGTCTCCATGACCGCAATTAATTCGGGCGATACAATCTCCTTGACTGAAGGCGGCAGGACTGGCTGCACCGACGGAGGGAAAGAGGAAGCCACCTTCTCCAACGCCTCTATCGTCGGAACCGATGGACCGCTGGTCTACGTCTTCGACTCTGTGTGTGGTCTACGTGCTGTCAACCCGAAAACTGGCAACACACGCACCTTGCGGGTAATCGCAAACGAACGATCCTCGATCGCCGACGAGTACCTCTACACCCTCGACTCGACCACCCTTTACCAGTACGGTCTCAAGAGCGGTGTCACCAGAGTCGTTCAACGTAATATTCCTGCCGGTTCGCTCATGGCAACCGACGGATCGATTGTCTGGCTCCTTAACGGCGAGAAACTCACCAGGATCACGGTCAAAGATTCCGGAGGGCGGCTAGTAGGCCAGGATCTCGGCTCCCCGCTGGACAGCAAGGACGGTCTGCCTTACCCCGCCATCGGGACACACGCGACCGTCAATGGCGGCTTCATCTACTACCTATCGAGCGCGGTTAACCCGGCACAGGCACCCACAACCGGCGTTGTTCCGGCCCTTCGAGTCACCCGGACCGACAAGTACGGCAACACCAGCCTGCTTGGCAACGCCTGGCCAGGAGTCATGAGGGGAATCACGGTAACCCGCAATGACGTCTATGCCCTGAGCACCGCCAACGGCCTTACCGGTGTCGAACGCATCCATGAGCCAGGCCTCGAGACTCCCGGCTTCGACGTGGACCTGACCCTCTACATCGAAGAAGGCACTAGATTCGTGCCGAAAGGCGATGAAGGCTTCGCCTACTACCTTCCTGGAGCCGGATCTCCGCTGGTGTGGGACCCCGACACGGGAGTGATGGACCTATTCGCGGGCCGCTGCGTCGAAGGCTGTCAGGGAATTACGTTCCTGGCTAAACAGTTGGCCGCGCAGCGATACGACTCACCAACTTCATTTCTCTGCTACTTCGACGGTGCGCAAGAATGTAATACTGCCGAAGAGTGGGAAAGGGCAATTGTCTATTACTACGTAGACAAGCAGGGGTTTTATGATCACGACGGAAACCTCCTTCCTGAGAAGCGAATCGAAATCATGCAGCAAGAGTGCGGCACGGTAGAGGACGTGCCAGCCGAATGCTCCGATCGAAGTTTCCTTGAAAAACTGAGCGACAATAAGGAGACCATCGCAGAGGTAGTCGAAACAATCCTCGACCTTCTCGAGGCCGGCAACCGCCCAGACAATGAATGTACTGACAGCTTCCGGGCCGATACTCGAGTTCTCATGGCCGATGGCAGCACGGCTGCGATCCGCGACATCAGAACAGGGCAGCAGGTGATGGCTGGTGACCCTGTCGGAAACGCCATCGCTGGCCAAATAGTTACCGAGGTTCATATTAACACCGACACCGAGCTGACCGACCTAACCCTGGCTGATGGCTCAGTTGTCCATACCACAGCACACCATCCTTTCTGGGTTCCTGAGCGCCAGGAGTGGATCGACGCGCAAGACCTTAGCGCCGGCATTAGTCTCAGTAGTGCCGACGGCGGCACTGTCAGCGTGAGTTCGATAGAAAAGTTCACTGGCAGTATGACCATGTATAACCTGACCGTCGACCGCCTGCACACGTACTATGTGCTGGCAGGGAACTCGTCAGTACTCGTACACAACGGCAACTGCCTTGGTTCAAAGTGGGGGGTCCCAAACAGGCCGGGCGTTTACACAATTAAAATGAAGGACGGAACCGTCTATATTGGATCTGCACGAAAGAGTATGCGCGAACGTGTTAACGCCGCTGGCGATGAAGCAGCGCCGGGACGCAAAAAGCATGCACTCGAGAACGCACGATATAAGCATGACGACGTTGAAAGCGTGACATGGGAAGAGATGCCACCAACTTTCGGAAGCTTCATAAGTCGTGACGCTGCCACTCTCCGCGAGCAAGCGAGAATCGATGAAAAATTGGCTGAGGGTGTAGTGAACTGATCTCAGCAAGGAATTGAAGCCGATTCGGGATGACACGGGTGAATAGGTAGTTTCGGACGGTCCTCGAAAAAGACGTGGAGCCATCGATAGACAGGTCTTGCGACAGATCCACGTCTTCGAGAGGGCTCCACGTGCTGGCTTATCGTGCCATGGTCGACGTCCCGAGGGAACTGGTGCAGTACGTGGCGCGGTTGCTCCATGCCGAGCGCCGCGCCCGTGGCACGCGGAAGAAGACACGTGCGCTGACCTGCTTCTACCAGGCGTTACTCGTACTCGTCTGGTTCCGTAAGCAGGAAGACCTGACACTGCTGGGCGCCGGTTTCGGGGTCTCCCGGGCGACCGCGTACCGCTACCGCGACGAGGGCATCGCGGTGCTCGCCGCCCAGGCACAGGACCTGCACACCGCTCTGAAGCGGGTCGCCGCCGACGGCTGGTCGTACGTCATCCTCGACGGCAAACTGTTCGACTGCGACCGGCTGACCGAGACCACCCTGTCGGTCAAGGGAAAGACGATCGACGCCTGGTTCTCCGGAAAGCACCGCGACTTCGGCGCGAACATTCAGGCGATCATGCGCCCGGACGGACTGCCGATCTGGACATCGGCGGCGATGCCGGGGCATCTGCACGACACCAGCTGCGCCCGCGACCTCGGCGTCACCGCCGCCCTGAACTGGTCCGCCGCCGAACTCGACCTGCCGGCCTTGGCCGACTCCGGCTACGAAAGCACTGGTCAGGGCATCAAAACCCCAATCAAGCAACCGGCCGACGGTAAACCCCTCGCCGTCGACAACCGCGCCTACAACCGGCTCCTACGCGGTCTGCGCTGGCAGGGCGAACGCGGCTTCGCGATCCTCGTCGGACGCTGGAAAGCCCTGCGCCGCACCACGATAAGCCCACGCCGCACCGGCGATGTCGTCGCCGCCGCGCTGCACCTGACCCATTTCGAATACAAATACCTAACCGGATCTTGCTGAGATCAGTTCAGTTATGGTGAATCGTGTATACCCTGTAGTGACGGTCGGTCTTCGGGAATCGCGCCACCAGCCAGGATCGCCATGGATGGAGAGTATAAAGCCTCTACTGCCTTACAAGAATTGGTAAAAATATGCATTTCCTCAGGTAGTTTCAGAAGCGTTTCGGGAAAGGATCAAATATAATTATGGGCGCATGGGGTCAAGCGGCTTTTCAGAACGACCTAGCCTTGGATATACTAGAGGAGATCAGTGAACTAGATTCCGCCGCAAAGGCCGAAAAGATCCGTGAGGTCTTAACGGAGGGACTTGAATCCGCGCCCGACAACGCACCACTGGCGCACGAAGTGATCGCCGCGGCGACACTACTCGCAATCGTGCTGCCAGGCGGCTTGGCGCTGGTCATAGAACTCCCAGACGCTGATGAACGCCTGTCAGCCAGCATTGACCCAGACGATCAACAATATGCTAACGACGAATGGTTCCCGGCTTTATTGCGGTCGCCAGGAGTGGACCTTATTGAACTAGCGCTTAGGTCCGTTAATCATGTGACCGCGGTGGATAGCGATTGGCGCAGTGTGTGGGGCGACAGGGACCGTGAACTAGCATTGGAGGAGGTGGGCAAAGTTATTGCCGTACTCGAGCGTGCTGTTCGTTAGCACGCCAGCACGAGATTATTTCTGACCTGACCTCAATCCGTCAGAGGGTTTTGATCCCTGCCTGAACGTTTCGGCTTGACCGTTTTGTCCGCTGGTTTCGGGCGGTGCATCACCACGTGTCGCTGTGGACGCGCGAGGTCTCCGGTCCTCGGGAAGCGGCCTTTCTGCTGGTAGGTGCTGGGATTTGCGGGTCAGGTGGCTGCTGGTAGCTGGGTCAGGCGTTGCCAGCAGAGGGTGAACGCATCAGCCCACGGCCAGGTGCTGGAGATGGACAGGACTCGGCGGCGGGCGTGGGTGGCCAGTTTCGCGGGTAGGTGCAGCAGCCGGTAGCGCAGCGTGTCGGGTTCGGCGTGGGCGAGGTCCGGTCGGTCGTGCAAGCCGAGCAATCTCGTCCAGGCGGTCAGGTCCGCGGCGATGTTGCAGGCCAGTACCCAGCCGCGGTTGACGGTCCAGGCTTTGCTGGGCAGGTTGCGCAGGCCCATCGCCTTTCCCGCGCGGACTTGATCTTCCACCCCGGCGTGAGCCCTGTGGAGCGCATCGATCCATTGCGGCTGGTGAGAGCCGGGCACCCCGGCGATGCGGGCGATGTTCGTGGCCACGATCTGGTACCGCCAGCCGGTGCGTTTCTCCAGGTCGGTGAGCTTCTTGGCGTGCCGGGCCGAAGGCTTCGTGCGCCGCACGGTCAGCCGAAGCCGGCCGCTCCATGCGTGCAGGCGCTGGTTGAGGCCGGTCAGTTCGGCGACGTGCGCGTCACTGGTGGCGGTGCCGTCCTGGTTGAGGCTGTCGCCCCACGCGCCGGCGGGCAACCGGTCGATCGCAGCCTCGTCGGCGTCGGTGATCGTCCAGCCGACGGTGAACTTCACACTGCGCCATGCCCGGTTCATCGCCTCGATGTGCTCGAGCAACTCGTGGGTGGCGCCGGCCCCGTCGATACGGATGAGAATCTTGCGCCGGTAGGCGACGGGCAACTGATCGATCGCGTCGCCGAGAACCCGAATGTGATCAGCGACGGTATTCGTCCCGGCGTTACCGGATCGCAGCAGCATGGCCAGACACTCCGCCGTGTTCGAGCACCACGCGCCGAGCGGATGGAACCCGTAACCCTTCTTGTTCTCTGAGCTATTGATTTGTGGTGTTTTGGGTGGCGCGTCCGGCGATGTTGGAGTAGCTGGGCATGCCGAGGTTGACGGTGTCGCGTTGGGCGGCGAGCTGGTCGAGCTGGTCGAGTTTCTGGCGGGCTCCGGCGAGGCTGATCTGGAGTCCGTCGACTTCGCCGAGCCAGCCTTCGTGTCGGGCTTCGGTGATGCGGGCGTGTAGGTTGTCGCGGATCTCTTCGATGCGGTGGCGGCTGGCGGGGTCGGGGGCTCCGTTGCGTTGTTGGATCGGGAGACGCGTTCAGCCCGGCCAGGTGGCGTGGTCAGATCGCCGTGGTGAGTTCAGCGAACGCGACGGTGACTCGTAGTCGAGGGTGTTCGTCGGCGGCGAGTTCGTAGTGTCCTCGGTGTAGGTTCTGGACGAAGGCGTGTCCGGCGATGATGGTCTGGGCGGTACGGTCGGTGCGTAATCCGCGCATCGATCGGAGTCGGTGTTTGAGCCGGCTGTGATCGGCCTCGACGGGATTGTTCGCGTACTGCTCGACGTGATGCCAGGCGGCCGGGATCAGGTCGGCGAGCACGGCGGGGTAGACCGCTGCGGCGTCGGTTACCACCTCGACAGGCACCGTTTTGAGGGTGGCGAGGGCGCGGGTGAAGAACCTTCGGGCCGCCGCACCGTCCCGGCGGGCGGACACCAGCACGTCGATGACCTGGCCGTGCTGGTCGATCGCCCGGTACACGTACCGCCAGACACCGTTGACCTTGACGTAGGTCTCGTCGACGAACCAGCGGTCACCCGGCGAACGCCGAGCGAAGCGGGCAGCGTCTGCCAGCAGTGGGGTGAACCGCTGTACCCACCGGTACACGGTGACGTGATCCACCTTCACGCCGCGTTCGGCGAGTAGTTCCTCGACGTCGCGGTAGGACAGGTTGAAGCGCAGGTACCAGCGCACCGCCATCACGATCACCTCCGGTGGAAACCGGAAGCCGGCGAACGCCGAAGACGGAGCAAACCACGAACGCGACCGGGATGACGACCTCACCGATCAACTGTGCCGGAGCACGCGGCCAACCCGACACCACAGCACCCGATCGCTCAACGCAACAGCGCCGTTCCGCAGCCGTAAACTCGTCCAGGCGCTGAACCGGCACCACATGATCGGATCGATGGGCCGAGTCGGTGCCGCCGGCGACAACGCCGCCATGGATTCCTTCTTCGGCCTGCTGCAGAACAACGTCCTCGACCGCCGGAACTGGTCGAGCCGGCAGCAGTTGAGGACGGCAATCGTCACCTGGATCGAACGGACCTACCACCGCCGCCGACGCCAACGATCACTGTCCCGGTTGACGCCTGTCGAGTACGAAACCATCATGATTCCACCGGCCAGTCAGGCCGCGTGACTTGAACTGTCACCTATGCGTGCAGCAGACCCCATTTTCCACGGTTGAAGGTCCCGACGGAGCGAACCTGCGCGCGGCGGGGTCGAGCACCTTCTACAGGCCCTACCATGGGTGAGGCTAACGTGAGGTGCTGGAAGGGGTCGACCACTGGTGAGCCGCGTCAGCAAGGCTACCAAGCTGCGGATTGCAGATGTGGTGGTCAAGACGGTCGGTGCCCTCATCCCTGGTCCTGTTGGCACACTTGCAGGTGAGCTGGCCAGTTGGTCCGTGGGGGCGCAGTTCGCGCTCGCCCCGGAAAGGGAGCTGACGATCCAAATCGGCGAGGCCGCCGACACTGTCAGTAAGAGGGCTCTCCGCCATCTTGAGACGACCTTTCCCGGCGATGCGGAGGCCGCTGCCGCGATGGTCGCTCTCACGATGGAGTCGGTCAACATCCAGCTCGACAACCTGGTGGACGTTGGCCTGTCGGCTCGTCGGCTCAATGATCTTTACCTGACCGGTGCGCCGCCGGGTTGGGAGGACGAGCTTGGGGACGCTGGTGGCGCCTACCGCATGCTGCTGGCCGAGGTCTGCTACCGCATGGAGGCCCTGTTCCTGGGGAACAGCTATGTACACGGCCGAATTCTCCGAGAGCTGCTGGAGCGTCGCCGGACTGAGGATGTTGGACTCTTCCGACGCAAGACCGAGTGGGATGACGACGAATTCACGTGGAACTACCGCTTCGAGGCGCGCGAGCTGATGCCGCGGCTCGCGACGACCACGCCGAGCGGCACCCGGATCGAGATTCCTCTAGACGCAGTGTTCCAAGAGCCGCGCGGAGAACTCGACGGCACGAGAGGCCGAATCTTCGAGCTGTTCGACGCAGGTCGCGGCTGGATTGTCCGTGGGCCGGCTGGCGCTGGCAAATCCTTCCTGCTCCGATGTTTGGCGCTCAAGACTATGGTTGGCGGCTTGCCGACCGCGCTCGCCGACTGGCACGGTAGGGTCCCGCTCTACCTTGACCTGACCGACGGCCTCGAGCCGGTGCCGGCCGAGGCACTAGCCCGATTCGATGGGCGTTTGGCGAGTCGTGCTCCTAAGGGCTGGGAGGAGCGCCTGATCCAGAGCGGCAAGGCGTTGCTACTGCTCGACAATATTGACGGGCATCCAGGCCTGAACAAATTGACTCGGCTGATTTCCGACGGACTAGCGGCCGGTTGCGTCGTCATAGTTAACGCCCGGTCGGCCGTACCAGCTGCGTGGACGGCAGAACTGGGACTGCGGGAGATTCGTCTGATGGAGATGTCTCCGTTGGAGATCGATAGGTTTTTGATCCGCTGGCACGAGGCGGTGGCCGAGGAGTGCAGCACCGAGGAAGAGCGCCATGCGGTCCGTGCGGCGCGCGACGAGCTTCTGATGGCCGTCGGTCGATGTATCGACATCCGTCGCTTGTGCGCCAGCCCGATTTTGCTTACCCAGTTCTGCCGCGAGTTCCTAGCTGGAGCACTCACCCTCCCGGCCGATCGGGCGGATTTGGTCGAGCGCGTTCTTCAAGGCACAAGCGGAAAGGATTTACTGGATACGGGTGCACCCGTCCCAGACGATGACTGGGACGACCTGCTTGAGCTGGCGCACTGTTCGGTCCAAAATGATTTGGAATTCACCACAACTCAGGCCGCCACATGGCTGGGTGTTCCAACGGACCGCATCGGCGAACTGACCCACCGGCACCGGTTACTTCGAGCGGAAAACCCTGACCGGCTCGCATTTGCCCAGGACGGTGTCCGCGCCGCGCTAGCGGCCCGGTTTCGTGCGCAGCGTCAGTTTATCGGCGATCTCGCCGCCGCGGCCACCGTCCGTGACAAGCGGGAGGCCGTGGTGGCTGCAGCAGCATGTCTGCCTCGATCTGCGGCGAGCGAGCTTCTGCGCCGGCTGGTGGCCGCCGGTCACCCTGGTGTAGCGCGCGCCGCGCTGCACGTGATGAGACAGGTCGAAACGGACGCCCGAGAGGCGACTTTGGCGGGTACGGCCGAGTTGATCCCGCCGAGTACCCCGGAACAGGTCGCACGCGTCGTGAAGGTCGGGATTTGCCTTCTGGACCTGCTCACCCAACAGGAGCCAGTCGACCCGCATACGGCCACCGCCGTACTCGAACTAGCCGGGCCGGGAGACATTGCAGCGGTAGCGACGGTTGCAGCCAGGGCCGAGGTGGCGACACAGCGAATGATGCTCGAGGCATGGGATGATCACGGGCAGCAGGCGGCTTTGAACGAGATGATTCGGTATAGGGAGGGGCGCAGCTAATGGAAATCCAGCCCTTCTTAACACTCGGCTCCGAAGTTATCGAGGTTCTCACCAGCTATTGGTTGCGGCGGCAGAAGCGGCCTGATGAACCGCTCGCAGACTTCTTGGCAGCTCATTTGCCCGATCCTCTGGACCGCCGTCGCCTCAACCGGCGGCTCGAATCGCTCACCGAGATCGTTGCGGCCGGTCTCGCCGCAGACCCCGGCGACGACCAGCTTGACGTGGATTCCCGCTCGCAGGTCGTCGACGCGGTGCGTAGCACCCTCTATCACGCTTCTCTGTTGCCCAGCGATCTTGAGGAATCGGAGTATCAGCAGGGCCGGGTGTTGGCGCTCATTCACCGGCGGACCGATCTCAACCTCTTCCTCGACGAGCGGGAGCAGGCTGCCCACGACCTCCTTCTCGCCCGGACTGTCGCGGTACTGCTCACCGCTGCTGCCCTGATCCCCCCGTCAAGCCCATACGTCGTGGCCGAACTGCTGCGCGACGAGGACGAGATCGGCAACGCGCTACGAGCCCGGCTCGGCGAATTGCCGTCAGGCGGCGTCGACTCGTATCGCTTGGCCGTGGTGACTGATCTTGACCAGGCCGAGATCGTAGGATTCACGCTGCCCGCTGCGCTGCGCCGGTTCTCGCTGAGCCGTACGTACAGCCGGCCGCGCGTGGCGGTTCGAGGCGAGGACATGCCGGTGGAATGGGCGCTCGCTGACTTTCCTAGATTGTTCCTGACCGGCCCGGCCGGTTCGGGTAAGTCCGCCCTCCTGCAGTGGCTCGCCGTCGACAGCGCACGAAAGGCGCTCGACGGACTCCTTGAGTCCTACAACGGCCTGCTGCCGATCTATCTACCGGGCAGCCGTCTCGGCGAGCTTCCTACAGAGGAGCCACGCTCCGCCGTCGACTTCATTCTCCAGTACGCCAGGCCATCGCTCCGCCACAGCATGGCGCCCGAGGCGCTGGACCGTCGGTGCCTAGACGGCGGAGCGATCCTCTTGCTGGACGGTCTCGACGAGTTCGGACACAAGCAGCTTCCACGTATCCGGCATTGGGTGACCCAGCTAGCCGAGCGCTATCCGAAGTGCCGATTCGTGGTGGCAACTCGGCCCGGGGCAATTGATCCAGCCTTCTTCACTGACCTCGGCTTCACCACAGCGAACCTCAATCCGCTCGACGACAGGGGCATGTCCGACCTGGTTTCCCGCTGGTTCGCAGCAGTCGGCCCGGCAGTGCCGGAGCGGTCTGACCGTCGAACGCCGGTGCAGCTTAGCCAAGAAGTCGTCCGGCTCGTCCGGAGCAGCCCTCAGCTACGTGAGCTTTCCTCCAGCCCGCTTATGTGCACGCTTATCTGTGGCGTCTACCTCGACCGTGGCTCCGAGCCGTTGCAAGGATCCGAGATCTATGCCGCATTCGTCGAGATGATGATCGAGCGTCGCGACGTAGAGCGTGGCCTCGGACGAGATCGACTGCCCCGGTCGTTGGCTTCAATCTTCTTGGAGGAACTTGCAGGATTCATGCTCCGAAACGGACGAACCGAACTACCAATCGACGTCGTTCTGGAGCATTTGGAGAATACTCGGTCGACGCTCACCATGGATGCCCCGCAAGCAGAGAAGGTCCTCAACTCGTTACTGGTCGAGAGTGGCGTCCTCGTCGAGCCCGAGCGTGGCCGGGTCCGCTTCTTGCACCTGACGTTCCTGGAATACCTTGCGGCCCAGCACTTCCTGCACGACGGGGATCTCAACATGCTGATCGCGCGGGCGCATGAGCCTCTCTGGCGTGCGACCCTGGTCATGGCGGTGACACAGGCGCGGCACCGCGAGGGTGACCGGCTGGTCGCTGCTCTAGCCGAACGCATCGCGACGGACACCCTTCGGAGTGCCACGCTAGCGAGCGTGCTGGAGGAGTGCGTGCGCGGCGCCCGGCGGCTTAATCCCGGAGTGCGTGACCAGGTGAAAAGCGTCCGTACGCTCTTGGCCCAGCGAAACGACAAGAACGGATCACCCTGGCAGCTTTGGCTTAATACATCGGAAGGCGCCGTATCCGACAGCCTTGCGGCATGGTTGTTGGCCGAACCGTCCCTGCGCCGCGAAGGTGGCCTCGCCTTTGCGGAGGGCAACCCAAAGGTTGTAGGCCAAGCTATCCCGTCCGGTATGGCAATCTGCCTATTTCTGTTAGTTAGTAGCCCGATTGCCACCGGTGACCTAGTGGCCGCGATCGTTTCTTGGCGCGATACCCGCCCTGATGCCGGCCTCTTGGAACTTGCTCTGGTGGTCCCAGAATCGGCTCTGACGGTTCGCATTTCCCCATCCGTATGAGGGCGTCGGTCATTAGCCACGATCCTGCGGGTGCCGATAATGTCATCCGTGCTGGTCAGGCGGCATGTTCGTATTCGTGGATGAGTCCGCCGAGTCGGTCGTGTCGGCGGATGCGTAGATGGGCGAGGGTTACGGGTTCGGTGATCGGCTCGGGCAGCGACTGCAGTGGCTGGGCGTTGGTGATGCCGCGGTGCGGCCGGTGTTGATTATGGTGGTGCTTGTACTCGCGTAGGGCGTGGAGCAGATGCGTCTGGCTCCAGATCAGGGTGCGGTCGAGGAGTTCGTGGCGGCAGGACTGGATCCACCGTTCCATGATCGAGTTCATGCGGGGTATCCGGACCCCCAGGGCGGTTGCGTAGTCGGTGAAGGGGTCTGTGAGCTGGGGTTTTAGGTAGCTCTGCGAGAAGACCGGGTCCATGTAGGACGGGTGCGACCCGTTCATGATCATGGTGTTTGCGAAGACAACCGTGATCGAGAACTGGACGCACCCGCTGATGACATCATCACTGACCGAGATCGTGCTGCCGCAGCGACCCCCGGGTATGCCGTGCCCGACGGCGGTCACCGATGGTGATCGCCGGAGCCTGTTCGTCGCGTTGGCGGCGGTGGCGGATCCGCGGGATCCGCGGGGCCGCCGGTATCCCCTCGTCGCCATCCTGGCGGCGGCGGTGTGCGCGGTGATCGCCGGAGCGTGCACGTTCGCCGCGGTCTGCGACTGGGTGCGTTTCCAGGACCGCGCTGTCTGGGCACGGCTCGGATTCGATGACCGGGTACCCGTCGCGACGACGGTGTGGCGGCTGCTGATCCGGATCGACGCCGAAGCGTTGTCGCAGGTCCTGGCCCGCTGGCTGCGCAGCCGGGTGGCTCCGGTGCCGGCTGCCGGCCACTGGTGGCGCCGGGTCATCGCCGTCGACGGCAAGGTCGCCCGCGGTGCCCGGCTCGCTGACGGCAGGCAGGTCCACCTGCTCAGCGCGTACGACACCAGTACCGGCGTCGTGCTCGCCCAGGTCCAGATCGCGGTGAAGTCGAACGAAATCCCGGCGTTCACGCCGCTGCTGCAGCTGGTCAAGACCGTGCTGGGTTCGCTGGACGGCGTCCTGATCGTCGCGGACGCCCTGCACGCCCAGGTCGGGCACGCCGACCTGCTCGCCGCGGACAGCGCGCATCTGATGGTCACGATCAAAGCCAACCAGCCGACGCTTCACGACCAGGTCAAAGGCCTGCCCTGGAGCAGGGTTCCGATCGGAGCGCAGACCCGCGACACCGGTCACGGCCGTAAGGAGACCCGTACGGTCAAGGCGCTCACCGTCGCGACCCCGGGTGGGCTGGGCTTCGCCCACGCGCAGCAGGCCGTCCGGATCACCCGCACCCGCACGGTCAAGGGCAAGACCAGCCGCGAAACGGCGTACCTGACGAGCTCACTGCCCGCCGGCCAGGCCCGGCCCTCCGACCTGGGCGCATGGGCGCGGGCGGAATGGCAGATCGAGAATCGCCTGCATTACGTACGAGACGTCACGCTTCGTGAAGACGCGCATCAAGCCTGGACCGGCAACGGCCCAGCCGTATTCGCCACCCTCCGTAACACCTCAGTCGGGTACCACCGCGTCAACGGCGCCACCAACATCGCCGAAGCCACCCGAGAAGCCAACCACCGCCCCCACGACCTCATCACCGCCGTGACCACCGGAAAACCGACCGTGAACAGCGAAAAGGCCACTACGCAATAGCCCTGTCCGGACCCCGCTGAGTACGACGCCGATCCCTGCCTCGGTGAGGATGGTGTCGAACAGGGCCGGGTACTTTCCGTCTCGGTCACGGATCAGGTATTTCACCGGGCGTCCCGCGTCGTCGAGGTCCATGACGAGGTTCCGGGCGGTTTGGGTCACCCAGGCTGCGGTCGGATGCTCCGTGGCACCGAGGATCCGGACCCTGCGGGTGGTGTGTTCGATGACGGCCAGGACGTAGAGACGGGCGCCGGTCAGGGTGGTCTTCTCGCGAAGAAGTCGGCGGCGATGATTGCGTGGGCCTGGGACCGTAGGAACGCCGCCCAGGTGCTGCTGGTGCGTTCCGGTGCCGGCTCGACACCGGCATCCTTGAGAATCTCCCAGACGGTGGAAGCGGCGACCTTCACGCCCAGGACGAGTAGTTCGCCGTGAATCCTGCGGTAGCCCCACGTCGGGTTCTCGCGGGCCAGGCGCAGGACCAGCCGGCGAATCGACCGGACCGTTCGGGGACGCCCGACCCGGTGGGGCCGGGAACGGCGGGCATGCCGGCGGGCGATCAGATCCCGGTGCCAGCGCAGCACCGTGTCAGGGCTTACCAACAGCCGCAGATGACGCAGCACGGTTCGCGGTAACGGGCGCAGCAGGGCGGCCAGCCAGGCCCGGTCGGCCGGGGTGAACCGGACCCGATCGCCGTGGAGTTGCCGTTCGAGCACCGTGATCTGGTGCCGCAGCACCAGGATTTCGGCGTCCTTGTCGCGGTCGCTCATCGGCAGCAGCCGTAGCAGGGCGAGCGCGTTGGTCACGCTGAGGTAGGCCAGTCGCAGCAACACAACCAATCATCCTCGCGGAACACTCCGCAGAGAAACATCGTCGAGGTCCGGTCCGGTCCCCGAGACCAGCCCGGGGCCAGGCCACACGCTGGGGCGATCGAGATAGCGGTGACCAGGGCGGATGAGGTTCTCGGCACCCGCAGGGTCAGGTGCTTGCGCACTAAAACCCACCCGCTCGATTGTCCTGGAAGGAATAGGTTTGGGTACGCCGGAGTTACTGCTCGCCATGACGACTTTCGGAATCATCGGGGCTGGGCACATCGGGAGCCAGGTCGCTCGCGCGGTGATCGCACTGGGACACGACGTGGTGATCGCGAACTCGCGCGGACCAGAGACGCTCACCGCCCTGATCGACGACCTCGGCCCGTCCGCGCGGGCGGCGACGGCGCAGGAGGCCGCTGCCGCCGGTGATGTGGCGGTCGTCACCGTGCCCTTCGGTAAGTACAAGGACGTTCCCGTCGAGCCGCTGGCCGGGAAGATCGTGCTCGACACCAACAACTACTACTGGGAGCGCGACGGCCGCTTCGGGGAACTCGACCGCGGCGAGGCAACCACCTCGGGCCTGCTGCAACAGCACCTGCCCGATGCCAAGGTGGTCAAGGCGTTCAACCACATCACCGCCGTCGACATCACCACCACCGGCTCCCCGGCCGGTACGCACGGACGGCGCGCACTCGTGGTGGCCTCGGATCATCCCGACGCTGTCGACTTCGCCACCGACCTCTACGACCGGATCGGTTTCGACACGGTCGCCGTCAGCCCTCTGAGCGAGTCGTGGCGAGTCGAGCGCGACCGCCCGGCGTATGTCTCCCGGCAGGACAAGGCCGAGCTCGAAGCGAACCTGGCGAAGGCTCCACGCACGATCTGACCCACGAGGGTTCCGCCGCACGACCCGCCGGTGTGGTGCAGCGGAACCCTCACTCGCCGGGCTGGATGCACCGACCCGGTTGCTCCACAGCGAACCGGACCAGCTTCCGGAACGCGACGTCGTCGGCCACCAGGGCGGAGGGCGCGGGGGCCCGCGTGATGGAACAGCGCGAGGCTGGTCGCCACCTCGACGCTGGTGGGGTGACCGTCGTAGCCGATGCTGCGGTGGGTGCCGAGGCGCACCTGGCACAGGGAGCACCTGGTCCTCGCCGGCCATGATGTTTCCCTGTTCAAAGGCCATCCTCAGCGATGGTAGGGAGCACCGCCACGATGAAATCGGGCCGTTCGGGGCGGGTGGCGCGGCGCTGCTCCCAAAACCGACGATCGG
Source organism: Actinoplanes derwentensis (assembly GCF_900104725.1). Lineage (NCBI taxonomy): Bacteria > Bacillati > Actinomycetota > Actinomycetes > Micromonosporales > Micromonosporaceae > Actinoplanes > Actinoplanes derwentensis. The sequence continues at coordinate 10,267,264 of NZ_LT629758.1, forward strand.
ATGGGGAGCACGCGGGGTTGAAATCAGCAGCGCCGAACAACGCCGAACGGTGTTCACCGGCGCCGGGTGACGGTGGCTGAGCAGGATAAGGCTGTGTTTTTGCTGGTCAGTGGCTTGATCGGACTACGTTCACACAGGAGGGCTCTATCGAACAGCGCTCAACAGCGCCGAAGAGCATGTCTACACAGCTCAACAGCGTCGTGCCGAGGGATCGATCTACTACGTCTGCTCCCGTGTATCTCGCCTCGTGGCCGGAGCGTTCTGTCGAGCGTTCGGGCGCCGGCTGACCTCTCCCCGGTTGCAGGAGCGGTCGGATGCTCTGTGGGACGCGGTCGTGACTGATGAGGCGTTGGGTGGCCTCTCCGGTGTACCTTCTCAGGAATCTCAGGTCCGGCCTGATCCCGAGCTCGCAGGTTGTCGATAGCATCTGCCGATGCCGGAGAAGTTGATCGACATTGTCCGCTGTGAAGGCGTGGACCATCTCAAGGCCTATTTCGCCCTCGGGGCTTACACCGGGCAGTGGTTCGAGACGTTCGCGGGTGGCGGCGACCGTACTGAGACTCGCGATCGAATAACGGTAGATGATCTCTACGCGGTTGAGGCGCTCAACGTCCAGGTCCCCTTCGCTGTCGGCAAGGAGCTGATCGAAGGGCAACTCGGCCGTGAGATCGGCACCCGCTTGCGGAAGATTTCCATCGATGTCGAACTGGGAGCGCTCAGCGGTGACGAGTTGATCGCCGACGGCGGGCACGCTGATCAGGCCTGGCGGCTACTCAACGACCGGAACGAGAAGACTGGCATCGGGTGGGTGATCGCCGGCAAGCTCCTGGCTCGTAAGCGACCGAAGCTCATTCCGGTCTACGACTCGATCGTCAGGTGCCAGTTTGGGGCGCCGAAGCAGGTGTGGCTGAAGCTGCACCACGCGCTCGCCGAGGACGACGGTGAGCTGCGGGCCGCACTTGCCGAAGTCCGTGCGACCGTCGGCGTGGATGACAAGGTGAGCATCTTGCGAACTCTCGATGTCGTCCTATGGAGGCGGCACGTCAGGGGGCACCACCGTGACAAGCCGGCAGCCTGCCCGCAGCGTGGTGCGGTGGAGCTCTAAACGATGCCGACGCCGATGCGCCTGGAGTGCCCAACTTCCTCGAATGGGCTGTAAACCATCACTCCCCGTTCGCGCTTGGCGCCCTCGGCCGCGCCTTGTCTGCGGCATGTCCGGATGTGGAGCAGCAACTCGGTTGCGGCGTTGCCGGTGACCGTGGCACGGTGCGGATCCTGACCCTTCTGTTCCGAGGCCCTGGTGACGATCTACTTTTACGGTGCCGACGAGGTTCCGTATGGCTGCTTCTCGAACTTCTCCGCGCACGGCTTCGACCTGGACGGCCGCTGGTGGCCGACGTCGGAGCACTACTTCCAGGCGCAGAAGTTCGCCGGTACCCGCCACGCCGACCTGATCCGCCGGGCGGCCACGCCGCTGCGCGCCGCGCAGTGGGGTCGCGATCGGTCCCGGCCGCTGCGCCGTGACTGGGACTGGGTCAAGGACGACGTGATGCGCCGGGCAGTTGCGGCCAAGTTCACCGCCCATGCCGACATCCGCGTGGTCCTGCTGGGTACCGGCGACGAGGAGATCGTCGAAGACACCGACACCGACCATTACTGGGGACGTGGCCGGTCCGGGGTCGGCAGGAACATGCTCGGCCGGATCCTAATGCGCACCCGTACCCGGCTTCACGCCGACCAGGCACACACCGGCGACAAGGGTCATGGCGGCATCCGCTCATCAGCACGACAGCACGACGGTTGATGCCGTGGTGAGCACGCAGCGTGATAGTCCGAGGCCCCACGGGATGGAATTCTCGGTCGACCAGCGCCGGCTGAGTGGGTGAAGATCCGGCCGTGTCCATCTCCTTCCGCAACGCTGATCACCGAGACGTCGAACGCACACTTCTCGCGGCCGGATGGACGCCCTGCGGCACCGGTGACTGGGCGATTGCGCTGCGGTCGCCGGACGGTGCGACTGCGGCGCGGATCAGCCCGTTCGACCCGACAGGCCCTTACACCGCGGCCCTGTACCGGCAGGCCGGGCACACCCGGCAGGTCCCCGAACTGTTCGCCCACGACCGGCTGGCCGGAGGCGGCGACCTTCAGATGATGGAATGGCTGCGGCCCGTCGCCGAGGACGAGGCCGTCGCCTTCCACCAGGCAATCGTCAGGCGAGCCCCGGAGGTCGCCGAGCTCGTTGACGTCGTACGCCGGGTCCACGAACAGGCCCGGCGAGAATTGCCCTGGTGCGGACCGCTGGACCACAACCCGGCCAACGTCATGCGCGCCGCGGACGGACGACTCGTCGTCGTCGACCTGTTCTACGCCGACGGCCCGAACCTGTATGCGACCGCGGCCACGGACCCCGATCTGGTCGTCGCGAAGATCCCCGAAGCCGAGCGACGGTTCATGACCGATATTCCCCTGGCCGCCTCCGGGCCGTGGGAGCCCGAAGCACGAGACGCGATGCGCGCCGCGCTCATGGCGGCCGAAGCCCGCAAACGCCACGGCACAACCTGATCGGCGCCTTCCGCATACGCTCTCGGCGGCAAAAAGGTGGATTAGCCGGGCAGTGGGGTCATCCGAGTCGATCGGGGCGGATGACGATGGTGCTTACGGTTGCGTCACCCCACACCGTCGTGTTCAGCATCATCTCCTGGTCGAGGGACAGCATGGTGAACTCGGGAACGAAACGTTCGGTGAAGACCCCGGCGAAGTGGCTTCGAAGCGTGCTTGAGCCGCTGCCGGCCAGGTCCCATTCCTCGCCCAGCCTGACGCGAACCCAGCGGGGTTCGGATTCGGCAGTGTCAGGGCCGGCGTAGTCGACGGCCAGGAGGAACTCACGGTCTTCGTCGAAGAGGCCGAACTCGTTGGCCATGCGCGACCAGCTCGTGTTGACCTTGGCTGGCATGTCCAGGGCGTCGACATGCACGATCTCGTGCGGCTCGGAGTCGAACCGACCGTGCTCCGCGCCGCAGGACGCCGGTCCTTGATCGGAGGCGGGCAGCGGGTAGGAAATCTCTGTTGCGATCCGTTCGATGAACTTGATGCCAGCCCGGGCCAGGTCCACCGCAACCTCGTCATCCGTCCGTGACACGCTCGAACGATGCGCTTCGTAGCCCCTGTCCTGGACGGGCGGAAATCGTCGGGGAGCGTCAGTAAGCCATGCGTCGATTGCTTCCGGGGAGTTCCTGATCGCCTCGATGAGCTCTTGCACAGCTTCTCGTTTGGCGCGACTGACGTGCCGGTCCAGATCCGTCTCGGTCACCTCCTGATATGTCATGGCCAATTGCCACCAGAACTTCATCAGGACGCGGCACTCCTCCTGCTCGCGGTCGTCAGCCAGGTGGCCCATGACAATCGCCTGGGCGAGTCGAAGCTGGTCTTCGTCGCGGAAACCACGACGCAAGTCTGTCAATGACACAGGCGCACCCTAGTGAGCGAAATTCCCGAACGCGATGCGATATCGGGGCGCACTCAAATCGGCACGAGCGTGCCCCGGCCCGCGCGGATGGCCGTCACGCTCGATGACGCGCGACTTGCGGCAGGAGAGTGCGTCGTTCGGCTGATAGGGCACACTCCGAGGGTGGATAAGCAGGAAGCTTGGTTTTCGGTCCGGTGCCTGTTCCGGCTTGATGCGGAAGCGCCCACGACGTACGAGGAGCGGATAACGCTCTGGCGTGCAATCTCGCCCGAGGAAGCGGTGACCTTGGCCGAGGCTGAGGCCGGCGAGTACGTCGCAGACCTGGCCGGCGAATATCTCGGCTTGGCGCAGGTCTACTCCATGGCCGCCGAACCCGGCCATGGGGCCGAGCTGTTTTCCCTCCTCCGCGACAGCCCACTCCAGCCGGCCGCGTACCTCGATGCGTTCTTCGACACCGGTGATGAGCACCAAGGCGTCATTGAAACTTCCGAGGCTTAGCCGGCGCCGACCTGGCCCGCACTCGCCCGATCAGCGGCGTGTGAGCGCGTCGACGGCTTCGGAGGGTCGCGCCGACTGATGGTAAAGCGTAGGAGAGTCTCAGCCGTCGGCTCGGTACTCGGCGGACGTGGCCGCGATCGTGTCGGTGCAGCCGCTGCGTCCACAGATACACGCGTAAGGAAACGGCGAAAGGGCCGCGCCTATATGCCGCTCGTGCGCCACGATCTGACGATGGACGACGTCATTTTCATGGCGTCGTCGTAACGTTAGTTCCCGGCCTGGCCGAAGCCGGGCGAATGGCGCCGTGGCGGTGATGACGGCTCCGCGCACCGCTGTCACGACGTCACTCCAGTCGACGTTGGTCGGGACCTCGATGACGGCGCGGCCCGCATCCGAGGCGGCTGATCGAAGCCGCGCACCGATTACCTGGTCTCGTTCGACCAGGGCTTCTACCCGACGGCGGGCTGCGTCGTCACCCGCCACGAGTCGTTCCCGTCGAGCCATACGTGTGCGCTCGGCGGTAGTGATCAGCCAGATTGCGCCGATGGGTGACCACCTTGCCGCCGCTCGGGGGTGGAGCTGCGGTCCCTCGACGAGCGTCGGCACCCCCGCAACCTGAGCGGTACGGACGTCGTCCATCACGGCCGGGAGCCTCAGAGCCGCGACGCGTTCGAAGTCGTCGGCCGCCATCGTCGCACCCAGGGCGAGCGCCTCATCGAGCGAGGGCCCGATGGCGCCGAGGCGTTCCAGGTGGTCATAGGTGTAGGCGTCTATCGGGTGCAACGCGAGGTCGAGCTCGCGAGAAAGATGGCGGACCGTCGTCGACTTTCCGGATCCCGGTGCGCCACCGACCCAGAACATCGGCATGCTCGTCGCCATTCACGCCATGCTGTCAGACGACCACCAGCGCTGGTCGCGCCCTCTGATCAAGTACGCGATTGTGGGCGCAAGCGCACGACGGATGGCGTGGATCCCATAGAACGTGACTGCCGTGCGGATACCGAGCACGATCGGCGGCAAATCCGGATACCCAACCTTGCGGTGGAGCCAATTCCGGCTAATACTGCAACGGCGGGTCGCCACTTCGTGTGGTTCTGAATCGTTTGCTGGGCGTGGTGACGGCTGAACAGGCAGGGTCATTGCGTTCTGGGGTAACTGCTGGTCACGGCGGTGATGAGGTCGTGTGATCGGCGGTCGGCGCGTCGGTTGGCGCGGGCGATGTTGGTGGCGCCGTTGATGCGGTGCCAGCCGATCGCGGTGTTACGCAGGGTGGCCATGACGGCGGGTCCGGTGCCGGTCCGGGCTTGGTGAAGATCCTCACGGAAAGTGACGTCTCTGACGTTGTGGACCTGGTTCTCGATCAACCACTCTGCCCTGGCCCATTTTTGCAGGTCAGTGGGCTGGGCGTTGGCGGCGCTCAGGGAGGTGATCAGGTAGGTGGTCTCGCGGCTGGTCTTGCCGTCGATGGTGCGGGTCCGGGTGATCCGGGCGGCCTGCTGGGCTTTCGGGAAGGCGATTCCGCCCGGGGTGTGCAGGGTGACGGCCTTGACCGTGCGGGTCTCCTTACGGCCGTGCCCGCGGTCGCGGGTGCGGTCACCGACCGGGATCTGCGCCCACGGCAGGGTCTTGAGCTGGGTGTGAAGGGTGGGCTGGTTCCCCTTCGCCTGCAGCAACAGGTGTGCTCCGCGGCGGGTGATCTGCTCGGCGTGATCGGTCTGGGTATGCATCGCGTCGGCGACGAACAGGACCCCGGTCAGGCTGCCCAGCACGTTTTCGACGGCGGTGAGCAGGGGTGTGAAGGCTGGGATTTCGTTGCTTTTGGTGTCGACGGTGACCTGGGCCAGGACGATGCCGGTGCTGGTGTCCAGCGCGGACAGCAGATGCACCTGGCGGCCCTCGGGCAGGCGGGCGCCCCGCAAGGTCTTGCCGTCGACGGCTATCACGGTCCGATAGCGGCGTGGCCGGGCGGGTGCCGGCGGTGTCCGCGACCGCAGCCAGCCGGCCAGAACAGTGCTGACCACACTCGCGTCGAGGCGGGTCAGCAGCCGCCACATCGTCGTGCCGGCCGGCACGCCCCGGGTGAACCCGAGCCGGACCTGGTCGGGCTCGTCGAGGTCGTACAGCCAGTCGGCGATCGCAGCGAACGAGGTGGCACCGGCCAGGACCGCGCAGACCGCGACTGTCAGCAACGCCACCAGGGAATACCGGGTCCCGTGCGGGTTACGCGGGTCCGGAATCCGGCCCAGGGCTTCGGCGAGCCCGGTGTGTTCACTATCGGTGACCGGTGATGGTGGAGTGTCGGAGCCGGGGGTTGTCACGGTCAGTGCGCGAATCAGAGATGATGCCATCGGCGGGTGGAGTTCCTCGGTGGTCGTGCAGCGTGAAGAACTCCATGATCACCTTGAGGGCTTCACCCGCTTCCACTGCCTCCACAGAGGCCGATCACCCCACGAAATCCCTGTTCAGCGGGTCAAGGACCGAGAACGCAACAGCCCTGGCTGAACAGGTAGGCGGCTGGGACGATGACCTCTGGGATTTCTTCCTGGGGTTTTCGCATTGGTTCAGCCGGGCGGATGTCCGGTGGCAGGCGTGGAAGTATCTGCGGGGGTTGATGGCGCCGATCGAGCGGCGTAGTGGCTGGAGTCTGGCCGAGCATGCCGGTGACGCGACGCCGGACAAGATGCAGGGTTTGCTGGTCAGCCGGTGTCTGGACCGGGACAAGCTGCGTGATGAGGTGCGGTCCGCGCTGGTGGCGGCGATCGGCGATGAGGCCGGGGTGCTGGTCGCTGACGAGACCGGCTTCATCAAGAAGGGAAGATCATCGGCCGGTGTTCAAAGGCAGTACACCGGAACGACCGGGAAGATCGACAACTGCCAGCTCGGGGTGTTCCTGACCTACCACACCCGGCATGGGCGGGCACACGTCGACCGGGAGTTGTACCTGCCGAAGTCCTGGACCGACGACCGGGACCGGTGCCGGCGTGCGCACATCGGCGACGACGTCCCGTTTGGCTATGACGGTTGTATTCGGCTCCACCAGGGCGGCTTGACCTGGCCCCACTCGCGAGGAGTGTGACGGTTTGAATCGGCTCCACCAGCACGGCTTGAAGTGGCCCCACCTGCGGGCCGGATTCAGTCTTTCGGGGCCGGTCCAGTGGCGTGCCGGTCAGGATCTGCTGGTGGCGGGTTGTTTCGCGGCGGTTCTGGAGAGTCGGTAGGAGTCGGTGCCGGTCTCGATGATCGTGCCATTGAAGGTGAGCCGGTCGACGATCGCTGCGCAGAGCCGTGGGTCGGTGAAGGTGCGGGTCCAGCCGGAGAAGGATTCGTTGGATGCGATGGCGACGCTGTTCTTCTCTTCGCGTTCGGTCAGGACTTGAAACAGCATCTCCGCGCCGCGGCGGTCGAGTTCGAGGTAGCCGAGTTCGTCGATGCAGAGCAGGTCGACCCGGCCGTAACGGGCGATGGTCTTGGTCAGTTGCCGGTCGTCGGCGGCTTCGACCAGTTCGTTGACCAGCTTCGCGGCGAGGGTGTAGCGGACCCGGAACCCGGCCATCGCGGCTGCTGATCCGAGGCCGATTAGCAGGTGTGATTTGCCGGTGCCGGAGTCACCGATCAGGCAGAGTGGCTGGCCGGAGCGGACCCAGTCGCAGTTGGCGAGGTTGTTGACCAGGCCGGGGTTGATGTTCGGGTTGGCGGTGTAGTCGAAGTCGCTGAGCCATTTCTGGCGGGGGAAGCCCGCTGCCTGCAGCCGCCGCTGGGAACGGCGCCGGTCCCGTTCCTCGCATTCGGCCATCAGCAGTTCGGCGAGCATGCCTCGATAGCTGAGCTGGTCACGTTCGGCGCGGGTGATCAGTTCGGAGAACTGGCTGCGGACCGTGGGCAGGTGCAGGACCCGGCAGGAGGTCTCGATCGCCGCGTCGGCGGCGCTTTCGGTCATGGCTCGAGGAACACGGCTCACGATGATTCCTTTCTCCGGTGGTGTAACAGCTGGTCCCAGCGGTTTAGGTCCGGTGGCGGCCGATGATCGGCGGGCAACCGCGCCACTCGCTGCAAGGTTCGTTCGGTGACCGCTGGCGGTGGCGGTGGCGGCGGTGGTGCCGGCGGCGGCCCGGCCGTGATCGTGGGTGAGGGGCCGGCGTTCTGGGCGGCTTTGCGAGCTTCGACCGCGACGATGTCAGCGGTCGCGGCGCCGACGCTCAGGGCGGCCCGGATGCCCGCGGTCACGTCCTGACCGCGCAGATGCCGGTGCAGCAGTAGGACCTGGATCAGTTGCCGGGTGCCGGTGGCCTCGTTGGTGGCGGCCTTCGCCGCTGCCCAGAAGGCTTCATGATCGGCGGTGAAGGTGCCTTCCCGGCGTGCTTGGTCGAGGGCTTCCGACCCGGCGAGGGCTCCGGGTTTGCGCAGCAGGATCTCCAGGTAGTGATCCAGCAGCAGCCGCTGGCCGCCGCGTCCGGGCAGGCGGGGATGCCGGGCGATCTCGGTGCGGCCGTCGGCGATGACCACTTCGGTGGTGCCGAGCGTGACCTGCAGCTTGCGGCCGATGAACCGGGCCGGGACCGAGTAGTTGTTCATCCGGACGGTCACCGTCGCCTCGCGATCGACCCGCGGCCGCAGCGTCAGTGAAGCCCCGAACTTCTCCGCCGGCAGCCGGGCCAGCAGCGCCGCCTCAGCGGCGAAGTCCTCACCGATGGTCCTCGACCGGAGCCGGATCTTGCGGTCCCGGTCGGCCAGATCGGCGACCGCCAGCCGCTGGTTCAGCTCTTCCAAGGTGGCGACGGCCGGGACGGGGGTCAGCCGGTTGCGGCGGTAGTAGCCGACCTGGCCTTCGACGCCACCCTTCTCATGAGCGCCTTCCAACCCGGGGATGCAGTAGAAAGCCGTGAATCCATAGTGCTCTCGGAAGCTTTCCCACCTGGGGTTTTCCATTCTTGATCGGCTCCGGAAGACTACCCGGCGCACTGCCGAACTCAAGTTGTCGTAGCGGATCTGCCCGACCGGGATCCCGCCGATCAGCTCGAAGGCGTATTCGTGTCCTTCGAGGAACGCTTCCTGTCCGCAGGACACCGTCACGCGATGCACCGACAGGCCGGAGTAGGCCAGCCGGAACGCGAACAGGTGACAGCGGGTCATGATCCCGGCCAGGCAGATCACGACCTCACCGAAGTCGACTTCGGCATCGGCGCCGGGCCGGTTGTGCCTGATGATGAACCCGTCCGCCGGTGCACCCGCTTCCGCCGCGATCTGCCGGCGTCGCGTCGACACGTAGTCACGCACCGTCGAGTACGGGACGTCGGCTTTCAGCTCTTCTGCCAACCGGTCCTTGATCCGCCGAGCGGTGTGCCGCTGCTTGCGCGGTGCTTCCAGATCCGCCCGCAGCCACTCGTCGATCGTCTTCTTCACCGGATCCAGCCGCGGCGACCGGCGAACCGGCTGCCGACGCGGCGTCGGCTCGGCCGAGGTCAGCGCTTCCCGGACAAACCGGCGGTGCACCCCGTGCTTACGCGCCAGCGCCCGGATCGAGAGCTCTTCGAGCACCGCGTCAGAACGTATCCGGCGGAACAGTTCGACCTTGGTCAACGACACGGGCGCCCCCAACAACGGCGAGCACACTCAGGACTTCAAGCGCAACACCGCAGGTGGGGCCATTTCAAGCCGCCATCACCCATTCGTGCGGGAAAGTCACTCGCGAGTGGGGCCAGGTCAAGCCGCCCTGGTGGAGCCGAATACAACCGTCATAGCCACCCGTTCGCCACCAAACCCGAGCAGGCCAGGTCCATGCTGGAACGTGCGGTCGACGCGAAGGTGCCGTTCGCCTGGTTCACCGGCGACGAGGCGTACGGCCAGAACCGGGCACTGCGCGAATGGTGTGAACAGCAGGACATTCACTATGTGCTGGCCACCCGTAAGGATCATGAGGTCGCGTCCGGGCTGCACACCACCACCCGCGTCGACGCGTTGATCGGCAAGGTCCGGGCCGGGGCCTGGCGGCGGATGTCCTGCGGTGACGGCGCCCACGGCCCGCGTGTCTACGACTGGACGAGTGTCCCGATCCGCACCGAGTTCGAGCATGGCCGGCGTGGCTGGGTGCTGGCCCGGCGCAGCATCAGCAGCGGCGAACTGGCGTACTACGTGTGCTTCGGCCCGCGCGGCACCCGGCTGCGCAGGCTGGTGGCCACGGCGGGCGCGAGGTGGGCGGTCGAGGAATCGTTCCAGATCGCGAAGAACGAGGCCGGCATGGACCAGTACCAGTTCCGCCGCTACGACGCCTGGTACGCCCACATCACCCTGTCCATGGCCGCCGCCGCGTTCCTGACCATCACCCGCGCCCGCGAAGCCGAAAAGGGGGCACCACCGGCGACCACGGCCAGGACGGCCTGATCCCACTGACCGTCAAAGAGATCAGACACCTACTCGCCGTCCTGATCCTGACCGCGAAGAACACCACCAAGCATGCCTTGGCCTGGTCGAACTTCCGACGACGTTGCAACCACCGCGCCCGAACTGCCCACTACCGCAAACGACTCAGCACGCTCGGAAGCTACGAGCCGCCGTAGCAGTACTAACGGCACATCCAGCCAGCATGCCGGGTCACGCGACCATGGCGAGTCACCCGGTCGCCACCGCGCTCCACGCACAACTCGCTGGTCTCGCGATCGATCCAGTAGCACTGCCCGACGTCAATGAAGGTCGGCTCTTGCAGGTGGAACCAGCGATCCACCACGTCAACGAGGATCAGCCTGTCGGCGATCGCACGCTTGACCATCTGAACTCCTCGAGCAGGCATCGAACTCGACGCATCTGCGTGATCGTACGCGATCCGAGATACTCGGCGGTTCCGAAGTGTCGGTAACGCCACGACACGTACCTCCGGTGCCCGTGTCCACGGCTGACTTTCCTCGGCGACCACGTCTGGCAAGGGGCTGAGTACAAGCCCACCGACGTGGCGCGCGATCCTACGGATCTTCGATCGGCGATGTCGATCAGCGATTCTCGGAATCGGGCGTCAATGAACCGGCGAGTTGTAGCCGTTGAGGAGTGTCAAGCCCCGGGTTTGATGTCTCCATCAAACCCGTTGCGGAACAGTGCTGCCCGATCGGCAGCCATGCGGGCGCCCCGGATGGCAGCGGCCCCCCGTTTACCCCCCGAAAACCCTGGCATGCAGTCCACAATCAGTGACATACGATGATCACCGATGTGCTGCGTTTGTGCAGCTCATTGCCAGTATGCGACAACGGATGACAATCTCGGTACGGTCGCCGTTGGTAGCAAGGGGTCGCAGGTTCAAATCCTGTCAGCCCGACCATTGAAAAGCCCTGACCAGCGGAGATGTTGGTCAGAGCTTTGAATTTTGTCTATGAAGATTTGATCCATCCCCCGAAAACCTGTCCGCCCAGGTAGCCATACGTCCGCCTGGCTTGGGTCAAATTCTGAAGCGCATGGCGTTGCGTTGGAGTCACCGGGCGTCGGGCCGTCGACGCTGCCCGGTTCCTTCGAGATCAATGGCCGCGATGCGATCGCAGTAGATGAACCAATCAGCGCGAAGTGGTTCCGTTGATCCACGATTCGACGCGGTCGACATGGCAGGGTCGTCGGAGTCGATGAAGATGTCCCTGGTGCAGTGGCGTTGTCACCGGTTCAGCCGGTGAAGGTGCGGCAGTGGCGGCGGAATCGCCTTCTCGTCTGCTCCGGCGCCCAGTATGGCATCATTCGCGTCCCTTGTCCTGGAAAGTCTTGTCAGCGGACGATCAGGTTTGACGGCTGGTCGAGCCGGGGTGAGCGGGTTCCTACCATCGGCGAGTGCACTTCGACCTGACGGACATGATTCTCGCGATGGACGACGACCGGTTCCTGCTGCTGCTGAACTCCTGGGAGGATCCCCACGATCCCAGGACCGACCACCTACTCGGAGTGCTGCCCGCTGCCCTGCTGCAACGATGCAGCGATGGTGGCCGCCTGGAACTGCTCGACCGGGCGATCCCGCTCTTCCGGGCCGGCGCCACCGATCCCGGCATCGATGCCGAGGTCCGCTCGAGTTTCCGGGCGAACCTGGTTACGGCGCTGCGGCTCGACTACGAGCGCACCGGCCGTGCGGCGATCCTCGAGGATGCGATCGCCGAGGCCCAGTCGCTGAGCGAGGAACCGGCATCAGGTGACGAGATAGCCGGGCGACTCGCTACCTTGGCCCGGCTCTATGCGCTGCGAGCCGAGGGCTTCAACTCTCCCGGCGACGTGACCCGGGCCATCGATGCTCTCGAACAGGCCGTCGACGTGCCGGGAATCAGCGCGGAGAAGGCGGCTGCCTGCTGGTCGGATCTCGCGGGTGCTTGGCGGACGTGGGAGGCGATGTGCTCGGGACCCGACGTGCTGCGGCAGATCCGGTCCGCGATGGAGGAGGCCGTCCGTCTCGACCCGAGCGTTATCAACCGCGTGAATCTCACGAGTGCCCAGCGGTTGTGCGCAGTCGCAGCCGGTGACGTCACCGAGCTCGCCGAGTCGATCATCGAGCTGGGGGTTATCGCTGAAGGACAGGACGAAGTCGGCGCGCACGTGCTGCACAACCTCGGCCGGGGACACACGGCGATGTTCACCATCACCGGATCCTCGGTCTCTCGTGATGCGGCGGTAGCCGCCCTTCGTGGGGCCTTCGCCGCGACCCCGGCCGGCTATCAATCGGCCGCGAGTATCGCGGTGGATCTCGCCGAGGCGCTGCTGTTGGGTCCTCAACGGGCTGAGGACGAGGCACTGCGGCTACTGGATCTCGCCTCCGAGCATCCGGCCGCGACCGTGCTCGTGCGGTTCAATGCCGCCACTACCGCCGCGTCACTGCGCCCGGGAGCCGATGCCCTGGACCGCTGGCGCAGAGCGGTCGCGCTGCTACCACTTCTCGCCTGGCGGGGCTCCCGTTATCGCGATCGGGAGTCGGCGGTCGCCAGGTTCGCCGGGGTGGCCCGTTCCGGGACAGCCTGCGCCGCGGGACAGGGCATGCCGCGGGAAGCGATCGGCATGCTGGAGACCGGCCGCTCCCTGCTATGGAGTCAACTGCTGGAGACTCGCGCCGACCTGCACTGGCTCGGTACGATCCGGCCGGACCTGGCGGAACAGTTGGCGCGGGTACGGCGGGAACTGGACCGCACCCACCATACGTGACGGTCACCCGTTCGTGGCGAGCAGTCGCTGCCTGAGGTGATCGAGCCGGGCGGCCAGACGTGGATGACGGTTAGTGAGGTCGCGGGTGTCGCGTCGCAGGCGCAGTTGCTGCTCCCACAGCAGGGAGCGGCCTCGGTCGCCGAGTTCGACGGCCAGGCCGGGCCGGTCGGCGAGCAGAGCCGCCGCCGAGGTGTCGGCGGCCAAGGTGTTCCAGGTCCGCAGGACGCGTTCCTGATCGCGGCGGGCCAGTCCGGTCCAGCTCACCTCTGGCAGCAGACCGATCGCGGCGGCGAACGCCTCGGTCGCCGAGCGGGGGTCGCCGAGGGCTAAGGTCTGCGCCGCCCACTCGCCGGCCGCGTGGATGCGGACCAGTGCCGCGGTCGTCGTCTGCGCGACCGCCGTCCGATACAGGGTGACGGCTTCGCGCCGATGGACCGGATCGTCGGTGTCGTCGGCTAGAGCGGCGAGGGCTCCGGCCAGGTCGTACCGGTTGAGGGCCTGGTCCGGGTCGGCCTCGGTGGTGGCGGCAATGGCCTGGCGGTAGGCGCCGATCGCGGCATGTAGGTCGGTGACATCATATGTGGCCTCCCACCGATCCATAAGAGCATCGCCGAGCGTACGTAGCCGATAGCCGGGCGGAGTGCTGGCATCGGTGCGACCGGCCACCTCCCGCAGAACCGTCACCGCCTCGTCGATCAGGGCGGGATCGCCGGTCTTGGCGAGGGTGCTGCCGAGCATGGTCTGCCGGCCGGCCCGCTGCACGTGCTGGGGCGGGGTAGCGGCGACGGCGGCGCGGATCAGGGTGACCGCCACGGCGAGATCGGCCGGATCACCGTCGGTGCTGTGCCGGGTGATCAGGGCGCTGGCCAGCAGCGTCTGACGTCGCGGACGATCCTGATGGTTCGGCCGGCAGCCGGCGGCGTCGCGCAGCAGTTCGATGCAGGCGGCCAGGTCACCGTCGCGTCCGTACAGATGGAACCGCAGGTGCAGGGCGATCGCCAGGGCTGATGCGTGATGTCGGCGACGGGCGGGCGGTGCGCTGTCGCAGGCGTCGCGGTGCAGGTCGATCGCGGTGTCGAGGTCGGTGGGCACGCCGGTGCGGGCGTAGCGGGAGTCCAGGGCCATGGCCAGATTGGTCAGGCGCCGGGACCGGTCGATGTGCCGGGACGGCGTGCACCGCACGGCCTCCCGGTCCGCGGTGATCGCCTCGGCGAGATCGGCGAGGTCGTGGGTGCGCTGGAAACGCTCGAACCACACACTGCCCAGGTTGCTCAGCAGCGCGCCACGATGGATGTGCGTGCCGGGCAGGGCATCGACCGCTTCGACGTACGACCGCAGTGCCTCGTCCAGGTCGCTGATCCGGTCGAACCGATCGAACCGTGCAGTGCGCGTGTTCGCCGCGTTCCCGGCCCGCACGGGATGGCCGGAGCCGTGGGCGGCGTGCACGACGAGCGCCTCCTCCAAGTCGGCGACGGCGCCGGAGTCCTCGTACCGGTCGTGCAGGGCGTGCCCGAGATGCGACCGATAATCCAGGCGGTGCGGGTCGTTGTCGCGGGCGCAGCCGACAGCATCGCGGTGCAGTCCGACGGCGGTGTCCAGATCGGCCGGGTCGTCGGTCACGGTGAACCGCAGCGTGAGGCCGGAGCCGAGCGCGGACAGGCGGCGGGCCCGGTCGGGGTCGCCGGGGGAGGTCTCGGCGAGCGCTTCGTGCAGCAGAGTGATCGAGTCGTGCAGGTCGGCGGGGTCGCTGAGCAGTTCGAAGCGGTGCCGCAGCATCAGGGCGAGGTTGACCCGGCTGATCGGCCCGGCGTCGCGGGAGCCAGCGATCGCCCGTTGCAGGTCGCGGCGGCGGCCGCTGATCTCGTACCGGGTGTGCAGGACGGCGGCGTACTGCGAGCGATAGCTCTGGGTGCCCGGTTGCCGCCGCAGAGCCTGCCGATGCAGGTGGACGGCTTCGGCCAGGTCCTGGTCGCCGCCGTTCAGCTGGTAGCGGGTGTGCAGCACCACCCCGAGGTTCGCCAGGTACCGGGCCTGTTCCTGATCGTCGCCGTACCAGGAGTCGACAGCCGCCCGGAACATGCCGGCCGCCTCGTCCAGGTCAGCACCGTCGTTGTGATGCAGATACCTGGCGAACAGCCCGGACCCCAGATTGCAGCGATGCTCGGCGGCCTCCGGTGTACCCGGCGCGGTGAGCGCGACAGCGCAACGGCCCAGCGAGATCCCCAGCTCCACGGCGATGTCGTCGAATTCGTGCAGGCACCCGTCGATCAGGTCCCGGGCCTCGTGGTGCAGCAGATCCCCGATCGGTTCGTCGTTGTCCGGATCAGACAGCGCCTCGGCCAGTTCCGGTGGCACCGTGGTGTCCGGCGCCATGGCGAGCAGCACCCGATAGAGGCGGTAGGCGGTCTGACAGTCCGGGTCGTCGTGCCCGGTGGGCGCCTCGATCCATCGGTACCAGAAGAACATCGCGGCCAGGGTCAGGGCCGCCTCGTCAACGGCCACCTCGCCGCCGCCCAGGGCCTGGAGAGCGGCGGTGAGCAGCAGCCGCCCGCTGTCGCGGGCCTGGTCGCCGTCGAGCGCCGTGGGGTCAACGCCTTCGAAGTACGTTTCGAGGCGGCGGCGCACGTCGTCGACCGGCGTCATCGGTCGAGCGTAGGCCCAGCCTGTCGCCCGGTTGTGGACGGACCCGGTCCGCGCTAAGCATGGACGGGATCGGGCAGTCGGCGAAGGGCGGGCGTGTGGCCATCAGCGAGTTCCCCGAGGACACGGACGTCTCCCGGCTGGTCGACCGGCGGATGGCGCTGACCCGGGAGTGGGACACGCTGGTCGAGCAGGTCCGCGCTCTGCCGGGGTTCGAGGATTTCCTGCGCCCGCCGCCGCTGGAGAAACTGCTGCCAGCCTCGGCGAACGGCCCGGTCGCGGTGATCAACGTGAGCCAATGGCGGTGTGATGCGCTGCTCGTCGTGGACGGTGCGGTGCGCACCTGTCCGTTGCCGGATCTGACCGCCGCCGATGTGGAGCAGAAGACCCTGGCGTATCTGGCCGCGCTGGAGTTGACCGGGCAGCGGCGGGCCGCATGGCGACAGGCCGGGGAGCAGGACGACGAGACCAAGGCAGCGTTCACCGAGGCGGAGGAGCATGCCGAGGCGATGCTGCGGGCCATCCTGCGCTGGCTGTGGCGGACCGTGACTGAGCCGGTCCTCACCGCGCTCGGTTTCGTCTCGACACCGTCCGGCCCGCCGGTGCCGCGTAACGGTGGGAAGTCGGCCTGGCCGCGCCTGTGGTGGTGCCCGACCGGGCTGTTGACGCTACTTCCGCTGCACGCCGCCGGTGACCATCTGGCCGACGGCCCCGACCGTCCCACCGTGCTGGACCGGGTGGTGTCGTCGTATACGCCGACGCTGCGGGCGCTGATCCAGGCCCGCGAGCAGTTGCCGGACGCCCCGCCGTCACGGCTGCTCGTCGTCACGGTCCCGGAGGCCGACGGCGAGGAACCGCTACCCGGCGTGGAGCAGGAACGGGAGATGCTGATCCGACGGTTCGACGGCAGGTGTACCCCGCTGCACGGATCGGACGCCACCAAGGAGCAGGTGATCGCCCAGCTGCCGCAGCACCGGTGGGTGCATTTCAGCTGCCACGGTTACCAATTGCTCAACGATCCGTCCAGGGGCGGGGTGCGGCTCGCCGACGAGACGCTGACCATCGCCGAGCTCAGCGCCCGGGAGCAGCAGGGCGAGTTCGCGTTCCTGTCGGCGTGCAAGACCGCGACCGGCGGCACTGATCTCGCCGATGAGGCGATCACGCTGGCCGCCGCCCTGCACTACACAGGCTACCGGCATGTGATCGGCACGCTGTGGACGGTCTTCACCGATAGCGCCACCGAGGTCGCTGCGGCGGTCTACGCGCAGCCGTTCGATCCGGCGGCCGCGGTGTACCGGCTGCACGAAGTGCTCAGCACCATGCGGGAACGCGAGCCGTTGACGGTGTGGACGCCGTTCAGTCACCTCGGGCCGTGAACCGGTACATCGGTCAGCTGCCCGCTGCGTTCGGACAGTTCCCGTAGCAGCTCCAGCAAGGTGGACCGGGCTGCCGGGTCGTGTCGGCCGGTGCGCAGCCGGCTGGCGATCGTGTCCCGTGCGGTACCTGGGTTGCGATGGTCGCCGGTGGCCCAGGTCGTCATTGCGCGCCGGGCCGCGGCGTGCAGGCGTGGCTCGGCGCCGTTCAACGCGTCCAGGACCGGCCCGGCCTGGCCGAGATAGGACAGTGCGATCAGCCGGCCGGTCTCGTCGCTCGGGTGCCCGCCGAAGACACCCAGGCTTTCGACGTACCCGACCAGTGGGTCGCCTGGTATAAGGGTGAGCAGGTATCCGGTGGCGGCCAGGACCTCCGAGCGGGCGCTAACCTCGAGGACACCGTACACCGGGTGCGGGATGAGCCGGATCATTCTGCCGAGACCGGGATCGTCGAGAAGCCGCCGTGCCAGCGGCAGAGCTTCGTGCAGGCTGGCGGTGGCCGCGGCGCGCAGGAAGTCCACGGCCGCCCAACCAGCGCCGGGTTCCGGGAGTAGCGACAGCAGGGTCTGCCGGGCCGGTTCGTCGAGCGCTGGGCCGGGTGCGGGGGAGGCGTCAATGGGGAAACCTGCCGCACTCAATGCGGCTACGACCAGCGTCTGGTCGTCCGGGTCGTTGGAGAGCAGCAGCGCCGCCACGGTCTCCTCGTCGGGGGCACAGCGGCCCAGCGCGGCCCGGAGCGGCCAGCGCAGCCGGTCGGGGCCGCCGTCGGCCTCCAGCGTTTCGCGGGTACGCTGCGCCAGACGTGCGCCCTGGAACCGGTCACCGGCCCAGACCTCGACCAGGGCGGAAGCCAGCCTTTCGTTGTCGGCTGTGGTGCGTTGGTCGAGGGCGAGGATCCGATAGACATCGGCGGCGGTGAGCGGGTCGGGGGTGGACGGGTCCGGCAGCAGATCGGCGACGTGTCCGCCGATCTCGAAGTCGTTGCGGTGGGCCAGCAGCACGTCGGGCCGCCCGCGCAACAGCTTCAACAGGGCGATGCGTTCCTCCTGCGCCCTGGTGTAGGAAGCCCGGGTGGTGAGCCGGGGCAGGAACGCGGTGAGCCGGTCGAGGCGCCGGGCCGCGGCGGCCCGGTACCGATCGGCGAGCGGCCGGGGGAGCACCGTCCCGAGGGAGCGCAGGCCGTCGTGCGCAGCTTGCCAGTACGACCACGGAGCCCGGTCGTCACAGTGCGCGGCGATGAGAAGGGTCAGGCCGGTGGCCCGGTGCCGGACGGCGAGCCGCACTCCGGCCGCACGCAATCGTGCTGGTTGTGGGTCTTCGCCGAGCAATCGCGTGGCCAGCCGCACCGGATGCGGGCCCGGGGCCGGTTCGCCGTCGAGCAGTGGCTGGACGGCGGCGTGCCGCACCGCCGGGGACCGGCCGGCGTCCAAGGCCACCTCGCACAACAGCGCGATCCCGGGTTCACCGAGTTCCCGCAACGCCGCGGCGGCGATCCGCCGGGCGACGTGCCCGGACCGCACGTCGAGCAGCACCGTGACCTGCTCGCGGGCGAACGCCTCGTCGGTGGTGGCGGTCATCGCCAGCAGCCGGGCCGCGAACACCGGATCGGTGTGCCGGACCGCGTCCACCACGGTCGCGGCGAGCTGCTCGGCGCCGCTACGGGCGACGGCCAGCCGCAACGCCTCCTGCCACGACAGATGGCGGGCCCGGGCGGACGCCGTGGCCGGATCACGGCCGGCGAAGTAGTCCCGGTACACCGGATGGGTGAACGACCAGCCCTTGTCGGTACGTTCCATCACCCCATGATCGAGTGGCGGCTCGACGCCGGTGGTCCACGTCGTCCCGTTGTCGACCTGGTCGGCGGCGATCCTCTCGGCGGCATTCAAGGCCGTCGCGTGCGCGGCGAACGACTCGTCGAGCAGGTCGGTCAGGCCGGGCCTGCTGCCGGGCCTGCTGCCGGGCCGCAGATACCGGGCCAGCAGACTGACACCCATGGCGGTGCCAAGCAACTCGTCAACGCGGGCGGTGCCCTGCCCGGCCAGCACGTCGCGCAGCACCGACAGCGGGACGCCCCGACGGACCGCGGACTCGGCGAGAAAGGTGATCGATTGCTGCACCGTCGGCGGCCGCAACCGCCAGCCCTCACTGTCGGTGGCCGGTTCCCGGCCGGTCACCAGTAGATGCGTACGCGGGTAGGCCTCACGCAAGTCCGCGACGTCGGCCGCACGGACGTCATCGGCGAGCACGTGCAGGCAACCGGCGTGCAACAGATCCTCGACCAGACGCACGTCGCCGACCGGAGCGTGACGGGCGATCATCTCCGCGGTCACGCCGCCGGCGGGGCCGACGATCACCGGAAGACGATGCCGTTCACGGTCGGACAGTGCCGCACTGTTGATGGCGACCGCGCTCATCCGGAACGCCATCTCCCGGATCACCGCCGACTTGCCCGACCTGGCCGAGCCGGCCAGAATCCCGTACGCCATGCCGGTCAGATGCTCGACCGCCGGTCGGGCCTCACCATCGGCGCCGGACACCGACAACTCCATGAACAGCTCCCGGCCTGCCCCCTCACGCGACCGGTGGACGACGGCAACCAGAGTGTTCGCCGCAGTGGTGAGCCCATCCTCCAGATCCGTGACTCCCCGGCGATCCACTTCCCGGGTCAGCGCGCCGAGCAGCAACGCCACCGATCGCGGCGACCGGCGGGCCGTCGCGGCGAGCAACGTGGGCACGGCGGGCAGATCCTCGGCCGGCCAGTAGCGGAAGGCCTCCCGGGGCGTCAGCCACTCACCGGCCACCCCGGCGGTGACCAGCGAGACCGTCGACTCGGGGCCGGGCCATTTGAGGGTGCGATGCGCGGCCAGCACGAGATGGCGGGAATAGTCGGCAAGCCACGTGCCGCGGCGTACCTCCGGATAACAGAGGTACGCATGCCAGCGCAGCCGGACCAGGATCGGCCAGAGCAGCCCGGCCGGTCCGCCGAGATCGGCGAACGGGGTGAGATCGAGCCCGTCGTCGTTCGCCGGTTCCGGGAACAGGGCCGCGGCCAGCGTCACCCGTCGCTGCAGCCGGATCAGATCATCCGGCTGCGGGTCGCCGGCGATCGCCCGCATCAGATTGATCTCCAGCCAGGCGAAGTCGGTCAGCAGGGTCAGCTCGTCGGTGCACTCCCGGTAGTCGATCAGGTAGGGCCGGCTGCCCTCACGATCCTCGTGATCGGCGCCGACGAGCAGCACGTTGCGGGCGTTCAGGTCACCATGCACGGCCGTGCCGCCGACCCGTACCAACGCGACGTCGAGGGCGGCGCGCAGCGCGGCGAACGGGTGCAGGATCGACAGAGTGGGACGGCCTTTCATGACGGCCTCCTGCCGGGTCTCCCTTGCCCACCCCGTTACCTGAAACGTCCCGTCCTGCACCGGGAAATCGCCGCCGAGATCAACGATCGCCGTGTCGATACTGCCCCGCACGCCGGAGTCGTGCCTGGCCACCGCCAGATCGTCGATGGTCACGACGCGGCCCGCCCACGGCTCGGCGTCCGGGTAGCCGGCCCCGGCCCGCCGGATGGCCCGTGCGCGCATCGGCTTGGACCCGCCCGGCAGGACACCCCAGACGGTCCGCCCCTGGTTGTCGGCGACGTGCAGAACCTCCAGTGTGAGGTCAGGTCCTAGCCTCGCCGCCACGTTCGGCAGAGGCACCTTCGGTCCGGTCCCGGTCGCACCTAGATAGAGCGACACCCGCAAGTTCTTGAACAGATCCTCAATCGCTTCGCCGGCTCGGCGGGCGGCGAGAGTGCTGCCGCGCGAGGCGTCGGCGAAGACATCCTCCAGCGTGACCAGCGCCGCCCCCGGATCACCCGCGAACTGTGCGGCGTCGCCGTAGACCAGCGCCTCGAACCGATCCGGCTGGAACTCCTCGTCCCGGTCGGTGGCGTACAGGATCTGGGTGAAGATCTTGTTGTTCACCTTCGCGATGTGCCGGCTGAAGGCAGCGTGCTCGGCGGACATCTCCCCGGCCGGGCCGATCTTGACAACCTGAAGGTACGTCGCGTTCCCGTCGTCGACCTGGATCTGCACTACCATCGCACCGCCCGCGCCGGAGAACCGCCGCAGAACCAGGACCGCCCGGTCGCCGTCACCCCACACCTGCGACGGCAGCCGCCCCAGGACATTCTCGACCATGCCCTCTTTGTCGAGATCCGGCACCACCCCGGGAACGAAGTCGATGTGCACACGGTCTCCGGCCACGGCGCCGCTCCTGTCGCGACGCCCGTTCGGGGAACGCTGACGGGGGGCGTCAGCCCTCTAAGATAGTCCGATGGCGAACGAGGGATCCGCCGACGAACAACCACCGGACCCGGCTCAAGGCTGGGCGGTGATCTGCCGCGAATACCCCAAGATCAAGCAGCGGGCGTACGCGATCAGGCAACACGACGTGGTTCGTGAGCTGCGGAGCAAACCCCACGACGACGAGACACTCACCGCCTGGTTCACCTTGCGCGAGCAGCTGCGCCGTCAGGACCGCCGGGAGCAGGGAAACGCCAAGGACGCCTTGGGGCCGGTGGACAAGGCGCTGGCCAAGATAGTCGGCTCGCCGTTCCCGGCCGACGAAAGCACCTACGTCTGCCCCGGCTACGTCTGTGCCCTGCGGTCCCGGGACCTTGCCGGCGAAGCACCCTACTGCGAACTGACCGGCAAACCGATGGAGCCGGAGAGGTGATCCGCCCTGGAACGACACCTGAGCCGCACCGCCGCGGTCGCCGCCGACGTCGCGGCTTTGTAAGGTGACCCCAGCGGACCTACTGGCCGGGATCGTCCTGCTGGAACTCGGCCGATCCATGCTGTGGACCAGCATGCTCGACCAGCGCCTCGGCCTGTCACCGCTGCGACGCGAACACTCGGACCTGGCCCGCCGCCTAGCAGTATCTACTGCGCTGACATCGCGGACCCGGCCGTCTCCAGTTCAGCGCGGACCTGATGCAGTCGGTCGAACAGGTGAGGCGCACTGCCTCGGAGCGCGTCGTGATCCACGTGGCTGTCCAGAGCCTGCGACCAGAGCACCGCACGCCCGCGTTCGAGCAGTTCAAGGGCGCTTGCCTGATGCCCGGCACGCAGTGCGCAGGCAGCCGCGTCGGTGGCGAGCGAACGGTTCGTCTGCAACGCCCGCTCCTGAGTGCTGCGGTGCAGGCCGCGCCAGGCGGCGACGGGTAGGACGCCGATGGCTGCTTTGAATCCTCGCTCGGCCAATTCGGGAGAGTCCGCCACCATGGCTATGTGTCCCCACAGTTGGGCCGCGGACAGGCGCGTTTTGGCAGCGACGGTGACGATACCGCAGACCTCCTCGAAGCACCGGATGGCCTCGGAGATTCCGTTCAGGAGCGCGGAGAGGCTGCCCGGACGGTGCAGATGCAGTTTGCCGAGCAGGAAGAGCGGTTTCGCTCGCAGGTGAGCATCGGCTCCTGCGTCGATTAACGCCTCACCCACAATGCTGAACGCTTCGTTGACGGGGAGTCGGCTATCGGTGATGCGAGTCCAGTTGAACAGCATCTCGGCGAGCAGCACGCTGCTCTCTACCCGGGCGGCGCTGGCAGCCGGATAACAGTTGCGGGACGTACGACAGAGGCGCACAGCCTCCTTGAGGTCTGCCACCGTGTTGGTGCGCTCGTACCTGGTGAACAGGGCCTGAGCCAGGCCGAGGACGTACTGGGGGCGCTCGGGGTTCGCAACCGGGCTTACTTCGATCGCTGTCCGGCTGGCTTGGATGGCATCGTCCAAGTCACCGGGCTCACCGAACTCGGCGAAACGTGAGTGGTAGGCGAACGCGAGGTTCGACCAGCACCGGCCTCGATCGGGCTCGGTAGTCAGCCGGGTCGCCTCCACACCGACGGCGATCGCCTCATCGATGTCGTCGCGTTCTCGGTGCAGAGCGAACCGAGTCTTCAGGACGCCCATCAGGTTGGTGAGCCGGTAAGGCTGCTCGGCGTGGTGGGGCGGCAACTCGCGAGCCCCGATGCGGCCAGCGGTGACGGCGTCGTCCAGATCCCGCCGGTCACCCCGCAACCTGTAAATGTCAAGCAACGAGCCGATCATATTGCTCAACAGGCGTCCACGCATCGGGTCGCCGGTCTGTGCGTGGGCGACCGCCGCCCGATGCATGCTGACGGCGTCGTCCAGGTCGGACGGCTTTCCGAGGTGCTGGTAGCGTGCCTGAAGGGAGTTTCCCAGGTTCGACAGTAGCTTCGCATGTTCGGGTTTTCGCGGATCGGACATACTGACGGCAGCCCGGCCCACGAGCACGGCTTCGTCGATATCGGTCCCTAGACCTGTCAGTTCGTATCGTTTACACAGTCCGTCACCGAGATTGCTGAGGATCCCGGGTCGGTTCTCGTGAACGTCTGGCAGCAGATCCAGGGATTTCCGGTACAGTCTGATGGCCTCATCGATGCCGCCAAGTGCGCCGACTCGCTTTCCACAATCAACGAGGGCCGTCCCGAGGTCATTGATCCGCAGCGGCCATCGAGGGTCGCCGGGCGGCGTCTTTTCTACCGCACGGCGAAGGACCTCGACGGCCTTGTCACCGAGTTCCGGGCGGCCGAACCGGTTGGCCCCGGAACGGAGATCGATAGCGAAGTCGTTCAGGTATTGCCCCACCTCGCTATCGCCGGGTTCGGCGATAGCGAGGACGAGTTCCCCGATCGCCAGGAGGTCTTCGAGGTCACGATCGTGACCGAGTGCCGCGCGTCGCCGTAACGAGCCAGCCAGAGTACAAACGATCTCCGTGAGCAGCGGATTCGCTGGTAGCACACCGCCGATACTCGCCCGACCTGCTTCCACCGCTTCGTCCAGGTCGGCTGGATCACCGGCATGGTCGAACCGGGCACAGAATGCCATACCAAGGGTGGCGATGAGGGCAGCACGCACGGGATCGGATGGAGCCACGAAAGGAAGATTGACCTTGAGCGACATGAAGGCCATCTCGATGTCCCGCTCCTCATGGAGCAGGTCATAGCGGTGGATGAAGCCCTGCCCGAGTCTGACAAAGGTTTTCACCCAGTCGGGATGAAGAGGGCTCATCCGAGAGGCCACGGTAACCAGCGCGCTGATCGCCGCTTCGACTTCCGCGGCACTGTCGCTGTTCAGGGCCTGCGTGAGCAACGCTGAAGCGTGTTCGAGGTCGTCCGGCAAGGAGGGCATGCCACATTCTCGGCACCCTCCCCGGGTTTCGGCACGAGGAATCCCTCCACCGTGTGCGTGCACCACCGGCCTGGGACGGGCAGCATGGACCGGGGAGGCCGACGATGGACGATGCCGTACAACGGCTGCGGGCAGCGGTCGAACGGTTCTCCGCCGGCGATCGGGACGCGGTGACCGACCCCGAGACCGTCACCCTGGCGGTGCGGCTGGCAGCCGGTATCCGCCCGGGACAGCCGGTCGGCGTGCCCGTGCTGCAGGCACTCGGGCACTTCCACCTCGCCCGGTTCCAGTTCCTCGACCGGGAGCCGGACCTGCAGAAGGCCATGACCTACTACGCCCACCTGCACGAATCCCGGCCCGACCTGGTACCGGAGTCCCTGCGCGGCCTGATCGCCGACCACACCGACGGCACCCGCCTGCTTCGGATCGCGATCGACGAGGACGACCCGGAGATCTTGGACGGCGCGATCGAACTGCTCACCGATGAGGCTGCCGACGACGACCCTGCTGTGCTGAGCAACCTCGCCACCGCACTGATTCGTCGGCACCTGACCGCCGGCTCCGGCGACGACCTCGACAACGCGGTACACGCCTTCACTCGCGCCGCCGCCCTAGCCGAACCCGGCGATCCACAACGGGCCGTCTACCTGACCGGCCTAACCGGGGCGCTGCGCGAACGCGGCGACGTCGACCGCGCGGTACAGGCCGGTGGCGAGGCTGTCGCCGCTGCCGGACCCGAAACCCTGGTGGCCGCCCTGCACAACCTCGGCAACGCGCTGCTGGATCGCTACCGGCACACCGGCGCCGACCCGGACGCCCAGCAGGCGCTCGACACCCTCACCGCGGCCGCCGCGGCGCTCGACGGCGACGACCCGCCGCTGATCAGCATCCTCAACACCACGGCCGTTCTCCTGCGTGCCCGCTACGACCGGCACGGCGCCCCCGCCGACCTGGAAGACGCCCATGATCTCCTGCGGCGTGCCACCGGATTACCGGGTGACGCGAGGGCACGAGCAAACACCTACAACAATTACGGTACGTCCCATATCGACCGTTTCGAGTTCCAGGGCGACCTGGCCGTCCTGGATCTGGCGATCGACGCCTTCGAACAGGCCGCCGACCTGGCCACCGGCACGACAGCCGCCGCGGACGTGCTGATGAACCTCGGTAACGCCCGGGTCACCCGGTACGAGCAGCGCGGCACCACCGCCGACCTGACCGCCGCCATCGGCCTGCTCGAAGAAGCCGTCCAGGACACCGCGCCCGACCATCCGGTGCTGGCCGAGCGGTTGAGCAACCTCGGTCTCGCCCTGAGCTCGCGCTTCGAGGAGACCGGCAACCGGCTTGACCTCGACGCGGCACTCGAGGCGTGCCGCCGGGCCGCCGAACTCAGCGACGATCACGCCGAACGGGCCGCGATGCTCGGCAACCTCGGCAACGTGCTGGGTGCCGTCGCCGATCACTCCGGTGCGCTGCTCGACCTGGACGCGGCCCTCACCGTCCTGGCCGAGGCGTCGGCGACCGTACCCCCGCACCATCCGGACGCCGCCCGGCACCGCAACAACCTGGGGCTGGCCTGGCGTGCGCACTTCGAACGGACCGGGCGGCCCGGTGACCTGGACGCCGCGATCGACGCCCACCGGGACGCGGTGGCCCGCGTGCCGCAGACCTCGCCGGAGCGCCCCGGATACCTCTCCAACCTGGGGGTCACCCTGCACTGCCGCTACTACGCCACCGGCGATCTCGGCGACCTGGACGAGGCGGCCGCCTGCTTCGAGTCGGGCCTCGCCGGCCTGCCGCCAGGCAGCCGGGACCGGCCCAGCATGCTGGGCAATCTCGGCAGCGCCCTGACCGGGAAGGCCCGGCAGGCCGGTAACCGTAGCCTGCTGGACCGTGCGGTGACCGTGCTGCGGGAGGCGTCCGCGAGCGGCCCGGACCGGATACTGGCGACCTCGCACCTGGCCACGGCGCTGCTCACGGCCGGCAGCGGGGAGCCGGGGTTCACCGAGGCGATGACCGCACTGGTCCGGGTTGCCGGGTCGGCCGCGGCAGCCCCGGCGCTGCGGCTGTCGGCCGCCACCACGGCCGGTGGTGCGGCCAGGCAGGCCGGTGATCTGGGGCTGGCTGTTTCGGCGTACCGGATGGCGCTGTCGTTGCTGCCGTTGCTTTCGGGCCGCCGGTTGCGCAGGGCCGACCAGGAGTTCCACCTCGGTGACCAGGCAGGACTCGCCGGTACGGCGGCGGAGGCCGCCATCCGGGCCGACCGGCCCGCCGAGGCACTGGAACTGCTCGAACACGGCCGGGCGGTGATGTGGGGCCA
The DNA here is from genome assembly GCF_900104725.1 of Actinoplanes derwentensis. Classification (NCBI taxonomy): domain Bacteria; kingdom Bacillati; phylum Actinomycetota; class Actinomycetes; order Micromonosporales; family Micromonosporaceae; genus Actinoplanes; species Actinoplanes derwentensis. Next base: position 10,293,901 of record NZ_LT629758.1, read on the forward strand.
CCAGGTGGCGTTGCGGGGCGCGGCGGCCGTGCTGCGTGTCCGGGATCCGCAGGCCGCGGACCGGCTGGAGCAGTTGCGTGACCTTCTCGACGCGGATGCGCTGCGGCGGCCCGGCCCGGGAATGGACAGCGTCCTGCACGAGATCCGGGTGGCCGGCCGCCGCAGCGGGCTGCTGCGGGAGATGGGACAGGTGCTGGCAGCCATTGACGTAACCCATCAAGATGGAGAGCATCGCCGCCAGTGACCATCGGAGGTGCCGTGTGCTCGGTAACATCATCGCCGGACTCATCACCGCCGTCATCCTCGCCGTCGGCGGTCTGCTCTGGAACCACCGGCGCAGACTCGGCCTGCTGCGGCTCACCACCAGGCGGGGCGGCCGACTCCGGCTCTCGGTCGCGGTCCTGCTGCGGGTCCGCGACGACGACGGATACGTACTGATCCACCACCCGTACCGGCCGAACGCGTACGGGCCGCCCGGCGGTGTCGTCAAATACGACGACCATGCCCGCCGAGCCCTCGACGAAATGGGCTTCGTGGAACACCGATCGGCGGGCCGGACCACCGAGATGAGCCACGACCTGCGCGGTTTCGTCCCCGCCCGGCGCGGCCTGGCCTTCCTGCGCTGGTATGAGAAGACCACCGACCGGGAGACCCCGGAGCAGTGCCTGCTGCGCGAGCTGCGGGAGGAACTCGCCGAGGCCGGGCACCCCGAGCTGATCCCGCTGGCCGCGAGCCTGCGCTTCGACCGGGTCCGGGCCGTGGAGGACGGGCCACGGCCGACCCCGGGCAAGGACTATCCGACCCTGCGACAGTTCGAGGTCTACGACATCGTCACCAACACCCCGCAGGCCACGCAACTCGTCACCCGCCTGCTCGCACTGGGCCGCGACCCCGCCGAGAACCAGATCATCGTGGCGTCCGCCGCTGACCTGGAGAACGGCCGCTGCGGCTCGCACCTGATCACCCCGCAGTCGGCGTTCCTGATCGGAAACCGCCGCATCCACGAAGACATCCCCGCCCTGCAATGAGCGACTGGCCGGAACTCAACGCCACCGCAAGCGCCGCCTTCGACACCTTCACCGAGACCGGCGAACCCCGATTCGCCGACCGCGCCGTCGACGGATTCCGCACCGTCTGCGACCTCGTACCGCCGGACCACCCACAACGAACCATGTACCTGGCGAACCTGTCAGTGACACTGATCAGCAGATTCGAACGCACCGGAGAGGCCACCGACCTGCACGAAGCAGTCCGCACCGGACGCCTGGCCCTGGCCGCCGCCCCGGCCGGGCACCCGGCACGAGCCGGCCGCCTGTCCACGCTCAGCAGCCTGCTGTGGACACGCTACGAGTACACCGGTGCGCTCGACGACCTGACCGAGGCCGTCCGCACCGCCGGCGAAGCGGTCACCAGCGCGAACCCCGGCGACCCGGACATGCCCGTCTACCTCGCCAGGTTCGCCAACACCCGGTTCCAGAGCCATCTACGGTACGGCGACGCGGCCGTGACCGCAGCCGGCCGGGCGGTGGCCGCCACCGCCGACAGTGACCCGCTACGCGCCGGATGGTGGTCCAATCTCGGCATCTACCTGCGGACCCGATTCGAACGCACCGGCTCCCGATCGGACCTCGACCTCGCGGTGCACGCCGCACAGCAGGCCGTCACCGCCACCGGCGACGGCGACCCGGACCAGGCCCGGTATCTGTCGGACCTCGGGAACTCGCTACGCACCAGACACCACCTGACCGGCAGCGACACCGACCTGGACCAGGCGATCGAAACCGGCCGCCGATCGGTGCGCGCCACCCCTGCGGGTGCCGATAATGCCATCCGCGCTGGTCAAGCGGCATGTTCGTATTCGTGGAGGAGTCCGCCGAGTCGGTCGTGTCGGCGGATGCGTAGACGGGCGAGGGTTACGGGCTCGGTGATCGGCTCGGGCAGCGACTGCAGTGGCCGGGCGTTGGCGATGCCGCGGTGCGGCCGGTGCTGATTGTGGTGGTGTTCGTACTCGCGCAGGGCGTGGAGCAGATGCGCACGGTTGAAGATCAAGGTCCGGTCGGGGAGTTCGTGGCGGCAGGACTGGATCCACCGTTCCATGATCGAGTTCATGCGGGGTATCCGGACCCCGCTGAGTACGACTTCGATGCCGGTGTCGGCGAGCACGCTGTCGAACAGGGCCGGGTATTTGCCGTCCCGGTCGCGGATCAGGTGTTTGACCTGGCATCCGGCGTCTTCAAGGTCCATGACGAGGTTCCGGGCGGTCTGGGTCACCCAGGCTGCGGTCGGATGGGCGGTGACGCCGAGGATTCGGATGCGGCGGGTGGTGTGTTCGATGACGGCCAGGATGTACAGCTTGGTACCGGTCAGGGTGGTCGTTTCGAAGAAGTCCGCGGCGATGATGGCGTGGGCCTGGGACCGCAGGAACGCCGCCCAGGTGCTGCTGGTGCGTTCCGGTGCCGGTTCGACACCGGCATCCTTGAGAATTTCCCAGATCGTGGAGGCGGCGACTTTCACGCCCAGGACGAGGAGTTCGCCGTGGATTCTGCGGTAGCCCCAGGCGGGGTTCTCGCGGGCCAGGCGCAGGACCAGCCGGCGGATTGACCGGATCGTTTGGGGTCTCCCGACCTGGTGGGGCCGGGAACGGCGGGCATGCAGGCGGGCGATCAGATCCCGGTGCCAGCGCAGCACCGTTTCCGGGCGCACCAGCAGCCGCAGATGACGCAGCGCGGTTCGCGGCAGCGGGTGCAGCAGGGCGGCCAGCCACGCTCGGTCGGCCGGGGTGAACCGGACCCGGTCGCCGTGCAGGTGCCGTTCGAGAACCATGATCTGGTGCCGCAGCGCCAGGATTTCGGCATCCTTGTCGCGGTCGCTCATCGGCAGCAGCCGCAGCAGAGCCAGAGCGTTGGACACGCCGAGGTACGCCAGTCGAAACAGCACACTCCATCGTCGCGCAGCACGCGACGTAGACCACTGTCGTGATTCAGCCGGCCGGATCCGCGCCGGGAACCGGCCGCTCCAAGGCTTGGTGATCACATGGCTGTGACCAGGACGGATGAGGTTTTCGGCATCCGCAACCTCAGCAGAGCCCAGCAACGTAGTCGGGTCACCGCCGGTTGCACGTCCGAGTAGACGGTGTCGACGACGCCGGCATCGGCGAGGTGCTCCGGGCGCCGTCCTGGGTCGGGCTGTCGGTGCGGGCCAAGTTCTACTGGACGCCGAGGCGCCCAGCGCGGCAGCCGCCGACCTGGTCACCGGCGACGGCTGGGCGGAAGTAGCCGGATCAACTGGGTCAACCATCTGCCTTCGGACCGGTCCTTGCGGATGGCGGTGAAAGCTGCGGCGAGCGTCTCGTCGCGTTCCTCGGCGGGCAGCGCTTCGGCCAGTGTGACCAGTGCGAAGGCCCGGTCGGTGGCTAAAGGGATGCCGGTCGCGGCGAGCAGGGCGGCGTCTACCGTCGCGGGCCGCCGATCCACTGGTAGATGCTCGACGATCCCGGCGAGTGAATGAACCCGTTGCTCCGGATCCCGGATGGCGACGGCCGCGACGACGGCCCGGTCCAGCAGATCCGGCCCCAGATGACCGGCGGCGCGCATGAGCCCTTCGCCGCGCACCCATTCTGGTTCGAGCGCGATCACCGCGTCGAGAAGCTCCGGGAGGTGGGCCGGGTCGAGATGTTCAGCGATGTCACCGAAGCCCCGGCTGAGGTAGATCGGTTTCACGAATCCGATCAGGTCGCGAATCTCAGCTTGAGTGAGATAGGGCAGAACCGTCTCGAGCTGGAACTGACAGTGCCCATTTCGGATCTGGACGGCGGTCCGGGCGGCTGCTGGCCGCCGATCGGCGGGCAGCCGGGAGATCATCTCGTTCAGGCGGATGTCTAACAGGATGAGGTCCGGCCACTCGTCGGGCAGTGACTCCCCGAGCCGGTACGGCGCGATCTCCGCGTCCAGCGCCGCGGCCAGCTTCTCGGCTGCCGCCTCGTCCCATGTCTCGGCGGCCTGCGCGTTCGGCCGGAGTGGCTTTCCGGATAGTGAGGAGCGGAGATCAGCGCGTTCCGCCTCGCCGGGGAGGGCCGCCATCCAGGTGTCGAGGAGCGATGCCATCCGCTCCGGGCTCAGGTACCGGGCCAACCCTTGGTATGCCTCACCCATCGAGGACGACGCTCCCACGAGTGCGAGCAGGCGGGCCACCTCCTCGGCGCTGCGTGACCGCTCGTTCTCGGCCAGGTGGGGGAGCAGATCGGTCAAGACCAGCGCCCTTGCGTACGCCCGGGTCAGTCGGCTGGCGCTGTCCAGTAGCTGGGGGACCAATGCCGAGTCTCCTGAGCGGATCAGCGCGTGCAGAACCCGGCCTCGGCTGTACTCTTCGCTGATTTTCTCGGCCCGGTCGAGGATCTCGCCGCCCCTGCCGGCGGGCGTCCGCGACGCCAGCTCCTCCAGGGCGCTCGCCCGGCTCGGTTCATCGGTCAGAGACGCGGCGAAAGTCAGGACGTCTTCGAAGGTCGGTGCAGTCACAACGGGATCGAATCATCGACGTACGACATTTCAGTGGCTCAGCACCGCGGTCGCGGAGCTCTTGTGAAGGCTTCGTGTCGTGCCTTCCCCGAGGCCCCGGCCGGAGCAGCAGGATCGTCGATGTCGGCCGGACGATCGCGGGGGGTGACTGAGCACCGTCCATCCTGCGTAGCGGTTGGCTTCGACGTGGTGCAGGACGAGGATCGCCTGCACCATCGCGGTGGCTCGGCGTGGGCAGCAGCGCAGCTTGGCGAGGATTGTCCAGGTCTTGAGCGTGGCGATCGCCCGTTCGTCGCGGGCGCGGATCCTCGCGTGGGCTCGGTTGACCGCCTTCAGCCGGCGTGACAACTTCGGCCGCAAACAGCGCCGCTTGAACGGCGTACACACATTCCCACAAGCGCCCTGAGAGCCCTTGTCCGCGAAGATCATCACGTTTGCGCTGGTCAACGCCTCGATGATGCCGTGGGTGCGGGCGGCGGTCAGGTCATGGACCGCACCAGAAAAGGCCGGTGACGCCCAGACAGGACGGCCGACCGCGGTGTTTCCGACCCGAGACGACGAGATTGAGAACACTAGCCTCCTAGGATGATCTAGCGGCAGTGCTCCAAGCCGCAAGGACGGCTTCGTCGACGGCACAAATCAGGCTTGATCGCCAGAGCGGCTGGCGCGATAGTGTGCCGAGCCGGCATTCCGCGATTGGCGGTAAGGCCAGGGGTGTCTCGGCCCGGCACGCGTGCGCGGGTTCAGATGATTCCGCGATTGAAGCTTGCCGACGTAGAAGGCCACGTCACGGCCGGGGGTGTACAACTCGCCGAGGAGCTTGTCTCGGAGGGCCCTGTACGGGGCCTCGTCACCGGAGCGGGCCAGGTTGCGCTGGAAGGTCACCAGTTCCCAGTCGGGCACCCCTGGCGGTGGCCAACGCAGTCGCTGTCGTGACAGTGGTAGCGGTAGAAGGCCCCGCAAGCGGGCTGGTGCGAGCGCGATGCGGTCGCGGCTGTCGAACGTAGGCATCGATCTTGCGCTGTTTGGCCGGGGTTCAGCCCGGGTGCGGTTCCACATCCAGACCGTCGACCCGCCGCGGGCCCACCAGCGCGAGGGACGGAGCATTGGCGTCGGCACGGGCGGCCCGGTTGAGCCGGCGCATCGAGTCCTCGAGGTACGGGCCTCCCCAGTAGTTAGCGGCCCGGAATCAATGGCAGTGCTGGTCAGCTGTCCTTCTCGGGATCAGGGTCTTCGTAAACTCCATGATCACCGTCGGGCCGCACCCGTTCCTGCATGGCCCCGGTCGAACGCGCAGTTCAACAGCGCCTCAACCGGCTACGCAGCAGCCCTGGCCCGGCGGCGGATGGGTGTCTCTTGGTGGGGTCTGAAGTCTGGAGTGGATCGCACCTCGTGGGCGAAGGTAAAGGTTTGGTAACGGGGTGGCCTGTAGGAGTTGACCGATGTTGATCATTACCAAGAGTATGTATCCGGTCACGTATCGACTGACTTCGGTTGGTTGTCCTTTCACTCACGGGGTTCCGGTTGCTGCTCCACAGTGGTTTCGTCATGTCCCGATTCGGCCGCTTGTCGGAGGCCGCCAACCTTCATCGACAGGGTGCGCCAACAGTCCAGAGCTTCGTTGCCGTACTGGCGTCTGGCATCGTCCTGGCCGCCGGCCTTCTCGTACCGGCGACGCCGGCACTCGCTGCGTCCTGCGCCGGGACGATGGAGAACGATTTCAACGGCGACGGCGTAAGGGATCTGGCCTCTGCGGATCCCGAAGCCGCTGCCGCTGGTGTTTCTGCTGCCGGCACCGTGACGGTGCTCTACGGGGCGACCGGAGCGGTGCAGGTGATCCATCAGGACACCGCCGGTGTGCCGGATGCCAACGAGGCAGGCGAACGGTTCGGACTCTCCCTCACGAGCTACGACGCGAACAGCGACGGCTGTAGCGACCTTCTGGTCGGTGCCCCTTATGAGGACATCGGAACCCAGGTGGATGCCGGGGCCGTCTGCCTTCTTTATGGGTCTCCCGCCGGACTGTTGACGGGCGCCACCGCCGCCATCAGCTATGACCAGAGCAGCAGTGCCGTTCCGGGCGAGGCCGAGGCCGGCGACTGGTTCGGCTACTCCCTCGCGGCCAGCAAAACCCCGGCGAATGTGCCATTCCTACTCGTGGGCGCACCGGGCGAAGACCTCGGTACGACAGCCGACGCGGGTACCGTCGACCTACTCCATGCCGGAACCTGGGCGGGATTCGATCAGGGCTCCGCCGGCTATCCCGACACCGACACGTCCGACTCCGTGGTGACCACGTACGAGGCGAACGACCGATTCGGGTACGCGGTAGCTGCCACTCCGTACCACATCGCGGTAGGAGCCCCGGGCGAGACGGCGTTGGGTAGTGCCTTCACCGGCGAGGTCGCGGTGTACTCCACTACCTTGACCACCGCGACGACTCCGATTCCGACGTTGCTGCGGGCAGCCACTCAGGACGGGCCGCTGTCGGGCGCGGCGGAGGCGAACGACCTCTTCGCGGCCTCACTCTCCATGGCCGCCTACCACCCGAGCGGAGCCATGTTGCTGCCGCGTTCCCTGATCGCCGTGGGCATCCCGGGTGAAGATCTCACGGTGGATGGCGTGGACCATGACAGCGCGGGCCGCGTCATGGTGCTCCAGGCCAACGAGAGTGGCACCGTCGTCGAGTTCGGCGAGTACTCACAGAGCGTGGCGAACGTCGATGACGACATCGCCTCCGGTGACCACTTCGGGCAGCAGGTCCTCGTGGTCAACCGCACCCCGAACGGCTACGCCACCTCGGACACCATGCTGCTGATGGTCGGCGTCCCCGGCAAGGACGCCCCTGGCAAAGCCGACACCGGTTATGTGCACTCGTTCTCCCTACTCGGGGCAGCAGGGGACGCGGACCGGATCCTCCGCCCGGGCACCGCGGGCCTGCCGGGGGCCGAGGCCGCTCAGGACTTCCGCGGGCTCAGTTTCGCCGCCTCGGCCGATCACCTTTACCTGGCTACGCCATACGCCGAGAACCAGGCCGTGCACCGGGTGCCATGGGCCAACGTCCTGTCCTCGGGAACCTCTGCGGTGACCACCTACCAGGCCGGTAGCACATCCATCCCGGCAGGCGCCTCGTTCGGCGCAGCCGTCTCCTGACCGGGCTCCGGCTCCTACTTCTCGACAACGAGGCGAACCAGATGAAGAGCGATTCCCGGCGGGCGCCGAAGACAGTCCGCCGTCGAGTGGCGGCCGCGACCGCGGTGACGCTGTTGGCCGGTGTTCTGCACGCGGCCTGGACCTTCTCCGACGTGGCGGGATCTCCCGCGACGGCACAAGCCGCGGAGACGGATCCCGTCCGTGCCACCGAAGCCGAGGCCAGGGCGCTGGCCTCGGATCTGGGCAAGCCGGTCGAGGTCGCCGCGTTCCGTTCGGAGACCCGGTCCGCCTTTGCCCACCCGGACGGGTCGCTGATCTCCCGCGAGTACGCCCAGCCGGTGCGGACCTTCCGCGACGGCGCATGGGTGGATACCGACGCGACGCTGGTGAAGGCCAGCGACGGCTCCTTCACGCCCAAGAGTTCGGTGGTCGGGCTTCGTATCTCCGGTGGCGGTGACGGGCCGCTGGCGTCCATATCCAAAGCCGGGCGGACCCTCAGTCTTTCCTGGCCCGGCAAGTTGCCCGAACCGGACGTCGCCGGTGACACAGCCACCTACGCCGAGGTGCTACCCGGCGTGGACCTGGTTGTCCACGCCGCCGCCGACGGGTTCTCCCACTCGCTGGTCATCAAGACCGCAGAGGCGGCGACGCAAGATGAATTGAAGCGCATCGAAATGCCGATGGTGACCGGTGGTCTCGACATGACCGAGACCGCGGAGGGCGGCATCATCGCCGTGGACGAGTCCGCCGGCGGTGCGGTCTTCGAGGCCCCGGCGCCGCGGATGTGGGATGCCGGCGTCACCAAGACGGCCTCGGCCAAGGCGGCAGCGAACGCGGAGGCCCTGTCCGCGGCACCAGCGGGCACATCCCAGATCGCCGACGTCGAGGTGGAACTGTCCGAGGACGTACTGACACTCGTCCCCGACCAGGCCCTGCTGACCGGAGCCGACACCACCTACCCGGTGGTGATCGACCCAGTGCTCAAAAGTGCCAGCCGTACGGCCTGGGCGATGATCGCCAGCGGGTACCCGAACGAGGAGTACTGGAAGTTCGACGGCTCGAAACACGAGGGCGTCGGCTACTGCCCGATCGCCGACGGAACCTGCAACGACGTCAACGTCAAACGGGTCCTCTACCGGATGTCGACCTCAGGGCTGCTGGGCAAGAACAAGCAGATCGTCTCGGCGGCCTTCCACGTCACGCTCTACCATGCGTACGACAGCACCGCCCGGCCGGTTCGCCTGTACCGCATCGGCGATTTCACGTCGGCGACGAACTGGAGTAACAGGCCCGGCTCGCTCGGACTGCTGGACACGCAGAGCCCGAAGAACCCGACCAGAAGTTGCACCACGACCAATCAGAACACCGAGTTCGACGCCACCACCGCAGTCTCCGACGCGGTGGGCGCGAACCAGAGTACGGTCAGTCTCCTGCTGCGGGCCGATGACGAGACCGAGTACCGGCAGTGGAAGCGGTTCTGCGACAACGCATACCTCGAAGTAAAGATCAACACCATTCCGGACGTGCCGCTCCAATCGAAGATGACCTCATCCCCGGGTGGGGCCTGCGTATTCGGCAGCACCCGCAAGTACGCGAGCCGGGAGCCGACGCTGTCGGTCGTCGCCACCGACCCGGACGACACCAGCCTCACCCGCGCCGAGGTGAAGGTCGAGTTTCTGGTGTTCTGGACCAAGGACGGCATCTACAAAGAGATTCCTCCGTACACCACCAGGTGGAACTACTCGGGTAAAGCCTTCACCTACAGCATCCCTGCCGGAGCGATCCCGGAGAACATCCCCATCGGTTGGATCGCCCGAGTAGGCGACCGTAAGGACAGCAAAACCGACGACGTCGCGAGCTGGTCGGACTGGAGCTGGTCCGGCGACCAGACGCGCTGCGAGTTCGTACTCGACAAGACCAAACCGCTGCCGCCCGACGTCTTCTCCGCCGATTACCCGTCCACCGAGGACACCACTGCCGACGGTGTCGGCGTCTACGGAAAGTTCACCTTCAGCTCCGCGTCCACCGACGTCGTGTCCTACCGGTACGCCTTGAACAAGGACGCGGCCCAAGGGACTCTGGTGAACCCGGCGGCCAAGGGCGGCGCGGTCTCGGTGAACCTGATGCCGGCATCGGAGGGACCCAACTGGGTCAGCGTCCACTCGATCGACGCCAGTGGCTCGACGAGCAGCGACGCCGTCTACCCCTTCACCGTCACCGCCGGCCGGACCACGACCGGCGCGTGGCGTCTCGCCGATGGCCCCGGAACCAGCCAGGCGGCTGACTCGGCGACCACTGCCCATCCCGCCGCCGCAGGTACCGGGGTGACCTTCGGTGCCGAGGGCCCCGGGGCCTACACCGCCGCCACCCTGAACGGCGGCGACGGCGCCTACCTCACGCCCGAAGCCACCGGGCTGGTCGACACCGGCTCCGGGTTCAGCGTCACCGCCTGGGTCCGGCTGACCGACACCGCTTCCGACCACGTAGCAGTCTCGGTCGACGGTTCCGGCGAACCGGGATTCACCCTCGGATACTCGGCCGAGACCCGGACCTGGGCCTTCGCGACCCCGGTCACCGACATCCAGTCCCTCGGCGCTTGGCGGGTGACGGGCCCGGCTCCTGTCGTCGGGCAGTGGGCCCACCTCGCCGGCGTCTACGACCAAGTCGCTGCAACGATGACGCTCTACGTCAACGGCAACACGTACGCCGCTGCGGCCCGTCCCTCACCATGGCGAGCCTACGGCTCGGTCCAGATCGGCCGCGCACTGACCAAGTCCGGTTACACCGCTCATTGGAACGGCGGTCTGGCCGATGTACGGGTATTCGACCGGATCATCGTGCCCACCGAGATCGCTGCCCTGTTCAAGAATCAGCCGAAACGGCGCGCCTACTGGCCGTTGTCGACCGCAACCGGCGGAGTGAGCCCCGAAGCTGCCGGCGGAACCGGACTCACACTGACCGGCGGCAGCAGCATCTACACGGTCGTCGACGAACTCATGGACGACCCGGCCCTGGTCGGCTCCGGCCACCTGGTTCTCGACGGCTCCACCGGGTACGGGTCGATCGCCGGCCCGGTCACCGCGACCACCGACAGCTTCACCATGACGGCCCGAGTCCGGCTGGCCAGCGCCAGCCCCACCAGTTCGATGACCGTCTTCGCAGCAACCGGAGCGAACAACAACCTGATTCGGGTGCGCTACGACGCGCCATCTGGACAGTGGCAACTCGCCGTTGCAGGTACGGACACGGCACAGCCGCAGACGACCATGGTCTTCGACACCGACACCGCAGTCGCCGCCGAGGCTGACGGACAGCTCCTGGCCGTCGTCTACGACTCCTTCGACCGCGAGATCCGGCTATACGTCGACGGTGTGCTCGCCGCTACCGGCCGCAGACCGGTGGCGTCGATGTGGGCGGCGACCGGCTTCCAACTGGGCCGCGGACGGTCCGGGACCGGATACGGCGAATATCTGGCCGGGGCCGTCGACGATGTCCGCATCTACTCCGGGATTGCCGACCAGAACCTGATCCAGCGGCTGTCGATTCGTGAGGAGAACACCGCACTATGAACGACTCGCCCCTGCAGAGTTCCGCCCGGCGCCTGCTCGCCGCCGCACTGACCGGCACCCTCCTGACGACGATGATCGCCGTTCCCGCCTACGCCGCCACACCGACCGAAGTCGGCCGGCCCGACGTCGAAGGCGCTGACCGGACCGCCACAATCAGCGGCACGGTCAAAGGCCGGGCCCGGCCCGCCGACCCGGTTGGTGCGGCGGCGGTGACCAATGCCGGCCCGGCGGCCTGGCCGTCCGCCGGCAAGTCGTCCATCGCAGTCACCACGGCAACATCGGCCGCTGGCGGGCAGGCCCGCACGGCACAGACCGCCGCACAGGTAGAGGTACTGGACCGGGCCGCCGCGCGAGCCGCCAAGGTCACCGGTGTACTGCTGCAAGTCGCCGGCAGCCCTGCTCAACAGCAGCAACTCACCGTCGACTACTCGTCCTTCGCCGGCGCCTACGGCGGTTCGTACGGCTCCCGACTCACCCTTTCCCGCCTGCCGGACTGCGCCCTGGCAACCCCGGACAAACCAGAATGCGCCCCGGAACCACTCAAGACCACCAACGACACCGAGAAACAGACCCTGTCGGCGCAGGTGACCCTCCCCGCCACCGCCTCCACACTGACCGTCGCGGTCGCCGCCGCCGACGCCTCGGCACAAGGCACCTACGACGCGACCCCGTTGAAAACGTCGTCGTCGTGGACGATGGGCCTGTCCTCCGGCCAGCTGAGCTGGTCCTACCCGATGCGAGTGCCGCCCGTTCCAGGAACGCTCACGCCGGACGTCGCCCTCTCCTACTCCTCCCAGGCGATGGACGGACAGACAGCCGCCACCAACAACCAGGGCTCCTGGATCGGCGCCGGATTCACCTACGAACCCGGCTACATCGAGCGCCGCTACAAGTCGTGCGACGACGACGGCCATGAGAACAAGGGTGACCTGTGCTGGGGCACCCACAACGCGACAATGGTGCTCGGCGGCACCTCCACCGAACTGATCCTCGACGACACCACCGGCAAGTGGCGGTCCGCGTCCGACAACAACGCCAAGATCGAAAAGACCACCGGCGCGGCGAACGACGACGACAACGGCGAGACGTGGAAAGTCACCACCACCGACGGCACCCAGTACTTCTTCGGCCTCAACCAGCTTCCCGGCTGGACGACGGGCAAGGACGAGACCAACTCTGTCTGGACCGTGCCGGTCTTCGGCGACGACGACAACGAAGAATGCCACAAGGACACGTACACCGGCTCCTGGTGCCAACAAGCATGGCGGTGGAACCTCGACCACGTCATCGACCCGCACGACAACGTCATGTCCTACTTCTACGTCAAGGAGACCAACCACTACGCCCGCAACGGCGACACCGACGTCAACGGCACCCCCTACACCAGAGCCGGCTACCTCGAACGCATCGACTACGGCCAGCGCGCCGGTGCGGTCTACTCCAGCACCGCCCCCGCACGCGTCGTCTTCGGCGTCGCCGAGCGCTGCATCCCGACCAGCACCTTCGCCTGCGGCCCGGCCGACCTGACCGACGACACCGCCACCCGCTGGGCGGACGTGCCCTGGGACCGCAACTGTGCTGCCAGCAAGAAATGCGCCGATGAACAGACATCGCCGAGCTTCTGGACACGTAAACGCCTCACCACCGTCACCACACAGATCCTGTCCGGCAGCAGCCACACCGACGTCGACGAATGGAAGATCGACCACCTCTTCACCGACAACGGCGACGCCTCCCGGTCACTGTGGCCCACCACCATCGTCCACACCGGCAAGGTCGGCGGCACGAAGGCGCTACCCGCGGTCGACCTGACCGCCGTCCAACGCGTCAACCGGGTCGACGTTATCGGCGACGGCATCGCCGGCCTCGCCCGGCCACGGCTGGCAACGGTCACCTCGGAGACCGGCGCAACAATGTCCATCATCTACTCCCAACAACAATGCGACGCCGCGAACCTGCCCGCCCCGGGAAAGAGCACCAAGCGCTGCTTCCCGGTGAAATGGAACCCTCCAGGCGCCGAGGAACCGATCACCGACTGGTTCAACAAGTTCGTGGTCGAACAAGTCACCGACGGCGACCTGACCGCCGGATCCCCGGACATGGTCACCTCGTACGAGTACCTGGAAGACGCAGCCTGGAACCACACCGACGCCGACGGGATCACCGAGAGCAAATACCTCACCTGGGGCGACTGGCGCGGCTACGGGAAGGTCCGGGTCCGTAAAGGCGACGGCCAAACCATGACCACCCGCACCGACTACACGTTCCTGCGCGGCATGCACGGCGACAAGGACCCCGACGGCGGCACCCGCGACGCAAGCGTCACCGACTCCACCGGCGCGACCTTCACCGACTACGACGAATACTCCGGCAAACAGCTGGAATCGATCCTCTACAACGGCACAGCGGTCGTGTCGAAGACAGTCACCGAACCCTGGCGGTACCGGACCGCGACCCGGGCCCGCAGCTGGGGCACCGACCACGCCGCGTACAGCGGCAGTGACGTCACCCGTACCTACATCGCCCTGGCTGCCGGAGGCTGGCGCACGACGAAGACCGTCACCACCTTCGACACTGACACCGACGCTGACGCCGGCACACAGTACGGCCGGGTCATACGCATCGACGACTTCGGCGACACGACGGTCGGTGGCGATAACCGATGCACCCGCACCACCTACGCCGACAGCACCAATAGATGGATGCTCGCCTACCCGGCACGGGTCGAGACGGTCGCGGTCAACTGCTCGGCGACCCCGAACCGAGCCACCCAGGTCCTCTCAGACCAGATCTCCCTCTACGACGGCACCACCACGACCGGCGCGGCCCCCGTCACCGGCGACGTGACCACAGCCAAAGTACTGGCAAATCACGACGGCACCACCGCCACCTACGTCACCACCCAGCGCGGTGAATTCGACAAGTACGGCCGTGGCGAGCGCCTCATCGACGCGAAAGGGTTCGCCACCACCACCGCTCACACCGAGACGTCCGGTCTGACCACCGCGATCACGAACATCAACACACTCGGCCACAAGGCGCAGACCGTGCTGAACCCCGCGTGGGGAACGGTCACCGCCAGCGTGGACACCAACGACAAGCGCACCGACGTCGTCCTGGATCCGCTCGGCCGGGTCGCCCAGGTCTACCTGCCGGACCGCCGGCTGGCCGCAGGCATCCCCAACCACCGCTACACCTATCTGGTCTCCAAGAGCGCGCCCACCGCGGTCAAGAGCGAGCTGATCAACAACGACGCCACCTACACGATCAGCTACCGGATCTTCGACGGCCAACTACGGCCACGCCAGACCCAGGCCGAAGGCGCCGGCGGAGGTCGGCTCATCACCGACACCTTCTACAACGGCACCGGGAAGGTGAAGGAAAGCTGGGCGGCATATCACGCCACCGGCGCTCCCTCGGCCACCCTCGTCAACTCGGTGCCCACCAGTGTCAACGGGCAAAACTTCTACACCTATGACGGCGCCGACCGGCAGGTCATCGAGGTGTTCGCCGTCGGTGACACGGCGAAATGGCGTACCACCACCAGCTACGGCGGAGACCGGGTCAGCGTCGACCCGCCGGACGGCACCGCCGCCACCACCACGATCAGTGACGCCCGAGGCAACACCACCGAACTGTGGCGCTACCGCGGGCCGTCGGCCACCGGCACACACGACGTCACCGAATACTCCTACGACACCGCCGGCCGCCTGACCGGAATGACGGAGCCCGGCACCCGGACCTGGAAGTACCTCTACGACCAACGAGGCCGCAAGACCAGCGCGACCGACCCGGACGCCGGCACCTCCACCTACACCTACGACGACCTGGGCCGGATGCTCACCTCCACCGACGGGCGGGGCACGACACTCACCCACAAATACGACGACCTCGGCCGCAAAACCGACCTTTACCAGGGGAGTACACAGCTCTCCCAATGGGTGTACGACACCGCCTACACAGGGCAGTTGTACTACAGCCGCCGCTTCGTAAGCGCCACCAACTACTACACGACGGTCTATCCGACCCGGGACACCTTCTACCGGCCCACCACCACCAGATACGGCATCGCCGGAGAAAGCAGCGCCCTCAGCAAGACCTACGCCTTCACCACCAGCTACAACAACGACGGCTCGGTGGCGGGCTACAGCCTGCCCGCAGCCGGTGGACTGGCCGCCGAGAACATCGCCGTCACCTACGACGCCCTACGCCAGCCGATCGCGATCACCGGCAACACCCCTTACTCCACCGGCTACCTCTACTCCACCACCGGCAAGCTGCGCCAACTGGAAGCCGGAACCGGCACGGTCAAGACCTGGAACACCTTCGAGTACGAGGCCGGCACCAACCGACTCAAACGCAACTACCTGCTGCGTTCCACCAACGCCAGCTATGTCACCGACGTCGCCTACGACTACGACGACGCCGGCAACGTCGTCTCGATGCTGGACACTCCCGCCAGTGCGACCCCGGACCAGCAATGCTTCACATACGACCATCTCGCTCGGCTCACCGATGCCTACACCACCACGGCGACCGGTGACGACCCCTGCGCCACCGCTGCATCAGCCGAATCTACCGGCGGTCCGGCACCCTACTGGCACAGCTACACCTATGACGACAGCAGTAACCGCGACACCGAGACCATCCATCCGACCGGAGTCGGAACCGCGAAAACCCTCCGGACATACTCCTACGCCACCGGCGGCAACCGCCTGAACAATGTGAACACCGTTGTCGGCACTACGACCTCCGACGCCACCTATACCTACGACGACGGCGGAAACACCAAGACCAAGCCCACCGCCACCGGTGCCGGCAGCCAGACGCTGACCTGGGATACCGAGAACCGGCTGGCGTCCAGCACTGAGAACGGCACGACCACCACTTACGCCTACGACGCCGACGGCAACCGGCTACTGCGCCGCGAGGCCGGCTCCATCACGCTCTACCTGCCCAATCTAGAGCTCAAACTCACCACCAGCACCGGGGCGGTGACCGGAACCCGCTACATCGACCTCGGCGGCGGCCTCACCGCCGTCCGCACCAACAACGGCGTCACCTTCACCGCAGCCGACCACCATGGCACCGGTGGCACCGCCGTCGACGCGGTTACCGGTGCCGTCACCAAACGCCGACACACCCCATTCGGGACGAGCCGCGACATTAGTTCGATCGCCTGGGTGAGCGACCGTGGCTTCCTCAACGGCACCACTGACCCGACCGGAATGACCCACCTCGGCGCCCGCGAGTACGACTCCACCACCGGCCGCTTCATCTCGGTCGACCCGCTACTCGACCTCACCGATCCCAGCCAGTGGAACGGCTACGCGTACGCCCACAACAACCCGGTCACCTACAGCGATCCCACCGGGCTACTTCCCCCATGCGGTCGAGCGGACGAACCCCCGTGCCCCGACCGCACCCCCGACAACGACACCGAAACCCCGGGCAGCGAAGACGATGAACCCGGCGGTGGCAGCGGCGGCGACAGCAGCGGCGGCGGCAGCAGCGGCAGCAGCGGTGGCGGCAGCAGCGGCAGCAGCGGTGGCGGCGGCGGCAGCGGTGGCGGCAACGATGTCAATGGTGTGCTCAAGGGGGCCGGCGAACAGGCCGTCGAAGTCCTCAAGACGCCATTGCACATCATCGAAGGCATGTACGAGTGCGGCAAGAAGTACTGGCACCCGATGTGCCTCGGCCCCGGGGCCGTGATCTTGAACGCTTCCGCCGACCCCGCCGGTGCAGTCGCTGGAATGTGGGAGGGCACAGTCGGCCCGATCCGCGACGACTGGAACAGCGGCCAAAAGGACGAGGCCGTCGGACGCGGCTTCATCATGGTTCTTGAGGCTGTCGTCGGCGGAAAAGGCGCCGGAACACTGAGCAAACTCGGCCGCAACGTGGCAGCCGGGGCAGGTAAGACCTGCAAGGCCTGCGGCGTAGTCGCGGAGAAATGTAACAGCTTCGCCGTGGGAACGATGGTGCTGATGGCAGATGGAACCGCCAAAGCGATCGACGAGGTCGTGGTGGGCGACGAGGTCGTCGCCACGGACCCGATCACCGGTGAGACGCGGGCGAAGGAAGTCACCGCCGAGATCGTCGGCAACGGCGTCAAACACCTGGTGAAGTTGAGCATCAAGTCCGAAAGCGGTGACGAGGCTGAGGTAACAGCTACCGACAGCCACCCCTTCTGGGTCCCCGCCACCGGAGAGTGGGTGGACGCCACCGACTTGCGACCAGGGGAGTGGCTGCGGACGAATGTCGGCACCCGTGTCCAGATTGACCGCGTAGAACGGTGGACGGAGCCACACACCACCGTCCACAACCTCACAGTCACCGATTTGCACACGTACTATGTGCTCGCCGGAAACATCCCGGTGCTTGTCCACAACGCTGGTGGGGACAAGCTACGGCCTGACTACAATGCGGAAGGCCCTCATACCACGTTCCTTCGCGACAGAGGAACCGGCCAGATCAAGAAATGGGCGACTTGGATTCCGCAAACGAACCCTCGCAATCCAGCGCCCTGGGAGATGGTGGAGCGATTCGATTTGCAGGGTCCGACACATACCAATAGGGACGGAACTAAAGTTCCTACGCCGCATATCAATTTGCCCAATGGTGGCGATGCGCGTCCGGCTCAGCCATGGGAAATTCCGGGGAGTGGTGTTGCGCGACCGAGTTGCTGACGGAAATTTTGACTATCTAGTGAACTGGTACGCCGCCCAGTGTGACGGCGAATGGGAACACGAGTATGGGATCCGACTTGAAACTCTGGATAATCCCGGCTGGAGTATCAGCATTGACTTGTCGGGAACCTCTGCTGAGGGGAGGATCCAAAAAATGAGCAGACGAGAAATTGGCGATAGAAAGTGGATCATTTTCGAGTCCACCGGTATCTCATTCGAAGCAAGCTGTGATCCGCTTTCGCTTCAAGAAGTGGTTGAAGAGTTCAGGATTTTTGTGGAATCCCAGTAGCTGCATCGGCGCGTATGAAGGTTGGATGGCTCGACGGTCTGACCCTCGAGGCCTATCACGGGCAGCGGGTGGGTCGCGCTCTGTAGTGACTCATCCGCTGTCGTGTGTTGGGGCACGGCCGTTTCAACATCATCCGGTGAGGCCGAGGATGGTGAATGGCCTGGTCATGTCGCGGTTGGCCCAGCGGGTGGCTTCGGTGATGTCGGTGCGGCCGGCCAGGCGTAGGGCGTTGATGGCGAGGTTGCGTAGTGAGGCCAGGACGCGGGGTCCGGAGCGGGTGCGTACGCGGGAGTGGTCCTCGCGGTAGCAGGTGTCGCGGATGAAGTGCAGGGTTTCCGTGAGCCACCCGTGGTGCACCCGAAGTCGTGTTGGTCTTTCATCGTGGGTCGTCTCCTTCGGGCTGAGCAGATGGCTGGGTCCAGCGGGCTCGGGTGTAGTAGCCCGGTGGTCGGGCGCGGCGTTCGCGTAGGCGTTGGAGTTCGGCGTCGTCGGCGGTGATGATCCAGTATTTGCCGTCGGGGTGATGCCGGGCGGTGACCCAGCCTCGGTATATCCAGTTATAAACGCTGGCGGTCGGCATGCCCAGGACGGCGGCCAGACCGGTGACCGACCACTCGTGGGCGCCGGTGACGCCCGAGGCACTGGGCTTGGCTCGTGTCGTCGGCACACGAATGCCGTGCTGGTTGATCAGGTGCCGTACTTGGGCGGGCCCGAATCGGGTGGTGCGTTTCGGGGGTTTCAGGCCTTCGTCGTTGAGCCGGTCGGCGATCTGCCGGGTGCTGTGCCCGGCTTCGGCGAGTTCGGTGATGCGGGCCAGCATGCGGGGGAAGTAGGACAGTTGGTCCATGCGTCCGACCGGCCGGGTGGCCTGTCCGGTGGTCTCGTGGCCGCCGGCCCAGCGGATCGTGACGTCGACGAGTTCGCTGTCGGCGACGACCGCGACGGTGATCTTCTCGATCACGGTGCGCAGGATCTCCTTGCGGTCGTCGATGCTGGTGGTGGGTGCGTGCCAGACGGCGGGCAGATGCTCGGCCAGAGTGCGGATCGCGTCGCGTTCGGCCGGGGTCAGGGTCGCGGGGCGGGTGTCACGGAATCGCTGGTAGTCGCCGTCGAGGCGATCGGCCTCGGCCAGCGCGGTCTCCCAATCCTTCTCCAGCTGACGCACCACGAGGCGGTTCTCCGGTTCGGCCAGCTGGTATTGCCTGCGGGCCCGGTCGGCGTCGTAACGGGCCCGTTCCAGGCGCTGGCGCCACACCTTGTCCACCGTGGCGCGTTCGGCTTCGGCCTGCGCAGCGGCCGACAGCGACACCTCCAGCCCAGCCGGGGCGAGTGCCGTGAGGACCTGGCCGGTGACGTAGGCGTCCAGGGCGGGACCGGCGATGTGCTGGCACGGATCGCCGGTGCCGTAGTTGATCGGCAGGTAGGCGCAGACGTAGCCGTGAACCGTGGTCCGCGAGGCCGGGCTGTGGTAGCGCACGACCATGCGGTGCCCGCCGCAAAGTCCACAGTGCAGCAACCCGGACAACAGCGCCGATCCGCCGCGCGGGGCACCCGGAGCCGCGGCGACCTTGTACCTGCCGAAAAGTACATCCGCGCTGTTCAGGCGGCATGCTCGTACTCGTGGAGGATGCCGCCGAGGCGGTCGCGTCGGCGGATGTCGAGTCGGGTGAGCCGGTCCGGGTCGGTGATGGGTGCGGGCAGCGGGGTCAGTGGCCGGGCGTTGGCGATGCCCTGGTGTGGTCGGTGTTCGTTGTAGAAGGCTTCGTACTCGCGCAGCGCATGCAGCAGATGCCGTTGGTTGAGGATCAGGGTCTGGTCGAGGAGTTCGCGGCGGCAGGTCCGGACCCAGCGTTCCATGATCGCGTTCATCCGGGGCATCCGTACCCCGGTGAGCACCACGTCGATGCCGGCGTCGGCGAGGATGGTGTCGAACAGGGCCGGATACTTGCCGTCGCGATCGCGGATCAGGTATTTGACCTGGCAGCCGGTGTCTTCGAGGTCCATGACCAGGTTGCGGGCGGTCTGTGCCACCCAGGCGGCGGTCGGATGGGCGGTGGTGCCGAGGATCCGGATGCGGCGGGTGGTGTGTTCGATGACGGCCAGGACGTACAGCTTGGCGCCGGTCAAGGCGGTCGTTTCGAGGAAGTCCGCGGCGATGATCGCGTGGCCTTGGGACCGCAGGAACACCGCCCAGGTGTTGCTGGTGCGCTCGGGTGCCGGTTCGACACCGGCACCCTTGAGGATCTCCCAGACCGTGGAGGCGGCGACCTTGACGCCGAGCACAAGGAGTTCGCCGTGGATTCTGCGGTATCCCCAGGTGCTGTTCTCCCAGGCGAGGCGCAGGACCAGCCGGCGGATCGACCGGATCGTTCGGGGCCGCCCGACCCGGCGGGGCCGGGAACTCCGGGCGTGCCGGTGGGCGATCAGATCGCGGTGCCAGCGCAGCACGGTCTCCGGGCGTACCAGTAGCCGCAGGTGATTCAGTGCAGTTCGCGGTAGCGGGTGCAGCAGGGCCGCGAGCCAGGCCCGATCCGCTGGGGCGAACCGGACCCGTTCGCCGTGCAGGTGCCGTTCGAGCACCATGATCTGGTGCCGCAACGCCAGGATTTCGGCGTCCTTGTCGCGGTCGCTCATCGGTAGCAGCCGTAGCAGGGCGAGGGTGTTGGTCACGCCGAGGTACGCCAGTCGAAACAGCACACGTCATCCTTGCGCAGTGCTCGGCGTAGATCACGGTCACGGCCCGGCGGAGAGGCCCTTGGCCGGCTCCGTTGCGTTGTTGGATCGGGAGACGCGTTCAGCCCGGCCAGGTGGCGTGGTCAGATCGCCGTGGTGAGTTCAGCGAACGCGACGGTGACTCGTAGTCGAGGGTGTTCGTCGGCGGCGAGTTCGTAGTGTCCTCGGTGTAGGTTCTGGACGAAGGCGTGTCCGGCGATGATGGTCTGGGCGGTACGGTCGGTGCGTAATCCGCGCATCGATCGGAGTCGGTGTTTGAGCCGGCTGTGATCGGCCTCGACGGGATTGTTCGCGTACTGCTCGACGTGATGCCAGGCGGCCGGGATCAGGTCGGCGAGCACGGCGGGGTAGACCGCTGCGGCGTCGGTTACCACCTCGACAGGCACCGTTTTGAGGGTGGCGAGGGCGCGGGTGAAGAACCTTCGGGCCGCCGCACCGTCCCGGCGGGCGGACACCAGCACGTCGATGACCTGGCCGTGCTGGTCGATCGCCCGGTACACGTACCGCCAGACACCGTTGACCTTGACGTAGGTCTCGTCGACGAACCAGCGGTCACCCGGCGAACGCCGAGCGAAGCGGGCAGCGTCTGCCAGCAGTGGGGTGAACCGCTGTACCCACCGGTACACGGTGACGTGATCCACCTTCACGCCGCGTTCGGCGAGTAGTTCCTCGACGTCGCGGTAGGACAGGTTGAAGCGCAGGTACCAGCGCACCGCCATCACGATCACCTCCGGTGGAAACCGGAAGCCGGCGAACGCCGAAGACGGAGCAAACCACGAACGCGACCGGGATGACGACCTCACCGATCAACTGTGCCGGAGCACGCGGCCAACCCGACACCACAGCACCCGATCGCTCAATGCAACAGCGCCTCTCGGTGTCCTTGTCGCGGTCGCTCATCGGTAGCAGCCGCAGCAGGGCCAGAGCGTTGGTCACACCGAGGTAGGCCAGTCGCAGCAACACAACCAATCATCCTCGCGGAACACTCCGCAGAGAAACATCGTCGAGGTCCGGTCCCCGAGACCAGCCCGGGGCCAGGCCACACGCTGGGGCGATCGAGATGGCGGTGACCAATGCGGATGAGGTTCTCGGCACCCGCAGCGTCGAACACCGTCACTGCCGACGTTGTACCCACAGCGTCAGGTCTACTGGTACCAGCCAGCCACAGGGCTGCCTCGTCGACTATCGTCCGTCGGTCGGCGGTCTGGCCGTGGAACCGGGAGGCTGCTCGGTGTTGGCGCGACAGTCCACCGCCCTGCGCCCCGGCCCACCAGGACGATCCATGGCGAGGGGCCGTCTCTCACCGGACGGCGTCCTGGGCCTGGAGATCGGTTATCAGCCGCTTGGTGGCCAGCGTGCTGACGACGGCGGCCGCCTGGTTGGGGCGTCCGGGGATGCTGAGGACGTCGCCGCGGCCGAGCGCCTTGACGCCCTCCTCCGCGACGGCCTCCGCGCTCAGCCACATGGGCCGTGGCAGAGCCCGGAGTGCCTCTTCCCGGTCCAGGCCCGCGGCCTCCGCAAAGCCTGTGTCGACAGGCCCAGGGCACAGCAGCGTAGCGGTCACGCCCGTGCCGGCAAGTTCGGCTGCCAGCGTGCGGGTGTACGAGAACACGAACGACTTGGCAGCCGCGTACGCCGCCTGACCCGGCACCGGCTGGAAGGCTGTAGTCGACCCGACGTTGAGGACCGCGCCGCGGCCACGAGCGACCATGCCGGGCACGAAGCGCGCACAGAGATCGGCCACCGCCAGCGCGTCGACCTCGATCATGGCGAGTTCGGCGCCCGGATCGCACTCCGCGATGGGGCCGCGTGTCGAGTAGCCGGCGTTGTTGACGAGGATGTCGGTGACAAGCCCCAGTTCGCCGATGCGATCCGGCAGTGCGGCACGGCTTTCGCGATCGGCGAGGTCGGCGGCCAGCACGACGGCGTTCACCCCGTACTCCCGCAGCTCGCCGGCGGTCTTCGTGAGCCTGTCCACGTCACGCGCGACGAGCGTGACACCGTAGCCGTCTCTTGCCAGGGCGTGTGCCACCGCCTCGCCGATGCCGGACGACGCGCCGGTGACGATCGCGGTACCGTCCCGTCTGGCCGGGGGAAGTGCCATGTGATCAGCGTTCCTCTCGATCGGGGTGGCGGGTCCGGGCCCTGCAACAACAACGGATCATCGACCAGCTGGCGATGCCGGAAGCTGCCCACCGCCCGGCGATGCCGAGGATGCCGTCGGCTGAGCCGTCGTCGACCACCACGATCTCCAGGCCCGGCAGGCGTTGTGAGCCAGGGAGGCGAGACAGGGCTCGAGGTCCGGCTCGGCGTCGTACACCGGCACGACCACGCTCGACAGCGGCGTCAACTGGCGATCCTCTCTGAGGCGGGTGGCCGGGTCAGATGGCCTTGGCTTCTCGGACGAGCACGGCTTCCAGTGCCGCCAGCATCGCGGCGCCCGCGTCAGGCGTCATCCTTTTCTCGTCGCAGACCACCTTGAGCAGGCACTCCGGTCCTGCATCGCGCAGGTTTGCGAAGACGGTCGCGTCGCTCAGGTCCCGCCGCTCGATCACGTCGATCGAGGTCTCCCGCTCCGCCGGGCCACCGAGCTCGCCGGCCTGGCTCTCCAGCCCTTGCCACGCCTGCCGGATGGCCCGCACGTCGTTGAAGTAGTACGAGAGATCGCTGGAGAGCCCCGCGGCGGCGAGGCCGGTGAGAGTGTCCCGCCATCGGAGCGTGTCGTACCGGGCGCGGGCGTAGGCATTCAGGGTGCGCGCGTACACGGCCCGGACATGGGACGTCATCTCCCCGGTCAGGTCTTGCCGGGAGTAGCGCAGCAGCCCATTACCCAGGGTCTGGCCGATGAACTGCGTCAGCTGCGGCTGCCATCTGTTGTTGCACACCAGGAGCATCGCGGACAGATCTCGATCGATCTCGTGGTGAACAGCTCGCGTCAACGCCGCCAGGACGACGCTGGTCGTGCTCGTGCCCGTCCTGAGCGCGATCACCTGCGCGGCGATGGCGGCGGCGCGGGAGCGCAGAGCGATCACCGAGTAGGCGCCGGGCGTGGTGGGCATCAGTCCTCGTCCGGCCGGCGGGCTGGTCGCCGCGTCGACCCATCGCTCGAGCACCGCCTCGCTGCGACGGATGCTGCCCGGGGCCTGCTCATGCCGAACCAGCGTCTCGGTCTGCATCCCCGGCTCGGGCACTTCGTGACCTTCGATAGCGGTGAGCAGCTGGCGCTCCAGCAGCCGGAAGGCCACTCCGTCGAAGGGCAGGTGGGACAGGAGAAGGATCATGTGCGTGACGATCCCGCGGCGGTGCAGCAGCCCTATCCGGATCGGGGCGGCGTCCAGCTCGAAAGCCTCCGTCGGGAACCCCGCGTCCCGGAACCGCTCGAAGCCACCTCTTTCCAGCCCGCCCGCGCCGCTCGCGTCATGCATGTCCCGCACGAGGACCGAGACCTGGGCGTGATCGCGGAAGGTCTGTTCCCGCCGCTTCTCATCGAAGACGACGCGCAGGATGTCGAGCTGCGTCAGGTAGCGCTCGATGCGTGACAGCGCAGCCCGGAGCGGCACCGGGCTGTCGACCCGCGAGATGCCTATCGGGTTGAGCTGGTCCGAGCTCGAGCCGAGAACGAGCATGCTCTCCCACATGTTTCCCTCCCCCCAGGTGAGGGGGAGAGGCCCAGCTTCGGGCCCGCGAAGGACGATCTCATGCGGTTCCCACTGGTCCGCGCTCAACGCTGCGACCTTCCCCTGGTCCTGGGGGCTGGCGACTCCCCGGGGACCGCGCCCCCCTCCAGGAACCGGTCGGCGTAGGACGGTGTGGCCGAGCGCGCCCTCAGCAGGTTGCGATGCAGGTCGCCCAGTAGTTCGAGCGGCCGCCCCCGCGAACACCACTCGTCCAAGGAGACAGCGAATCCGTTTCGCTGCCACAGTCTGCCGTTGTGCTCCTCCCACTCACCGAGCGGTTCCAGGAGGATCATCGGCGTCGCCGCGTGCAGCGAGTCGAGCAGCGTACCGGCCCCAGGCTTGCTCACCACGGCGATGCCCTGGCGCACGAGGTCGAAGGAGGCGGGGCATCGCGTCGCGGCCCGATAGCCGACGCTCCCGTCCCCTCTCACCTCGCCGAAGGGCGGGAATCCGCCGTCGCTCCACGGCTGCCAGTCGGGGTCGCTCGTGAAGTACCGGGTGCCGTCGCGAAACGTGATGTCGGCGCGCTCGTGGGCGACGACGTCGAGCTGGACGCCGCCTCGGGCGAGCCGCTGCGCGTCGGTGAGGAAGGTGCCCATGCCCCACCCGCCGCCGTGCACGAGCATCCTCGGTTCGCGATCGGCCCACGGGATGACCGGCTCGCCGGAGACCGGGATGGTGATGTCGACGGTTCCCCGGCGGCTGTCCATCAGCCAGACATCGCCGGCGCCGGCGATGTCTCCTCCGGCCTGGAACGAGGGAGAATGAATCGCGTCGACGTGGCATCGTTCGACTCGTAGCCCGAGTGTGGTCCGCTGGTAGGCGTCGACCACCGGGGCCCAGAAACCCGAGAAGACGACGACGGTGGAAACCCCGCTGCCGGTCCATTCCTCCAGCAGACGGGCGGTGAGGTCGGCGTCGAGGAGGTTCCGCTGGTCCCTGGCCAGAGCATGCGCTGCTCGTGCGAGGCGGAAGTCACGGTGGAACAGTCGCCTGTTGACCTGTATACGGTCGCGGATCGGGCCCGGGAACAGCCGCTCCAGGACGTCGACGCGGGCGGCCGTCCCGGACTCGTTCAGCCGGCGGGCGAGCAGAAGTCCCGGCACGTAGGCCCCGAGCGCCACCCCGGAGGTGAGGATCGCGATCATCCCTGCGGACCGACCGGATGCGCGCCGAGGGAGTAGAAGCGGGAGCACGTCGGGCAGATCGGGAACAGTTCCTTCCGTACGTGGTCACGGACCTTCTTGGCCCGGTCGCCCTGCCAGATCTCGAGCAGGCTCTGCTCGTGGATGTTGCCGATCGTGATGTCGTAGAACGTGTGACAGGTCGTCACCTCGCCGCGCGCGGAGATCTCCGCGTACCGCCACGGTATGGCGCACCGTTGATGGAAGTCGTTCATCTTGCTCCAGTCGGCGGCCAGGTAGGCGGCGATGGTGCCGGTGTCGACGGTCTCCGGTCTGGTCCAGAAGCGCACGTTGTTGGCCTCGCAGAGCTTGCGGACCGCCAGCAGCTGGCGCACGAGCTCGTCCACGTCCACGTCGGCGAAAATCTTGGGATCACGCACGTACGAGGCGGCGTGCGGGGTCGACGTCACGCCGAAAACGTCGTGTGCGACCAGGCTGTAATGGCGATGCATCTCGGGCGTGGCGTAGCTCTGCAGCTCGACGCTGATGGCGCCCAGATGCGAGAGGTCGACGTCGCGGAAGAACTGCTCGATGGTCAGATAGTTGTCGGGGGTGATAAGGAACGTGATGCCCAGCTCGGGATAGCGCAGACCGGTGCGGCGCTTCTGCTCGCTGACTTCCTCGATGCCGCGCATCGCCTTCTGATATACCCCGCGCCCGCGCTGGCGGTCGTTGATCTCCTCCGGACCGTCGAGCGAGACCCAGATCCGGGTGGGGCTGTCGGTCACGAGTCTGTCCGCGTGGCTGCGAAGGGTTGTCCCGTTGGTCGGGAAGACGAGCTGGCAGCCTCCCTCGCGCAGGAGGTCCATCGCCTTCCAGATGCCCTTGTAGAGCAACGGCTCGCCGCCGAAGAACTCGACGTAGGGCCGCGCCGGGAGGCTCTCCTTCAGCGTGTTCAGCAGGAGATCCTCATCAAGCTCGGCGAGCTTCGACAGCTCCAGGTACGAGCCGTTCTCTCCCCACTCGTAGCACATGGTGCATCGGAGATTGCACCGTTCGAGTAGCTGGATGACCAGCCACGAGGGGCCCTTGGCCGGGGGCTTGAACTTCTGGGTGGTCATGCGGATGCCTTCCCCGTCGTCTCGGTACCGAAGATGCGGATTCCGGCGCGCCCGGCTGCCGTGGCCACCGCTGTCAGCAGGACGACCTCGTCGCTGGGCCGCTCGGTGAAAAGGGCGAGACACAGCCGCCCGCGAGGAGGCACCAGCGTTCCTGCGGTCACGAGCAGGGCGCCGGGACTTTTGCCGTCGAAGGCAAGGTTGTCGCGCTCCAGTTCACCAGCCAGCCGTTCGAAGGCGCGCGCCGTGCCGACGCGTACGGGAAGGTGGCGCAGTACCGCTTGCAGGCCGCACGAGGCGGCCCGGGCCTGGAGCGCCAGTCCGATCATTCCCATCGATGTCCGGGCGTTGACCTCGAGAACGGGTACGACCGTGCCCTCCTCGATCACCATGCCGTCTATGCAGACCGGGCCGTGGTAACCGTCCTTGCTCAGCTCGCCGGCGACAGTGGCGGCGATCTCGGGATGATCCGTCTCGTCGAGCGTCCGGAGCAGCTCGTCCGTCGCCGGCCGGCTGCCCGCGTAGGTGAAGTCCCGGTTGTCGGTCTGCACCACCGCGCCGGGCTCGGCGGAGCCGTCGGGATTGATCTCCCAATGCGTTGAGAAGTCGAGTCGGCGGCGGTATCGGGCTTGGACGATCACCTCCACGTACGCCCCCGCGGCCACTTGCGCGTCGAGGTGCCGCACGATCGAGTCCAGGACTCGGGGCGACGTCACCACCAGCGATCCCCGGCCTGCGACGCCGTACGGGTCCTTCACCACGACGTCGGCGCTGCCGTGGGCAGTGACCAGACGCCGTAGCTCCGTGGTGTCGTGGGCGACCTCACCCGCGCCTGCCCACCCGTTGCGGCGCACGATCTCGTTCGACCAGCTCTTCGAATTCACTCGTACCACAGTGTCGTAGGGCGGGTGTGTACCAGCCAGCCCGAGGGCCTCTCCCAACACTGCCGTCGATCGGAGCACTGCGTACGGGGCCAGTGTCAGGCCCGCTACAGCCGTTCGGATTTCGCTCCAGCGTGCCGGCGTGGGAGTGGAGGCTGCCGGACTCTCGCCGAACAGTTCGGGGACGATCAGATGCTCGGCCGTGAAGCCGGCGAGCGCCAGGAGCGCTGTGAAGGCGGGATGCGGTGCGGCCGGCGCCGCGAGCAGGTCCCCCGGCTCACAGAGCACCGCCAGCGTCTCGCCCAGCGCCGCTACGACGGGAGCTGCCCGCCGGTCAGACACGCCGGGCAGGCTTGCCATGTCCGCCGGACGCCACGAGCCCTCGGCGTCGAACGGCCCCATGCGGAGCGCACCCACGATCAGGCTGCCGTGGCCCGCATCGACACCACGAAGGTGTGAAACTGGCGCAGTGAGGTCAGGTCCGCGAGGTCCAGGTTCTCGAAGTCGAGGTTGACGTCCAGGGCGTCCTCGACGCTGAGCAGAAAGGTGATCATCTGGATGGAGTCGATGCCGATGTCATTGACGATGTCAGCGTCGTCGTCGATCTCGGCGGCCGGTGTGCCATCGCCGACCGCTTCGGCGAGAAGTTGCTTGAGAAGTGCCATCTCGTCCATGTCAGATTCCATTCAGATACAGCAGGATGCATTTTGAGCACACCGGCATAAGCCCGGTGCCGCGCAGCGTCTCCCGTACTCGGCGGAACCGTTCTCCCCGCCACAGCTCAACGACGTCCTCCTCGTGCAGGTCGCCCACGATGAACTCGGAGAAGAATTTGCACGAGCTCACGTTCCCGTCGGCGTGCACCTCCATCCGATTGGAGACGGCGAGGCATTTACTCCGTCGCTGTGCCGGACGCGACGTGCCGAGAACGAAATCTTCCACCTCGTCGGCGGCAAGCTGCGGTTGATAGCGGATCCGCGCTCGCCAGCGCCGTTCTGCCAGGCGTCTCATGGAATCGCGCAGGACTGGAATCGTCTCGGGGTTCAGCCGATAGGTGTACGAATGCCAGGTCGGCCGCTCCCCAGGCTTCGGCGGATTTAGCCAGGAGAACTCCCGCGCGTACATCTCGTCCATCTCCGCGGCGACGCTCTCGCTGATGTACCACGGGAACTGGAAGTACACGCTGTGGACGCCGAGTTCCTCAGCCCACTCCATGAACTCGTACATGTTGTGCACCGTCTCGTTGCTCACCATGCAGGAGACCGACACGATGCCGCGGAAATCGCCGCTGCGCTGCAGGTCCAACATCCTCTCGATGTTGCGCACGGTCCGTGGGAAGGTGCCCCGGCCCCGCAGCGCCTCGTGATCGCCGGCGAGACCGTCCAAGCTGACCAGAAGGTTCAAGTTCTCACCGATGCGCAGCAGGCTTTCCGCGTTTCGCTCCATGAGGAGCCCGTTCGTGCACATGGTGACGGTCCGCGGATGTTGCTCCAGCAGCTGTGCCACCTCGCCGAACTTCGAATGCATGAGCGGTTCGCCGCCCCACAGGAACAATTTGGCGCGGTTGTCGTCGGTGGCGGTCAGAACCCGCTCGATGATGTCGACGCCGAGTTCGGTGCGTTGCATCTCGTGACTGTACTCGCGGAGAAATCCCTGCTCGTTCCATTGATAGCAGTGCAGGCATCGCAAATTGCATTTGTAGGTCAGTTGCAGGCTGATCTCGTCCGGGATCGGCGACGCGTACGTGGGATCCGCGTCGAGGGCGCTCTTGGTTCGGGACCGAATCTCAATGGTCCGCTTGAGGTCCGAGAACTCTCGTGAGTCAATGGTTTTGGCCGTGCGTGGATGGCTCATTACCTGGACACCGTTCGTCGAAGATGTGGCCGGCAACAAATCCCGCCGTCGCGGTCCATGAACTCACCTGCGCCGACCCGGATCGGACCCGTTCGGCCGGACCGCGACTCGCAAATCAGGAGATCATATGGGATACGTTCGTGTCTACATCGGAGGGCGATCAGACATTGATCTCTACAAATTTATTTTGGTGATTCGGTGCTCCGCCTGGGCCGCGGCGCGCAGCTCATCCAGGTAGTTCAGGCCATGCAGAGCCGCCTCGGCCGGAATGCCGAAGTCGATGAGGCACGCGATCTCGTCGACGTCCGCCCGGCGGGCCCGGTCGACGACCGCCAGGGCGTCTGACACCGAGCCGAAGAGACCGTCCGTCGTGAGGTAGCGGAGATAGGCGCTGTCGACGGCCGCCGGGGCGAACGTGGTCCGGGCCCAGGACTCCGCCCGCTCTCTGGCGGACTGGCGCCCCGGTGTCGCGGCGCTCGCGGACGGGCCGGCGGACCGGAGGTTGAGGTCGAGTGCGGACATCAGGTAACGCCGCAGCGGTTCGCGCACGAGGTCCTCCACTGCGGGGAGGTTGTCGCCTAGGCAGGCGTGCAACATCAGGACGACGTGGCCACGCCCGTCACGTCCGGAGTCCGCGAACGCCCGCCGGTACTTCACGACCTTGTCCGACAGTGAATCCATGTCATGCGTCAGCAGGTTCGTGAGAAGGCCGGTGCCGGCGCGCCCCGCGGCCTCGAAGGTCTCGACGTTGCCGCTGCTCGTGAGCCACAGGGGGATGTCGGACTGGACCGGTGGCGGATAGACCTTGAGGGGCGTTTCGGCCTCGTACGGGTCGCCGCGCCATAGTCTTCGAAGGGTATCGACGGCGGCCACGGTGCGCTGTCGGCGGTCCGCGTACGCTTCCGGCGCGAGGAGGAAGTCCTGGGGGTTCCATCCGGAGGCGAGTGCGAGGCCGGCCCGTCCGCGGGAGAGGTTGTCGATCACGGCCCACTCCTCGGCGACCCGGACCGGATGATGAAGGGGAAGTACCACGCTTCCGGCGCGCACCTTGACTCGGCTGGTGGTGGCGGCCACCGCCGCCGCCGTGACCGCCGGGTTCGGAAACAGGCCCCCGAACCGGTGGAAATGGCGTTCCGGTGTCCAGACCGCCGCGAAACCGTGCTCGTCCGCGAAGCGTGCGCCCTCCATGAGCAAGCGGTAGCGGTCTCCCGCTGCCTCGCCGTCATCGGCGAAATAGAACAAGCTGAAATCCACGGCGCCCCCCGTCAGCTGGTGTCGATACCTCACGGTCCACAGGCCAAACGTGTCGCGATGATCGCTGACGGTAGCAGTCGGATAGTCGCAGGGCGAGATCGACAGTGGTATCTTTCGATCAATGGGGTTCCCCTCCCGAGGCGTGACCGCCCGGTGTACGCAGGTACCGGCGCACGCACCCGCTGATCACGCGAGGGCAGATGGAAAGCATCACCAAGAACCGGCAGCCGGCCGAGAAGCTTCGCGCGATGGTGTCTCGGGCGTACGGCCCGCATCAGCTGCCCGCCGACAGCGGGCAATGGTTCAGCGAGCTGAGTCACGGCTTGTTCAACGCGGTTTACCGGATCCGGCTGCGCTCCGGGAAGCAGGTCGTTCTGAAGGTCGCGCCGGCGCCCGAGGTCGAGGTCATGACTTACGAGCGCGGTACCATGGCGACCGAGCTGACGGCCCTCCAGCTGATCGCAGAGCACACCAAGGTTCCCGTACCCGCCGTGCATTTCGCGGACCGGACCCATGAGCTGTGCGACGCGGACTACTTCTTCATGTCCTACGTCGAGGCCGACAATCTGAACGCTGTCCGGAACAAGCTCACCCAGGCGCAGATCGACGCTTACGACCTCGCGCTCGGCTCGATCACCCGGGAACTGAACTCCCTCCACGGCGAGCTGTTCGGTCCACTGACCGGTCCGGGCGAGACCACGTGGCGTGCGACGTTCCTGCGCATGATCGAGGAGTTGCTGGGCGACGGCGAGCGGCGTGACGTCGACCTCGGCTGCGCGTACGACCGGATTCGCGCGATCCTATCGGCACACGCGGACTCCCTCGACGAGGTCACCGAACCCCACTTCGTCGCCTGGGACCTGTGGCCGGGAAACTGCATGGTGCGCGACGGCGAGATCGTGGCGATCGTGGACCATGAGCGGGCGTTCTACGGCGACCCGCTGATGGAGTTCGGATTCGCCGGCCACGAGCTGAGCGCCTTCGGCGACCCGGCCGTTTTCTTGAGCGGCTACGGGCACACGTCGCTCAGACCTGGCGAGCGGGTACGCCGTCGGCTGTACAACCTCCACCTGCTGATCGTGCAGATCATCGAGACGGAGTACCGGCAGCACCAGGACACCGGGCAGTACGACTGGGCCCGGGAACACCTGCGCACGGCCGTGCACCTGTTCGACGAGCCCATCAGGTGACCGAGTCGGCGAAGCCGCCCCTGGCCTCCGACGCCACCACTGCTCTCGGCACCGCACCACTGGGACGGCTGCTCTGGCACACCTGCTCCCAGACGACCCTGTCGGTCGGTGTCTACGGCTTCTACGCCCTGACGAACGCCTGGTTCGTCGCGCACGGGGTCGGCGCGGACGCGATGGCCGCAGTCAACCTCGCCGCTCCCGTGCTGCTCGTCATGGGCGCGGTATCGACCACGGTGGGCGCGGGCGGTGCGTCTCTCGTGTCCCGTCGGCTCGGCGCGGGCGATCCAGCCGGCGCCGCGCGGGCCGCCGGTAACGCATTCGCGATCTACTGGCTGATCGCGATTGCCGTGACCGTGTCCGGGCTCATCGCCCTGGACCCGCTGCTCGGCGTGCTCGGCGCCGGTGCGGGAACCAGCGACTACAGCCGCGACTATCTCGTGGTGCTGCTGTGCGGCACGCTGACGTACACGGGCTTCTCCAGCCTGGTGCGCGCCGAGGGCCGCCAGCGATACGCCACCGCGCTTTGGGTCGTGGCCGTGGTGGTGCAGATCATCCTCGATCCGCTGCTCATCTACGGCTTCGACCTGGGAGTGCGCGGCGCGGCGCTGGGCACCGTCGGAGGCCAGACGGTGTCGGCGCTGATGAGCTTGTGGTTCTTCTTCGGCCAGTCCACGCGGCCATACCGGGTCGGCGTCCGAGATCTGCTCCCGCGCTTGGCGGTCCTCAGGGAATTGATCGGAATCGGGGCGCCGTCGTTCCTCGCGGGGCTCGGGGCGACGCTGCTGGTCGTGTTGGTCAACAGAGCCCTTGCGACCGCTACGGTCGCCTTAGCCGCATACGCCGTCTGCGCACGCATCCAAACCTTCATCACTATGCCGCAGATGGGGATCAGCCAAGGCATACAGCCGATCGTCGGTTACAACGCCGGGCGTGGGCTGTCTGAACGCGTGCTCCGCGTCCGTACCCTTGCCCTGCGGGCGACCCTGGGCTACGGCGTGTTGGCCAGCGCCGTCTTGATCCTTCTCGCGGACCCTCTCACCCGGATCTTCGTCGAGGAGCCAGAAGTCGCCCTCGAGTCCGCGCAAGTGCTGCGGATCCTGGCAGTGGGGATAGCGGTGGCTGGCGTCGTCCCCCTGACATCAGCCTACTTCCAGTCGCTCGGCCATCTCCGGCCTGCATACGTGATCTCCGTGGGCACACTGCTGATCATTAAGCTGCCCCTTGTGCTTGCCCTCGCCGTCCTGGGCGAGGTGGGTGTCTGGTTCAGCCTCGCAGCGGGCGAGCTCTTGTCGGCCTGCGTCGCGTTGCTGGCGATCTCTCGTCTCTATACGGTAACCGGGAGATCCGAAACCAGTACAATCCGACCACCTCGGTCCTAAAGGCGGCGGCGACCACGAGCAGCTCGCGGTCGCCGCCGGGAGCGTCGGTGCCCCCCCGTCAGCCCGCCGATGCGGATGGTGGCGAACCACTCGTTGCGGTACCACAGGCGCGGCTAACAGCGGTGCTGCCTCGGACGACGAGCTGGGCGGGCACGAGAGTCTGTGTCCGCCGGGAACCTTCGCCGCGGATCTGGTGCAGAATCTCCTGCAAACAGAGGCGGCCCACCTCGGCGAAGTCCTGGCGGACGGTGGTGAGCGAGGGAATGAAGGAGGTGGCTTCCGGGATGTCGTCAAAGCCGACGACGCTGATCTGCTCCGGCACATCCTTGCCTCGCTCTTGAAAAGCTTTCAGCAGACCGAGAGCCGTCTGGTCGTTGGCGGCGAGCACAGCGGTGCAGCCCGGCCGGTCGGCCAGATCGAGGCCGGCGACATACCCCGATCGAGCCGACCAGTCCCCGTGCAACAGCGGAGGTATCGTCTGACCCGCTGCCTCCAACTCGCTGCGCCATGCCACCGCCCGTCGGATGGCGGCGGCCGATTGCTCAGGCCCGCTGACGTGCCACACCGTCCGGTGCCCCAACTTCAGCAGATGGCGGACGGCCAGGCGGACGCCCTCCGCATGGTCGCTATCCACCGTGCTGTAGCGATGGGAGATGTCGGAGTCGACCACGACGACATGGGGCAAGGTGGGCGGTAACGCCATCCCCACCTCGTCGAGCAGCTGAGCCTTCATCAGGATGATGATCCCGTCAACCGCCAGCTCGTCGAAGCGAGTGAAGGCGCCGATAAAGCCGCTGCGGGTGGGTGCCTGCACCGGGATCAAGGTGATCGCATAGCCTGCGAGCACGGCCTGAGCGGCGATTGATTCAAGAATGCGGCCGCTGCCGGTGTCGGCAAGGCTGCCCAGCATCACGCCGAGGGTTTTGAACTCGCCGTGTTTGAGAGCCCGCGCAGCACCGTTAGGTCGATAACCCAGCTCTTTCATGGCGGCGAGCACCTGTCGCCGGGTGCTGCCGTCGACGCCGCTATAGCCAGTGGAGACGCGAGAAACGGTCTGTGTGGAGACTCCAGCGAGCCGGGCAACGTCTGCCATCGACACCCGGCGCCGCCGCGGCGGATCGATCTGCGGCACTGGTTGAACCCCTCTGTCGAACCGGCCCGCCCGGGGCGACCCGTCACGTCGAAGATCCATGTTAGACACAGGGCCGGGCGCCTCCCAAGTTACTAGGGGTCTTCTGACGTTCTCGTGGGTCGGTTCTCGTGATCGTCCGGGTGGCGACGGGCAGAGGCCGCCGCGGCGGAGCATGGCCATGGCGGCCACGATGATGCAGCGATGGCCAACCGGCCCGTCACGCTCTGGTACGGTGGAGATCGTTGTCGATGTCTCATGTTCAGGCTTGTACCTCCTCGATCGGCTCGACGGCCCCCCTTGTGCGGAGGCTGTCGCCAGCGATCGCCGAAGGGAGAACCACCCCTTGAGCGCTACGCACGCCTTCCCCTGGTCCGACCTTGACGAGAAGGCCGTGGCGGTCAGCAGGGCCCTCACCATCGACGCCGTCGAGCACGCCGGCGGCGGACACCCCGGGACGGCGATGGCGCTCGCGCCGGCGGCATACCTGCTCTTCCAGCGTTTTCTCAGGCACGATCCCGGTGACCCGGACTGGGAGGGCAGGGACCGGTTCGTGCTTTCCTGCGGTCATGCGAGCCTGGCCCTGTACGTGCAGCTCTACCTGTCCGGATACGGAATCACGATCGAGGACCTCGCACGCTTGCGGCAGTGGGACTCGGCGGTGCCCTCCCATCCGGAGCGTGGCCGCACGGCCGGGGTCGAGATGACGACCGGCCCCCTCGGCCAGGGATTCGCCACCTCCGTCGGTATGGCGATGGCCGCCCGGAAACGGCGCGGCCTGTTCGACCCGGAGGCGCCGGCCGGTACCTCGGTGTTCGACCACACGGTGTGGGTTTTCGCCTCCGACGGCGACATGCACGAGGGCGTCACGAGCGAGGCGTCCTCGCTCGCCGGCCACCAGCGGCTGGGCAATCTCGTCGTACTCTACGACGACAACCGCATCTCGACCGAAGGCGACACGGCCCTCGCCTTCAGCGAAGACGTCGCCGCGCGCTACGAGTCGTACGGCTGGCACGTGCAGTGCGTCGCCGACATCAACGACATCCCCGCCCTCGCCATGGCGATGCAGGCGGCGCGTGACGAAGCCGGGCGCCCGTCGCTCATCGTCGCGCGATCGGTGATCGGCTGGCCCGCGCCGGGCGTACAGGGAACCGCCGCATC
Organism: Actinoplanes derwentensis; assembly: GCF_900104725.1. Classification (NCBI taxonomy): domain Bacteria; kingdom Bacillati; phylum Actinomycetota; class Actinomycetes; order Micromonosporales; family Micromonosporaceae; genus Actinoplanes; species Actinoplanes derwentensis. The sequence continues at coordinate 10,329,612 of NZ_LT629758.1, forward strand.
GCACGGCGGCCCGCTGGGACCCGGCGAGGTGGCCGCCACCAAGCGCCGGCTCGGGCTCGCCGAGGACAGGACCTTCGACGTGCCCGGCGCCGTGCTCGCTCACGCCCGCCGGGTCAAGGAGCGTGGCTTCCGGTCGCGTACCGACTGGAACGCCCGCTTCGACAAGTGGCGCGCCGAGTTGCCGGAAGCCGCGGCGCAATGGGACCGTGTCTCGGCGGGGCTACTGCCCCGGGACTGGACGGCCGGGTTGCCGGCGTTCGCCGCGGGCACCGAGGTCTCGACCCGCCGCTCCTCCGGCGAGGTGCTCAACGCGCTTGCCGGTGTCCTGCCCGAGCTGTGGGGCGGCTCGGCCGATCTCGGCGAGAACAACTGCACCACCATCCGGGGGGCCGACAGCTTCCTGCCCGAAGCGTTGAGCGGCTCGCCGTACGGCCGCAATCTGCATTTCGGCGTGCGCGAGCACGCCATGGGCGCGATCCTCAACGGATTCGCGCTCTACGGATTCCGGGCCTACGGCGGGACCTTCCTGGCCTTCTCCGACTACATGCGCCCGCCGGTCCGGCTTGCGGCGCTGATGGAACTGCCGGTGACCTACGTGTGGACCCACGACTCGATCGGCATCGGCGAGGACGGCCCGACGCACCAGCCGGTCGAGCACCTCGCGGCGCTGCGGGCGATCCCGGGTCTGGACGTCGTCCGGCCCGCCGACGCGAACGAGACCGTGGTCGCCTGGCGTACGGTTCTCGAGCGTTCCCGGCGGCCGGCCGGTATGGTGCTGTCCCGGCAGAACCTTCCCGTCCTCGACCGTTCACGGTTCGCGTCGGCTGAGGGCGTGGCCAACGGCGGCTACGTCCTGCTCGACGCGGCCGACGGCAACCCCCACGTCATTCTGGTCGCCACCGGGTCAGAGGTGCAGCTGGCGGTAGCGGCGGCCGAGAGGCTCGCCGCCGCGGACATCTCGGTCCGTGTGGTGTCGATGCCATGTGTCGAGTGGTTCCGGGAGCAGGACGAGACGTACCGCCACTCCGTCCTGCCACCGAGCGTCCGGGCCCGGGTGTCCGTCGAAGCCGGTGCCGCCCTGGGCTGGCACGAGTTCGTCGGCGGGGACGGCGAGATCATCAGCGTCGATCGGTACGGTGCCAGCGCTCCTTACCGCTTGTTGTTCGAGCACTTCGGCATCACGGTGGACCGCGTGGTGAGCGCGGCACACGTCAGCCTCACCAAGGCCGGCCGCGGCCGGTGACGGGCACAACTCAGGCGGGGGACGCGGTGCTGGGCCGACGCGTCACCGCCTCAGCGGCGGAATCTCGCCCGATCTCGGTTGCCGGACCTTCCGAACTCGATCTAGTGTGTCGCGAATCCTGTCTAGAGAGTGGGTGCATTTGATGCCGCTGCGTAGCGATTCCTTGACGACCTTCGCGTTCGCAACGACCTCAGACAGGACACTTCGGCATGGACCTTCCTCGTCACCACGTCATCCGCGAGGGTGACCTTCGCATTCTCAACCCGTTCTCGCCCGCGAACCTGGCGACCCTCGGGCAAGCTATCAAGCTGCGGGCCGGCGATCGCCTCGTCGACCTGTGCTGCGGCAAGGGTGAACTGCTCCGCAGCTGGCACTTGGCGCATGGCATCCGGGGCATCGGCGTGGACATCAGCACCGCGTTCGTAGCGGAGGCGCGGGAGTATTCCGCCGGCCTTCCGGTGGAGTTCGTCCACGGCGACGCGGCCGGTTTCGTCGCGCCGGAACCGGCTGACGTGGCCGCCTGCCTCGGCGCCACCTGGATCGGCGGCGGTGTCGCCGGCACCATCGAGATCCTGGAGCGCAGCTTGCGTCCCGGCGGCATGCTGCTGATCGGCGAGCCGTACTGGCGGCTGGACCCGCCCGACCAGCAGACCGTGGAGGCGTGCCACGCGCAGACCCGCGATGACTTCCGGTCGCTGCCGGAGCTGGTCGCCCACTTCGGTGACGACCTCGGCTGGGATCTGGTCGAGATGGTGCTGGCCAGTCAGGACTCCTGGGATCGATATGCGGCCGCGCATTGGCTGAACATCCGGACCTGGTTGGACGCCAACCCGGACGATAAGCTGGCCCCGCGGCTACGCGCCGAGCTGGATACCGATCCGGTACGGCACGTGCGCTATCGGCGCGAGTATCTCGGCTGGGGCGTCTTCGCCCTGCGTAAACGCGGATAGCCCGAGGACAGCTCCGCATCGGACAGGTCATCGTCGATGGATCTCCCGCCGCTTCGCACCGCTGGCTCGTGGCCGGCGCGGGCTGGCGGCGGGAGATACCACCGATCGATCACCCAGTCGCGTCGCGGGAACGCAGCAGATCGGCGAGTTGCTCCAGGTTCGTTAGCGGGATGTCGGCGTCGATTCCCCGCAGGCCCGCGGTGCGCATTCCCGCTGCCCGTCCCGCGGCCAGACCGGCCGGCGAGTCCTCGACCACCAGACAGGCAGAACTCGGAACGCCGAGTCGGCCGGCTGCCGCCAGGTAGCCCTCCGGGTCGGGTTTACCGGCGATGACGTCATCCGCGGTGATGAGAAGTGGCGCCGCGATGCCGGCCGCGCCGAGACGCGCCGCCGCCAGCGTGGCATCCGCGTTGGTCACCACCGCCCACGGCAGGTCGAGACGCCTCAGGGTGGAGAGCAGTCGATGGGCGCCGCTCAGGGCGGAGACATCGGAGAGATCGTCGTACTGCAGCGCCCACTGCCGCCGCACCGACCTGATCACCTCCGTCTCGTCGAGGCCGGGCAGCAGGGCACGGACCACGTCGCTGGTCGGAGTTCCGTGCGAGATCGCCAGCGCGGCCGCCGGTACGACACGGTGCTCGATCGCCCAGGCCGTCCACGCCTGCGCGATCGCCTTGTCCGAATCGACAAGCGTCCCGTCCATGTCCAGCAGGACCGCCGCGATGGAGCTCAGATCCCATCTCACGTCGACCGGCTCCCGGGAAGGAGATCCTGCCGGCGGAGGCAGGGACCCGGCGTTCATCGGCTCTCCTTGGCGAGGGTCACGCTCGGGGGCGGGTCCACCAGTTGCCGGGCGCGCTCCAGGTCTCCGCCGTGGAGGAGGTGCATCAGCCGCCGGTCCTCGGCGGGCAGTGCGGCGATGAGGTCCGGCGGCACCCGCGCGACGAAGGAACGGGCGAGGGACAACACCTCGCCGAGTGCGGTCTCGTCGTGCAGGTGCAGCGCGCGGATCGCGTCCTGGATGTCGTTGTGGCACATGTCCTCGACGTACGCGGGGACGAGGTCGCGCGCCTGCGCGGTGATGACGTCGAAGGTGTCGACCACCATGCGCATACAGGCGGCCAGGTTCGCGGGATCGTCGCGGCGCTGGGTGATCGACGGTGCCCCGGCCTCGCGGATGCGCCAGAGATAGACGACCTCGGGCAGCACGTCGACGGCCGTGGCCTCGATGTGGGCCCGGATCATCACCGGTGCGTCCTCGTACGCGGGGAGGGAGAACGTCAGCTTCCTCGCGTCCCAGAACGAGCGGCGGAAGACCTTGTTCCACACCATGCGGTCCCGCACCAGCGCGGTGTGCCGCCGGATGTGGGTGCGGCGTCGGGCGCGGGAGAAGGTGTCCTCATAGCCGGGATGCGGGCGGACCCCGCCGCTGTCGAGGCGGCGGACGTCACCGCTCACCATGTCGGAACCCGTCTCCTCCAGTGAGCCGACGAGCGCGGCGTAGGCGCCCTCCGGCACCACGTCGTCGCCGTCGCAGAAGGCCAGGTAGGTGCCGTTCGCCGCGCGGACCCCGGTGTTGCGGGCAGCGCTCAGCCCGGTGTTGGGCTGCTCGACGATACGGATCCGCGGGTCCTTGCGGGTCCACGCCCGCGCGATGTCGCCGCCGGTGTCGACCGACCCGTCATCGACGACGACGATCTCGAGATCGGTCAGGGTCTGGCCGGTCAGCGACGTCAGGCAGGCGTGCAGGTAACGCTCGACGTCGAAGATCGGAACGACGATGCTCAGCAATGGCGGCACGGCGCCCCCGTCTCTCCCATGGCGAGGGCGCTCACCGGCAGGTCGTGTAGTCGCCGGCGAGCCGCTCGATGTCGTCCTCGTCGAACAGCCCGAATGCCATCTCCAGGAGCCGGCCGGGCTCGGCGCCGGCGTTGCCGACACGGTGCGCGGTGCCCCGGGGGATCCAAACTCGCTCGCCGGGGGCCGCAGCCCACGCCCGGTCGCCGACTTCGACGTTCATCGGGCCGTCGAGGATCGTCCACCACTCGTCGCGCTTCTCGTGGCGGTGCAGGCTCACCTGGCCGCCGGGATCCACGGTGATGATCTTGACGGTGAGTTCGGTGTTGAGCGCCAGGATCTCCTGCCGCCCGTACGGCCTGTCGTACAGGCGTACCGCAGGTTCGGTCCGACTGTCGTTCACGCCATCGCCTCCGTTGTCCGTTCTGTGCGAGAAACAGGTGTCACTACGCCGCGCCGCCGTTCAGGAGCCCGCCGCGGCTTCCACCAGCAGGTCCTGCAGGGACGCGAGGACCGCCGCGGCCTGGTCCGGCGGGACGCGGTCGTCGTCGCACACGATGTCGACGACACAGGTACGCCCGCCGTCGTGCAGGTTGGCGAACAGGGTTGCGTCGCTGCGGTCCCGCCGTGCCACGACCCGGATCGGCTCGGTCCTTTCACGCAGATTGCTCAGTTCACCGGCTCGGTCCTCCAGACCGTCCCACGTCCCACGCTGCATTCGGACGTCGTTGAAGTAGTACGTGAAGTCGGCGGACTCGCCCCGCGCCGCCAGCGAGGTGAGCGTCCGCCGCCAGGCGAGGCTGTCGTAGCGGGCGTGGCGGTAGGCCAGGACGGCGCGCAGGTGGACCGCCTTGAGGTAGGCGGGGAAGTCGATCCTGTCATCCTCACGAGGAAGCCGGAGCAGCCCGTTGCCGAGGGTCTGCCCGGCGAAGTCGCCCAACTGCCGCTGCCACCGGTTGTTGCACACCATGAGCATGCTGCCGAGCCCCGGATCGACGTCGCGGGTGATCACCTGGCTCAGCCCGGCCAGCACGACACTCGTCGTGCTGACGTTAAGCCTTCGCGCGAGGACCTGCGCGGCGATCGCGACCGCATCCGAACGCAGGGCGGTCACGGAGTACGAGCCAGGTGTCGTCGGCATGAGACCCCGCCCGGGCGGCAGGCTGCGGGCGGCGGCGACCCAGCGCCCGATGACGGCGTCGCTCCTGCGGACGCCAGCCTCGGAGGACTCGTACCGCAGCAGTTCTCCGGTCGAGAGGCCGGGAGCGGACGGCTCGCACCCCTCCAGGGCGGCTGTCACATGCCGTTTGACGATCTCGAACGACGCGCCGTCGAACGGCAGGTGGGACAGGACCAGTGAGGCGTGGGTGACCCGGCCGCCGCGATGGAGGAGCCCGACACGGATCGGCGGCTCGCGCAGGTCGAAGGGGCCTGTGCTCAGCGCGGCCGCGTCCACTGTGTAAGGGTCCACGGGGCCGGGCGGCAACTCGCTCACCGGCACCGCGAGGCGGACCTCGGTGTGGAAGGACTCCTGGGCCCGGGACGCGTCGAACACCAGGCGGAATGCGTCGAACCGGTTCAGGCAGCGGTCCAGCAGGGAGACGGCCTCGCCGACGCCGGGCGACCGGTTCAGCGGAAAGGTCTCGTACAGATTGAACCTGCTCGCCTCCGGGCCGAGCGCGAGGATGCTCTCCCACATGTTGCCCTGCCCCCAGGAGAGCGGGAAGGGCCCGGTCCCGGCACCGTGCAGACGCACCTCGGCAAGGTCACGGGTGGCGGCGCTCATCGGCCACCCGCCCGGCACTCCTCATAGGACTTGCGCAGGGTCGCCACGAGCCAGTCCACGTCCGCGTCGGTCATGGTCGCGCCGAGCGTGACGGTGACCGACCGGCCAGCGAACTGCTCGCTGCGCTGGCATCGGGCGGGCCGGGACCACTCGACGCCCCAGGCGGTTCGGCCGTCGCGGACCGCCGCGTTGGAGTAGACACCCTGCCCCTGGTAGAGGGTGGCCGCCGGGACACCGGCGTCGGCGAGCAGGCGCAGAAGCCGACGGGCGTCCGTCCGCGAGGGCAGGAACAGGGTCACATCGCCGCCGCTGCCCTCGTCGTCGGGGATCCGGCGCCAGTGCTCCACCGTGCCGGACAGTTCGGCCCGGACGTGACGGGCTATCGACCGCAGCCGGTCGAGCATGGTGTCCAGCCGCGTCAACTGGACGCCGAGCAGCGCGCCCTCCAGTTCGGTCATCCTGAGGTTGACCCCCAGGAACGGTTCGGAGGCACCCTCGCCGCGCACCTGGCCGCTCGACGTGCTGAACTGCCCACCCTGGTCCTGGTAGCGCAGGACCCGATCGTGGACCACCGGGTCCGCGGTCGTGACCGCGCCACCCTCTCCCGCGGTGATGTTCTTCTCGAGCTGGAACGAGAAGGCCCCCGCGTCGCCCCAGGCCCCGGCCGAGCGACCCCGGTAGCGCACGCCCGCCGCCTGCGCGGCGTCCTCCAGCACCCGGAGCCCGTGCCGGCGGGCGAAGTCCATGATCGGCTCCATGTCCGCCGCCACGTTCGCGAGATGCACCGGCATGATCGCGTACGTCCGGTCGGTCAGCCGTTCCTCCAGCGACGCGGGGTCGAGCGTGAGCGTGTCGTCCACCTCGGCGAAGACCGGGACGCCTCGCGCCCAGCTGACCGCGTTGGGGCAGCCGACGAACGTCACCGCGGGCACGATCACCTCGGCCCCGGCGGGCAGCCCGAGCCCGACGAGACCGCAGGCGAGGGCGGCGGTGCCGGAACTCACCCCGACGGCGTACGGGGTGCCGATCCGCTCCGCGAAGGCCTCCTCGAACGCCTGGGCCCGGCCGAGCAGGTCCGGGCCGTAGTAGCGGAAGGGCGATCGCGCGCGGACCACCGCCGACACCGCTGCTTCCTCTTCGGTGCCCCAGAGGGCGAGGCCCCGGAGCGGTTCGTAGCGAAGCGGCCTGTCGCCACCGTCGGTTGGCACAGTTGGTCCTCCCTACCGTGCTGCCCGGCCGTCGGCGGCCGGGGGGTCGAGCAAGGCGAGCGCGGCGGCGAGCTCCGGCTCGCTGTGAGCCACCACGTAATCCTCGATGATCAAGTGGTCGAGGCGGCTGGGGCCGAAGAAGGCGAGCGCCTGTTCCGGCGTCTCGACGATCGGCTCGCCGCGGTCGTTGAACGAGGTGTTCAGCACGACGGGCACGTCGGTGATGCGGTGGAACCACTCGATGAGTTCTCGGTAGCGACCGTTGTCCGCACGCGTGACCGTCTGGACGCGGGCGGTCCCGTCGACATGGACCACGGACGGGATGACCGCCTGCTTCTCCTGCCGGACCGGCGCGACGAGCAGCATGTACGGAGATTCGATCGCCAGGTCGAAGTACTCCGCGGCCTGCTCGGCGAGGACCGCCGGGGCGAACGGGCGGAAGCCCTCCCGGTGCTTGACCCGCTCGTTGAGGATGTCCTTCATGTCTGCCCGGCGCGGATCCGCCAGGATGCTGCGGTGTCCCAGGGCGCGCGGGCCGAACTCCGAGCCCCCCGTGAACCAGCCGATCAGCGACGACCGGGACAGCAGAGTCGCCGCCAGCTTGGCGGGGGCGGTGACCTTCGCGTACGGCAGGCCGGCGGCGTCGAGGGCGCTGACCACGGCCGCGTCGGCGTACGGCCGGCCGTAGTAGGCGTGGCGGGACGGGCGTTGCGTGGAGCTGGGCCCCCGGTCGCGGGGGTGCCCACCGAGCACGTGGTAGCCGTAGTACGCGGCGCCCACCGCGCACCCGCCGTCGCCGGCGGCCGGCTGCACGTAGATGTTGGTGAATGGTGTCTCCCGCAAGAGCCGGCCGTTCGCCACACAGTTCAGGGCCACGCCGCCGGCCAGGCACAGATCCTGCAGTCCGGTGACGGCGTGCAGGTGCCGGGTGACGTGGAGCAGGGTCTCCTCCAGCAGGTTCTGCGCGGCGAAGGCGAGGTCCGCACCGCGCCGGAACCGTTCCTCGCCGGAGAGGCCGTCGAGGGCGGAGGCGATGAAGTCGAGCAGGCCACCGGCCTTGAGGTGCAGCTCGTAGCGGCCGTCCGGCAGGAGGTTGAGGTACTTGCGGAACTCCCCGCAATACCGGTCGCCGCCGTACGGCGCGAGGCCCATCGTCTTGCCGTCCTCGGTCAGGTACCAGTCCTGGTCCTCGTAGAGCACGAAGCCGATCGCCTTGCTGACGGCCTTGTACATGAACCCGAGTGAATGATCGCTGTCCCCGGCCTGGTAGACGCGCAGGGCGCTCAGGCCGTCGGTGCTCCAGTTCACCCCGAGCACCTTGGACACCTCGGTGATCCGGGTGCCCTCGCCGACGGCGGTGGTGAGCACCTCCACGCCGCGGTCGTCGATGAGGCTGCCCGCGCCGTCCACGACGATGATGGCCGCCCGGGCGAACGGCGAGGGATAGTAGGCGCTCGAGGCGTGGGCGAGGTGGTGGCGGATCAGCGTCGTGCGGCTGCGGAGCGGGAAGTACGCCGGGGCCAGCAGGGTGTCGTCGGCGACGACCGCCTCCACGTCTTCCAGTCGCGCCTCGTAGGACTCCAGGCAGTACCGCCAGGACTGGTTGAACAGGGAGTTGACGCCGACGGCGTACTTGCGTCTCGACAGTCGTTCCTCTTCGATCGCGGAGACGATGTCGCCGCCTTCGACGAGACAGGCGGAGAAGTCGTGATTCGAACCACCCAAGCCGAGCGACAGCATTCGGGTTCCTTCCGATACCGCCTTTATAGGTCGTCGCCAGAAGATCACACGCCATCTCCCGCTGTCTACCCCGAGACGCCAAAATTATAGACGCCGAGCAATGGCTACAAGGCCTCCCCCTTGACACCGAAATTCACCGTAGTACCGTGTCTAAAGATAGGGCCACGCAAACGCGTTCAGGCCGCGTCGGCGGCTGGGCGACAGTAGTGGGGGAATCGCTGCCATGCGCCTCAAAGATCACTTTCGCTCAGCCGCTCTAGGTAAACGCGATCAGAACGGCAGACTCCCATTCCTCGTCAACGACATGGTCATCGAGGAACAACTCTGCCAGATGCGGTGTTCGTACTGCCTCACCGAGGAGTACAACCTCCTGATGAATGTCCCCGACGCCAAACTCCGTCTGACCACGGATCGGCGCGAGGACTGGAAAGCCATTCTCGACCTGTATCACGAGAATGTCGACGCGCCGATCATGAGACTGTCCGGCGGCGAATTCTTCTGGTTGAAGGGCTCCACCGAGTTCGTGGCCGAAGCGTGCCAGCGCTACGAGACGGTGCAGGTCATCACCAACGGCGTCTTCCTCACCGAGCACCGCCTGCAGGCCCTGTCCGCGCTCGGCAACTGCACGCTCAGCATCTCGCTCGACGGGCACACGCTGGAGCTCAACGGACACCGTCTACCTGCGAAGCAGGCCCGCCTGCACGACACGATCATGCGGCACCTCGACAACGCCGTGAACGCCGGCCTGCGCCTGGAGATCCAGTCGGTGCTGACCGACGTCAACGTGCACGGCCAGGTCGCCTTCGCAGAGTTCCTGCGTGATCGCTACGACGGAAAAGTGACGCTCTATTTCTTTCCGGTGCGCGGCGAGATCATCAAACAGATGGGCCCGCCGCCGGGTGAGCACCTCGCGCCACTCGTCGAACACTACGACGAATTCGCCGGAGTGCTCCCACCGAAGGCCTTCGTCGAACACATTCACGAGAAGGTGCGTGGCGGAAAACGCACCCTGCCGTGCTACATCACCTCGATGATGGTGCAACTCTTCGGGCAGGGCGACGTCTCCGCGTGTCCCCACGCGTGGATCAAGCCGATGGGAAATCTCAATTCCGAACCGTTGCTAGTCATCGAGAAATACGGCAACCATCAGCATTACGACTTCTTCATGCAGGATCGGCCACGCTTTCCATTCTGTCAGACCTGCGTCACCCCCTCCGACGTTCTCAACCTGTACCTGCTGGATCGGGTGAGCGATGAGGAGATCTCCCGGAGCGCGATTTACGGCGGACCCCGTTCGATGCAACGGCTCAAGGAAATCAAGACCGCATTCGCCCCGGTCCTGAAACAGTCGGCGGAGCCCGGAGAATAGGGGAGCGAAGGCCGGGAGCCGGTATCACCGCAGAGACGCGGGGATACCGGCTTCTTCGCGTGACCGGCCGCGGCCGGTCCGCGGACCGGCCGCGGCCGGTCCGCGGACCGGCCGCGGCCGGTCACGCGACGCGCACCGAGCCGACGAGACGGAACCCCATGTGCGGCACCTTGAGGATCTGAGCTCCTGCACCGATGTCCTGGAAGACCCGGCGGAGTTCGGTCACGACGGCCAGGGCGTTGTCCTGTCCCGCGGCAGAAAGCCTCTGCCGGGTGACGATCCGGCCGCTCTGCTCGCCCAGCAACCGCAGCGTGACCCCTTGGCCGTCGGTCAGCGTGACCGACCTGCCGCCCACGGTCAGCTCGTTGGCGTCGCTCAGCGTCAGCACCTGGGATCTCTGCGGTGCCGCCGTGGCCACGAGGTAATCCAGCAAGCGGGACACCCGGCTCTCCGACAGCGGAGAGGGCAGGACGAAGCTGTAGCCCGATCGCAGCGCAGTATAGGTCGACCTCGCCGTCGCCTCCGCGTCCACGAGCACCGTGTAGGCCCCGTGCAGGCGCACCTGCCGTGGCTCGATCGGTGACTCCCCGGCCGCCCCCGCACGGTAGAAGGCGGCCAGCAGATCGTCTCCGAGCGCCGCGTCCCCGGATGTGGACACCGGGATCCGCTGGGCTCGGCACGCCCTTTCGAGCATGTCGAGTTCCACCGGCTCCAGGGTCGTGCTCAGTACGTACACGGGCTCCTCCGGTTCAGGAAGCGCTGACGGGATCGGTCTGGTCTTTGTCGTCCTGAGCGGCCCTGGCCTCCTCCTGCGGCACCGCACGGAGCCTGCGCACACCGGGCGCCAGCAACGTCAGCAGCGAGACCACCACGATGAGCAGCCCGGCGGCACCGGCGGCCGAGCCTGTGCCGAGCAGGACCACCAGCGGCCCGGCGAGCGCATACCCGAGAGGCAGCACCCCGAACGACACGAGACCGTCGTACGCGCTCACCCGCGCCATCTTGTCCTGCGGTACGTGGCTCTGCATCGAGACGGCGTACTGCACCTCGAAGATCTCCATGAAGAAGCCGGCCACCAGAGAGCAGGCGCCGATGACCCACACGCTGCCGCCCAGCGCGATGGCCAGCAGGGGACCCGCGAGCGCGGTCACGCAGAGGACGCCGACCACCATCGGTCGGACCGGCTTGTACCGTAGGGCCACCACGCCGCCCAGCACCGTGCCGACCGCGTTCGCGGCAAGGATGGCGCCCCAGGGTGCCGCGCCGCCCAGTTGCTCGCGGGCGAACAGCGGGCCGATCAGCGTGTAGGCGCCGGTCCACGCGATGTTGACGAAGGCGAACTGGATCACGACGGGCCAGAGCCAGTCCTGCGCGGCGAACTCCTTCCAGCCGTCGCGCAGCTGCCGCCAGAAGCTGGTCGCCCCCTCGACGATGTGCGCGCGGGTGGCCGGCAGTCTCGCGAGGAAGAAGGCGCTCACCACGAACGTGAGGGCGTCGGCCAGGACGACCCAGCCGGGGTCGATCACCGACGCCAGGAGACCGCCGAGCCCGGCGCCCAGGATCATGATGGTGTTCGACGCGAGACGGCTCAGCGCGTTGGCCTCGTTGAGCAGCCGCCCGGGCACCAGCGTGGGCATGACGGCACCCGATGCGGGAACCCAGAGCGACGTCGCGGCGCCCGCGACGAAGGACAGCCCCATCAACTGCCAGATCTGCGCGGTCCCGGTGAGCAGCAGGACGGCCGTCACGGCCTGGCTGATCGCGCTCGCGATCTGCGTGCCGACCAGCACCCGCTCACGTGGCAGGCGGTCGATCCACACGCCGCCGATGAGGGTGACGATCAGTAGGGGTGCGACGCGGGCCGCCATCACCCAGCCGAGGTCCGCCGCGGATCCCTGCAGATCGAGGATGCCGAACGCGAAGGCCACGGTGGACAGCGAGGTGCCGATGTCGGACGCCACCTGCCCGGTGAAGAAGATCCGGAATCGGGGGACCCGTAGGGGACCGAGGGGCAGGCGCTGCCACCGAGGTGACGTCCCGGCAACCGGTTCAGACATGGACGGTGTACCTCTCCAGGTGTTGAGAAGCGGCGGCGCCGTCCTCCAGGCCCCGTCCCGCAAGATTCGATACAGCGGACTCCGGAACGACCGCTCCGCCGGTCAGGCCGTGCTGGCCTCCTGCTTCCGCAGTTCCACGACGTATGCGGAAAGAGCCGACGCCGAGGACAGGACGTCCTCGGTCAGGTTCTCGTCCTCAAGAGTGACGCCCAGCTTCTCCTCGAGGATCAGCAGGTACTCCAGCGCGTCGAGCGAGCTGAACCCGTACGCGAGCAGGACGTTGTCCCGCTCTTCGAGTGGCACGTCCGCGGCCGGTTCCCGGCCGTTGGAGGCCGCGAACTCCGCCGCCGTCTCGTGAATGGTTCCGAGCACCTCGTCACGGTCCACGCGGAATTCTCCTCACACTCAGGAACGGAATGCAGAATGGTCGAGCGAGGCTGCCGACCGCCAATCGTCGGCATGCACAGAAGCTCGTTGATATCCGACAGCTCACCACACGACGCTCAGCTCCGTCCAGAGTAGTGAGACATTTTTTGTGGGATCGCCCGAGCGCGCCGGCGGCCGTTAGAGTGCATAGGTGCCCACCGATCACTCACCGGTGCGCTCTCGCGTCCGGTTGCAGCTGGAGAACCAGCATCCACTCTCATTACCGCACCTCGAGGAAGATGGCGACCGCCTGCTATTCCTCGGGGAACCCACGGATTTCGGAATGCCCGGCCGGGACATGCTGAACCTATGGAATCGCTGTGACGGAACCCGGCCTCTGGAGTCGTTCCCGCCGGCGGAACAGCAGACCCTTCAGCGCTGGCACGAGGCTGGCCTGGTGCTCGCCGCCCCGCCGCCGGACCCGACCGCGCGGGCGGATCTGACGGTGGTCTCCCCGCACCCCGACGACGCTCAACTGGCCCTGGGCGGGCTTCTCGCGGCCCGCGGCGGCCACGTCGTCGGCGTGTTCACCGAGGAGACCTGGACCCGTCGGCCGTACTACCGATCTCGCCCGAAGCTGACCAGTGACCTGCTGCGCGCGGAGGAGCTCGCCGCCTGCCGGGTGCTGGGAGTGAGCGTCGCGATGCTCGGTTTTCCCGAGGCGCCGCACCGACCGGCCTGGCGTGACGGCTTCCTGACCTCGGAGGACGACATCGGGCGAATTGTCCATACGGAAACAGAGCTTTTCGGCGCCCTCCTGGACGCACTGGGCCCGCAACTGGTGGGCGCGGGCGTCATCGCGGCACCCCTCGGCGTCGGCGGGCACGTGGACCACCTCCTGGTCCGCGAAGCCGTCATCGCGCTCATCGGGCTGAAAGTGATCAGCCCGGACCGGGTGCTTCTCTACGAGGACATGCCCTACTCGGTCTTCGGTGGATCCGCGTCGTGCCGCGAGGGCCTCGCCCCGCGAGCGGAGATCGGGCCGCTGCATGAGGTCCCGGCCATCACCACGCCGGCGCACGCCATGGCCAAGGGTGAAGCTCTGCGCGCCTACCGCCTCCAGGTCACACCGGGGACGATCACGCGGGTGCTCAGGCAGGGTTCCGGCGGGGAAACCGGCGCGTTCACCGAGACGCTGTGGGCGCCGCGGAGATGGGAGTACTCCGGCCCGGACCTCGGGGTCACGGAACGGTGATCGCTATCATTAGATTGACCATGATGGCTGTCTGTGCCATGCTCGCTTAAGCGCTTGAGCTAGGTCCGAACGCATCTGGGAAGGACCCGTTCATGTCTGACGTCGTCTTGTTGACTCCCCGCGAAATAGCGACCGGAGCACCAAGCCTAAACAATCAGAGTATCTCGATCACGGATGATGATTACGTTCGTCTCGATCCGATGATGCGACTATTCTACGAGAAGATTCGTGAGAATCTCGGACTGGCTTGCATAACGTCCTACCTGCGAAATTCGGGATACTCCACTCGCGCGATCAATCTGCACGGCCGCACACCCACCGACGAGGTGATCATCGAACTCATCATTCGGGAGCGGCCGCGATTCGTCGGCATCAGCATCATGTACGACCTGCACATCATCGACGCCGTCCGGCTCGTCAACTGCGTGAAAGCGGCAGACCCGGAGGTCTTCGTCGCCATCGGCGGCGCCTTCTGCACCTATAACGCCAAGCTGATAGCCGAGTCCGTTCCCGGCGTCGACTGCGTCGTCTTCGGTGAGGGTGAGATCACGGTCGTCGGGCTGCTCGACCGCCTGACCTCCGGCCGGGACTGGCGCGACGTGCCGGGCATCTACTTCCGGGACGCCGATCGGGTGCGCGGCACGGGGATGCCGGTGCTCCCGGACCTGACCCGCCTCGTATGGCCGGCGCGGGACGTCCTGCGCGCCAACAAGGCCGCAGGCATCCCCACCCCGGTGGCGTCCACCTTCACCAGCCGCGGCTGCCATGCCAAGTGCACCTTCTGCTACGCGCCCCGCCAGCCCGGCGTCGTCGACGGCTTCTGGCGGCTGCGGCCCGCCGGTGACGTAGTCGACGAGATCGAGTACCTGCAGCGCGACTTCGGCACCCGCTTCATCTGGTTGAACGACGACAACTTCGGCGGCGCCTTCAACGACGGGTTCAAACACGCCGTCGAGTTCGCCGAGGAGGTCATCCGCCGAAAGCTGCGGTTCTCGTTCCACTGCGAATTCCGGGTGGACTCCGGGCTCATCGACCACGAAGCCCTGGACCTGCTGCACCGCGCCGGGCTCGGCTCGGCCCTGCTGGGCATCGAGAGCGGATCGCCCGGGATGTTACGGCGGATCAAGAAGGGCACGACGGTGGCGTACAACTTCGACGCCGCGCGGATCTTCCGGGGCAAGGGGCTCGACCTCGACCCTGGCTGGATCATGGTGGACCCGCAGACGTCCGTCGACGAACTCTGGGAAAACCTCCAATTCATCGTCGCCTCCGACATCCACCACATCGACAACCCTTTCCTTCTGGTCAACCGCGCCATCGCGCTCCGTGGCACCGAGATGTTCGACTCGATCACCGAGCCGCTCGCGCCGGCCGACGCGGTCGGACAGGAAGGGCCGGCGTTCACAGTGTTGCGCCAGGCCCGCCGCGACTACCGCGTGCCCGACGCCAGGGTCGAGGCGCTCTGGGACGTGTGGAGCAGGCTCGGCGGTGCGATCGCCGACCGCAAGGAGAATCAGGTGCCCTTCCTGGCGAACCGGCTCGCCGGTGCCGTGCGGCAGGCCCGCCGCGCCGACCCGCGTGGACGGTCGGAGGCCCTGACCCTGCTGACCGGCCTGCGGCAGTGGCGCAACGGGCTGCCCGGTCTCTTCGCCACCTTCCTCAACTTCGGCCTGCTGCTCGCCGATGCCGACCCGGACGGCCTCGCCACGCGGCTGGACGCCGAACTCAGCCGCCTCGTCGACGACTACGACCGCGAGCACCTGGGGCTGCCGTTCGAAGAACTGCTGCGGCACGTGGAATTCGAGTTCGGCCCGCTCCTGCCGGCCGTGGAGGTGCAGGCCGCATGACCCGGCAGCTCCGCTACGGCGTCATCGGATGCGGGCGCGTCTTCCAGACGTACCACCTGCTGTGCCTGCGCAACCGGCCGGAGTTCACCGTCGCCGCGGCCTGCGACGTTGACCAGGCCCGGGCGCGGTCGCTCTTCGACGGCACCGGGTTCGACCCGTACGTCACCGCGGACTTGGCGGACTTCTTCCGGGTGGGGCACCTCGACGCGGTCTCCGTCTGCACCCCGAACGACGCGCACGTCGAGCCGGTACTGGCGGCCCTGGACGCCGGTGTCGCGGTGCTGTGCGAGAAGCCGCTCGCCGCCACCCCGGCCGGCACGGGCCGACTCGTCGACGCGGCGGCGGGGGCACGGCTCGCCGCGGTCAACCTGCCGTACCGCCACCACAGCCTGCTGCCGGCGTTCCTCGGTGCCCTGCTCCCGGGCGCCTGCGATCTCACCCTCACGTTCACGACCGCCGGGCAGCGGCTCTGGCGACCCGCCACGGCGTGGTACGCGGATGCGGCCCGCGCGGGTGGCGGCGCCCTGCTGGATCTGGGCCCGCACGCGATCGACCTCCTCACGACACTGTTCGGCCCGGCGCAGGCGACGGGATGCCGCATCGAGCGCCCCGGCGGAGTCCCGGGCGGTGTGGAAGAGTCGGCCGAGGCAAGTCTCAGGGTCGACCGTGGCCCCGTCCGAGTGCTGATCAACCGAGCAAGCCGTTCCCTGCGCCTGGATCTCGAAGCCCGCCAGGGCGACCGCGTGGTGACCCTCGATCTCAAACGCGGCGAGGTGCACACCGGTGACGGCGTCGTCGCGACCGCGAGGGGAACCCGGCCCGAACTGGCCGCGATCGAGCTGTTCCTGGACCGGGTCGCGGGCGGGGATGGTGCGGTCGCCGGCTTCGCGGAGGCGGCGGAGTCGCAGGCCACCATCCACGAGTTGTACGCGCTGGCGGATCGCTCGCCGTCCCTCACCAGGTGACTGACCCCCATCGGAGCCCGGCTCCGCGATCCGGAGGTTGCAGATGGCCGACCTGACCGTGGTGATCCCGACGGCGGGACGCTCTACACGCCTGTTCCTGACACTCTCCGCCCTGGCCCGGCAGAGGTCCGTACCCGGCACCTTCGAGATCGTCGTCGTCGACGACGGTCCGGACCCCGGGCTCGTCGCCGAGGTGGTCTCGTCGGTCGGCGTCACCGTCCCTCTGGAGGTCGTCGTCGCGGGCCGCGGCGGCGTCGCCGGTGCCCGCAACGCCGGTGCCCGGGCGGCACGGGGTGACGTACTGCTCTTCCTCGACGACGACACCCTCACCGACGGCGACGTGGTCGAGCGCCACCTGGCCGCCCACCGCGACGCGCCGAACGTCGTGGCACACGGCACCGTTCTGGACCTCACGGCCTTCATCATCGCGACGGATCCACCCATGGCGGCCCCTCACCTACGCGGCCTCCGCGACCGCCGGATCGGTGTGGAGGACCTCGACGACCTTCCCGGCGCGGCTCGGCGCCTGCGCCCGCGACGCTCCTTCATCGAGCGGACCGCCGCCGCGGTCGCCGCCACCGAGCGCTATTCCGTACTGCGCTGGATGTTGTGCATCGGCACCAACACCAGCATGCGGCGTGGCCTGTTCGAGGAGGCGGGCGGCTTCGACATCGGCCACGGCAAGCGCTGGGGTGGCGAGGACCTGGAGTTCGGGCTCCGGCTGGCGGCGGCCGGCGCCGACCTGCGGCTCGTCGAGACGAACGCCTATCACCTGCCGATGTCCCGGCCGGACGCGGACGAGGCCGTCGTGACCTTCTGGCGGGACGTCGCCCACCGGCACCGCCGGCCCCTGCTCGCCGCCGCCGGTTCCTACCTGGCGGGACGCACGACCCTCGACGAGCTGGCGGAGAGCCTGGGTGAGGATTCCCCGGCGCGTACCACCGGCAGACCCGACAGTTTCTCTGACACCTCAGAAGGAGCGGGAATGGACGTGGAGGCCGACGACCTCGGCAATGAGGGTATGCAGGCGAAGATCAAGGAGGTCATTGCCGGGGGCATCAGCAGTACGATGCGGGCGTTCGCCACGCCCCGGCCGATCGTGGTACGCCTCGCCGAAGGGTGCCGGGTGTGGGATGTCGAGGACAACGAGCTCATCGACTTCAACATGGGATACGGCCCGCACATCTTCGGGTACGCCGACGCCGACGTCCTGGACGGTGTCGCCGACCAGTTCCGGCGCGGGCACCTGACCGGCATGCCGCACGAGCTCGACCTCGAGGCGGGCCGCCTGATCACGACGCTGGTCCCCTCCATCGAGCAGGTCAAGTTCGCCAGTTCCGGCACGGAGGCGATCGCCGCCGCCCTGCGCCTGGCCCGGGCGGCGACCGGCCGGACCGTGGTGTTGACCTTCGAAGGTCACTACCACGGCTGGAGCGAGACGATCCACCGGGAGGGCAAGCTCGGGTTGCTGAGGCAGGGACACCGCTCCACCGAGCTGCGTCCCGGCGCCCTGGGCATGATTCCGGAGGCGCTCCACCACACGTTGCAGATCCCGTGGAACGACCCGGAGGCGCTCGACGAGGTGTTCGCACGCGCTGGCGACAGCATCGCCGCGGTCATCATGGAGCCGGTGATGGCCAACGCGTCCGTCGTCGTCCCGGTGGACGGCTATCTCGAACGCGTCCGGCAAGTCACCCGGGCGCACGGCGCCTGGCTGATCTTCGACGAGGTCATCACCGGGTTCCGGGTCGACATCGGGGGAGCGCAGCGGCTCTTCGGGGTACGGCCCGACCTGACGATCCTGTCGAAGGTCCTCGGCGGCGGCTTGCCCGTCGCGGCGTTCGGCGGATCACGTGAGGCGATGGCACTGCTCGCCCGCAACGAGGCCACCCACGCCGGCGTCTACGCGGGCAACCACGCCGCCATCCGGGCAGTGGTGGAGACACTGAGGAAGATCAGCCGCAATCCCGGGATCTACGACGACCTGGAGACCAAGGGGCAACGCGTCGAGACCGGCCTCGGCAAGGCCTTCGCCGACTCGGGGCGGCATGTGCACCTCCAACGGGTGGGAAGCCTGCTGTCGGTGGCGCTGCTCACCGAGCCGGTCGGTCCCGGCGCCACGATGCGCGAGCTGATCGCCGCCATCGACTTCGAGGGGCACCGGCGCGTCCAGATGGCCGCGCAGCGGGCCGGCGTCTACTACCACCCGAATCCGCTCGAGCCCTGGTTCGTGAGTACCGCGCACTCCGACGAGGACATCGATGCGGCCATGACGGTCATCCGAGCGGCGATCACGGAGCTCGCGGATGCACCCTGACCTGACGAGCGCGGGCGCCCTGGCCGAGCGCTTCCGGAAACAGGCCACGGCGCTCGGCCCGGACGTCTTCATCGGGCATGACGACGAGTCGTTCAGCGGTTCGGCGGTCAGGGATCTGCTCGACGAGAAGACCGAGACGTACGGGAAGGCGGGGATCGGGCCCGGCGACTTCGTGGGTGCGTACTCGTGGCCACCGGCGGACTTCGTCACCGACTTCTACGCGGTCCTCGGGCTCGGGGGCACCGTGGTGCCCCTGCCGCGCACACTGAGCGGCTGGGAACTGGAGCGCCTCGACACCGTCGGCCACCTTACCTGCCTGACGTCGCCGTCGGACAGTTTACTCACCCTCGGTGACGATTCCTTCACGACCTCGTCCCGCAGGCTGAGCCGCTGTGCCCGGCACCGTCCGACGGCGCCCACCGGGGCGGCGACCGGGCAGCTGACCTCCGGCACGACGAGGTCGCAGAAACTGGCCCTGCGCCCGGCCTCGGCCCTCGCGGCGGAGGCATCGGGCTACCACCGCGCCCTCGCGTTGACCCCGGAAGAGCTCGTCCTCTGTCCCGTGCCGCTCCACCACGCCTACGGTTTCGGTGTGGGCGTGGTGTCCGCCGCCCTCTACGGCGTTCCGGTGCGTTACTCCGCCAAGCTGCAACCACGGCAGCTGCTGAGGTCGATGGAACAGGGCCGGCCGGTCCTCCTCGCCTCCGTGTCGCCGATGCTCCGCCTGCTCGCCGAAAGCATGGGCGAGCAGTCCTCTCCCCCGCACGCCGTGCGGCTGCTCTACGGGGGGATGCCCCTGGACCGGCGGACCGCCGAGAAGGTCAGCTCGGTGCTCGGCGCACCGATCGGGCAGATCTACGGTACGACCGAGAGCGGGCCGGTCTGTGTGACGACGCCCGGAGACTGGAATACGACCGTGCGTGCGCTCGGCCCCCCGTTGCCGGGCGTCTCCCTCAGCCTCGACGACGCCGGTTTCATCGTCGTCCGCTCGCCGATGATGATGCTGGGCTACGCCCGCGACGGCGCGCTGGACGAGGACTCCGTTCCGCACGACGGCTTCGTGACCGGTGATCTGGGCAGGCGGACTGAGGACGGCCTCACCATCGTCGGGCGGGCCGCCACCTCGATCAATGTCGCCGGGGCGAAGGTGAGCCCGGAGGAAGTCGAGGCGGTTCTCCTGGAGCACCCGGACGTCGGCTCGTGCCTGGTCCACGGGGTCGAGGACGGGCGACTCGGGCAGCGCGTGGCCGCCGTCGTCACCCCGGAGACGGTCGACCTCCGGAAGCTGGAGCAGTTCTGCCGGGAGCGCCTCTCCCCGCCCTGGCTGCCGCAGGTCTTCTCAGCGGTCGCCACGCTGGAGACGACGTCCACGGGGAAGGTGGTGCGCCGTCTCGTCGAACACTGACGTCCCGGCCTTGCGCGTGCCGAGAACCTCATCCGCCCTGTTCACGGCAATCTCGATCATCGACGCGGGAGCCTGATTCGAGGGGCCGATCTTAGCGACCAGACCTCGGTGATCTTCGATGCATTCTGCGCCGCGAGGACTATCGATTGTGTTGCTGCGACCGACCTATCTCGGTGCGACCGCGACAAGGATGCCGAGATCCTTGCCAGACGGCGCCAGATCATGGTGCTCGAACGGCAGCTCGGGTCTGCTGCACCGATAGGTGACAGGTCAAGTCACGCGGCCTGACTGGCCGGTGTGGTCATGATGATCTCGTACTCGATAGGGGTTTGCCGGAGGCGAATTCGTAGGATGCGGGCCCTGCGGGTGCCGACAATGCCATCCGGGTAGAGATCACCATCGCGGTCCGGCCGATGGAATCCGCCCTGGGGACGGGGATGGCTGTGACCAGGGAAGATGAGGTTTCCGGCACCCACAGGGGCCGTGCACCACGCTTCCATGCAACTTGATTCGATTGCCGCCGATGAGTGTGATGCCGGCGGTGAGGATCTCGGCTTGCGGAAACGTGCGGATCGGTCGCGAGGTGAACGCGGCGTCCGGTCAGGGCTGACGGCGTCGGGCCTGGCTCGGCGTCATCCGCAGCGCTGTTGATCGTTCGCTGATCACTACGAACTCGGTATGTGGCCACCACCAGCCGGCCCGTAGGGTCACGGCGAAATCGTTCACGACGGTGACGGCGGGGCCCGGCGCGGGTACGCCGGCTGTGATCGTCCACGTAGCCGCGCCTAGTGCGGCCGGCCAGCCGGTTCCCGGGCCGTGTGGGGGTGAACTGCCGAGATGTCCGATCGGGTATCGGCGGGCCATCCGGCGCTCGGCGGTGGCCTCCCGGATGGCGAGCTCGATCTGCTGATAGGTGTCGCTGATCGCCGCGTCGAGGGCTGCCCGTACCAGAGCCTGCCCCGGCCCGGCGGCGGGGATCGCATCGCTGATCTCTTTCAGCCGCCTGCCTAGATGGCCGTCCACGCGCTCCAGGACTGGGTCGGTGAAACGGGCCGTGTGCGGGTTCGCTCGCAGCCGGGCACCGACTTCGAGCGCCGCGAACAACGCGAAGGACAGTGCCAGCGCACCGATCAGCAGCGTGGTGATCCAGCCCTCGCCCGGTAGGCCGGTTTCGGGCAGCAGCCGAGCAGGGAAACTGCCGAAGATCAGGCCGAGAATCACGCTCACCGCCACGAGTACGGCCGCCGCAAACGACTCCCAGAGCCACCTGAGACGGCTCGCGTCGAGAATGACCGGCGAAACGCGCACGATGAAGATCGTCATGGCCATACCGCTGAGAGTTCCGCTGATCCAGAGGCTGTGGAGGTTCAGGTTCTGCGCCGATCGGTCCGCCATGACGTCGGCGAGGATCAGCGGGTCACCCGGCAGGGCGATCATCAGTGTCACGGCCAGGGCGGCACCAGAGATGAGCCCGGTCAGTCCGAGCCCGTACAGGGCAGGAAACAGTGCCCCGGCTATCCGTACGGCTCCGGTCTGCCGGATCCGGGTAGTGAGCGCGGTGTGCCGCCAGGCGCGTGCAGATGCGAGCAACTGCCCGGCCGGCGGCGACGGCGCCCAGAACACCCGGCCGTGCCAGGGCACACCGGCGTGCTCGTAGCAGCGCCGTACGGCGTCGACCACCTCGGCGCGTTCGGTGTCGGTGAGCGGGCCGGTGTCCAGTAGCCGGTCGGTCCACTCCTCGACGAAACGCCGTACCCGCGGCCCGGACGCCCGCTCGGCCCAGAGCGCGCGGTCCGCCTGCAGCAGGTTCTGCTGTAGGGCTCGGTCGGCGGTGCCGGCCAGGCGCTCGATGGTACGGCGGTTGACGCCGAGGGTCGACCACCTGCCGTCCGCCCGGCGCGCCATGTTCACGAATGTCATGTGGACGTGCAGGCCCATCACAGGTTCCGGCCCGCCGGCCGGGCACGCCGTGCGGTGCACCGTTGTCCAGCCGAGCAGACCGGTTCGAGCCCGGCCGGTGAGACCGTCCCGGCCGTGATGGCTGTCCGATCCGTAGCCGGCCCGCTGTTGCAGCACCTCAGCCGCCTGCCGGATCGCAGCCGTGAAGGCGGTCTCCATTTCGGCGGTGTCCTGGGCAGGGGTTGCCATCAGGGCGCCGGTCGGCTCGGACAGGGTGAGGATCACGTCGTATCCCCGGATACCGGCCGGTACTCGGGCACGTGCGTAGTCACGTGCGAGCGCCAGCACCTCCGCCGGGTACAGGTCACCCAGATCGACGCCGGCGGCTCTGGCCACCGATGCGAGGTCATCGATCGGGGCCCGGAACACCGGAGGCCCGATTTCAGGATGGCTTCCCGATTGGGTGGCTCGTGCCCGCGCGCGAGCCACTCCGCGCTGCAGCCGCCCGAACCGGGCGGCCGCTCCAGCACCCTCGATGCGCTTCGCGCCGGTCTCGAGCGCCTCGACCAGAGGGCCCGCCGGCAGAGTGGCCCTCGGATCGGTTGCTTTGCGCACTGTGATCAGGAGTTCGCCCGTGGCCGGGTGGCAACCGTTCAGCAGCGCACGGACAGCGGCGATCTGGTCGTCGGTGACGATGCTCCCGGGATCGAGGCCGCATTCGCGCAGACCTTCCCCGAACCACTCGACCCGGTCCACGACCAGCTCGCCGTCATCATCCGGTGGCTCATGGTCGAACTGCCGCTTCAGCAGTTCCTCGATGGGGATCCCGGCCGGGCCCACCGCCGTTACCCATACCATGCGTCCGCCTTCCCGAGCTGATCCTGCACGCACGCCAAGACGAGCCCTCCATGTGCGGGGCCATGCCCCATCCGCGGTGGTCACGCATCGTGCATCCGCGACCATCGCCTACCCTCGAACGGCCTACCCGGGAACCTTCTTGGCTCAGGCGGCCTTCGGGAGGTAGATGCCCGCCAATGCGGCCAGGGCGAGAGCGTTCGGCACCGCAGCGATCGGGATCGCCTTCCATACCTTCTTCCACGCTCGTCGGTGACTGCCGCCGTAGTGCACTCGCACGACCTCCTTGCCCGGGGTGACGCTACGGATGTCGGCCCAGCGGAGGAACTCGTCGTCGATCGTGAGGCCGTACCGGGTGACGGTCACGGGACCGAAAACTGCCGTTCCGGTGTGGATCAGCGACTTGCGTGCTCCATCCAGGGCGACATCGCTGATACGCGCGGCCATCCCCGGGAAAGGGCCAGGCAGCTCGAGGGCCGTCGTGCCGTCGTGCCGGCGAAGCTCGTACTCGTAGTGGGTCTTGCTGGTTCCCTGGGCGCCCGGGACAAACGTCACGGCGCTGACATAGTCGACATCCGCCCACGGGTAGGCCTCCACGGTGGCCCTGTCCACCCGCACCAGGCCGCGCTCGAACTCGTACAGATGCGGCCGGCTGCGACGAGGCTTCGATGTCACCACTACGACGATGGTCACGACCACCGCGAGCAGGCCGCCGATCACCAGGTGGAACCGTTGTATCAGAGACTCATCGAACAGCCAGCCGAGACCGAACGTCATGCCCACCTCGACAGCGAGGAAGAACATCAGCACCGTGATGTCGAGGACCAAACCGGTCGGTTCATAAATCTCCACCAGGGCGCCCAACTCGTCCAGGTCGGCTACCGCGACTACGGACTCCGGTACGCACCGTGCCTTCCGGCGCGTCATCGCCGGAGCATGACGATGCTTGTCAGGGAAGCCCATCGTCGCCTCCTCACCGGGATCTCGTGGGGCGCTCGGAGTGACCGTGCCGCTGGGGCCACTATTGGTGTCGAGCAGCCCCGGATCGGTCTCCGGTAATCCTATGCTTGCCATGCAATCGGATCTTGTCGATCTATTGTTGGTGGTGCCGGTGTTGGGGTGTATCCCACGAGCGGTGTTTTGGCGGCACTTTGCGCGACCGACCCTGCGGCCGGCGGAACCGCGGCGTAGGTGGTCGGATCCGCCACCACACTCCGGGTGCTTGTAGACACTTCCGGGCGCTGCTGGAGTATCTGGGGCCCATCAAGGGTTCGCCGGACCTGGGGTCGGTTGCTGGCCGTTACCTGCGGCTTATGCTGCCGTCATGGACGAAGCGCAGCGTCGGTTCATGATCACCGCTGAAGTGCTGGTCGATGTCACCGATGCGGCCATCTTGCGCAGGGCAGCACTCGACCGGGTCGCCGAGGCTGGATTCGTCGCTGATGAGGATCGTAGCGTTGATCAGGTTCGGTCTGCTGAACGTGATGCGGTGTACGCCGATGTCACGGCGGCCCTGGGCTGGGTTGTCGACGTTGAGGCGATCGTCGTGGACGGGGTGGGTGCCGAAGTGGTCGGCTCGACCGTATCGGTGGCTGACGACGAAGACGCGGAAGCGGCAGGTGCCGTTGCCGGTGCTGAAGAGATGCCGGACTTCGCCGCCCTGTTTGCCGTCTGCCGCTGTGGGGCGGACGACTGCTCCGGCTTCCAGTCGACACCCCGGTCGGCGGCGAGCCTGTGGGCGGTCGCGCAGTTGCACGCTGATTTCGCCTACGACGACGTCCAGCACTTCGGCGACGCTCCGGTTTCGGAGAAGGATGATGGGTGGGCGGTATCCGTACCCCGGTGAGTGCGGTCTCGATGCCGGCGTCGGCGAGGATGGTGTCGAAACGGGGTCGGGTACTTGCCGTCACGATCGCGGATCAAGTACTTCACCTGGCAGCCGGTGTCCTCGAGGTCCATGACCGGGTTCCGGGCAGCCTGCGCGACCCGGGCGGCGCTCGGATGGGGCGTGACGCCGAGGATCCGGGCCCTTCGGGTGGCGTGCTCGATCACTGCGAGGACGTATGGGCGGGTGCCGGTCAGTGTCACGGTCTCGAAAAGGTCCGCGGCGACGAGACCTTGGGGTTGGGAGCGCGGGGACGTCGCCCAGGTGCTGTTCGTGCGTTCGGGGCCGGGTCGACGCCGGTGTCGTTGAGGATCTCCCACACGGTGGAGGCGGCGACCTTGACTCCGAGGACGAGTAGTTCGCTGCGGATGCGGCGGTAGCCCCAGTTGCTGTTCTCTCCGACGCCAGGCGCAGTACCGGGGTGCGGATCGACCGGATCGTGCGTGGCCGTCCGGTCCGGCGGGGCCGGGACCGTCGGGCGATCAGATCGCGGTGCCAGAGCAGCACCGTGTCCGGGCGCACCGGCAGCCGGAGCTGGTTCAGCACCGGTCGGGGTAGTGGGTGCAGCAGAGCGGCCGGCCACGCCCGATCCGCGGGAGCGAACCGGACCCGGTCGCCACCGAGCTGCCGTTCGAGGACCATGATCTGGTGCCGAAGGGCCAGGATCTCGGTGTCCTTGTCACGGTCGCTCATCGGCACCAGCCGCAACAGAGCCAGAGCGTTGGTCACACCGAGATAGGCCAGTCGCAGCAACACAACCGATCATCCTCGCGGAGCAGGACGCATCGAGCATCACGGAGGTCCGGTCGCTGAAACCGGCTCCTCGGATCAGGCCCGCGCGTCGGTGATCGAGATAGCTGTGAACAGGGCGGATGAGGTTTCGGCACCCGCAACGCCAGGCGCAGCAACATGAGTCAACATCCTCGCGTAGTCACCGAGGACGATTCAGGGGACACCAGAGCAGCCATGATCACCAGCCTGCCAGAACGCACCCTGACCAGCGCGGATGTTTTTCGGCAGGTGCAGGGTCGACGACCTCACATGATCTCCACTACCATCGCGCGGATGATCGCCGCAGAGCAGAAGATTTCCGGCGGTACGGCCACCGCTCCCGGCGTCGCCGCGTTGACGGACGCCGCCACCGGAGGCGACGTCGACCGTGTCCTGGAGCTTCTCGCGATCATGGACGACCCGGCCAGACGTGCAGCGCGCCGGCCGCTGGACGTGGCACAGAAGACCATGGCCGCGGACGCTCCGTGGGAGGTGCGTACCGCCGTTGCGTTCGCCGCCCTCGGTTGCCGTACCACCCCCGCTGAGGCTGCGAAAGACCTGGTCACCCTCTGGCGGCGTCACCGTTATTGGTCCGGCTGGGCCGGCCGGCAACTGAACGCTTTCACCGGCCGGGGCCCCGCATGGCTCGCCGACACCGGGCGGCGAGTGGCCGCCGCCGTTCCGGTACGCCGCCCGGTCGACTGGCGGATCACCGGCCACGACAACGCGACGCTCTATCGTGTGGCCCGGGAACTACTGTGGATGGCGGGCGCCGAACCTGAGGCCGGCGACGGCTACGTGCTCGAATGGGCGCTCAGCAAACAGCACCGGGAGGGTGAGCTGTGCCTGGCCCCCCACGTGCGCGTCCACCGCAGCACCTATCAGGAGTCCATGGCCCAGGCGTTTAGGACCGACCCGTACACCACCGCATTTCTTCCCCGGGTCTTCGCTCTTGCCGGCTTCTCGACGTATCTCAACGACTCCGAGCACTGGCGCGCGCAGCTGATCGCCCTGACCGAGACCGGCGAGGTGGCCCGCGCGACCCTGATCGACCGCTGTGTCGAAGGGCTGATGAGTGGCGGCCGGGTGCCCGAGATCCGGGGCTTCCAGAAGCTGCTGGCAGAGGTCGATCCGACCGAGGACGAACTCGCTGAACGGGCCGCGGACTGGGCCGGCCTGGCAGGGCGTGCCGACGCGCCGACCGCCGGCCGTGCCCTCGAATCACTGCGCCGGCTGCGGGACGCCGGACGGCTCGACACCGGGCTGCTGGCCGAGACGTCGTACGCCGTGCTGTCCCGGCCGGAGAAGACGCTGGTCCGCAGCCATCTGAAACTGCTCGCCGAAGCCCTTCGCCGGACCCCGGAGGACGCCGCCGACCTGCTTCCGCCGATCGCCACCGCGTTCGGGCACACCGACACCACCGTGCAGGAACAGGCGTGGAAGCTGGTGGCCCAGCACCTCACGGCCGTCGGTGACGCTGTCCGCGGCGAACTCGCCGATGCCCTCCCGGGGCTGACGCCCGACCTGCGCGACCGAGCCGCCGCCGTCCTCGGCACACCGGCGACCGCGACCGAGTCGCAGACCCCGCCGATAGTGGTGTCCGCACCGCTCCCGGTGACTGTCGCGTCCGGTGGCGCGGCCGAGGCGGTCGAGGAGATCGCCGCCCTGCTCAGCGCCCGGCGGCCGGTACCGGTCGACCGCGAGCGGGCGGTCGACGGCCTGATCCGGGCCGCCTACCGGGACCGGGCGGCACTGGCCGAACACCTGGTTCCCGTGGTCCGCCGCCAGAGCTGGATTCCTGCCGGACTGTACGAGCTGCTCAAGGCAGCCCTGGGGGAGATGACAGTCGATGAGGTGCCGGTCGGCCCGAGAGGCATGGCCGGGCGCTCCGATCACGCGCGCTGCATCCCGTGCCTGTACGAATACCTGCTTGAGGCGCGGTGGTACGAGGCCGCGCGCCGGCTGCTGACCGAGCCGGTCCCGTTCCTGCTGGCCGCGCCCGGCTGGAGCAACGGCGCGCTCGACGCCGCCGTCCTGGTCGAACGTCTCACCGAGTACGCACGGCTGGGCCTGCATGCCGGGCACGTCGACCTCGACCAGGCGCTGCTGCGGGCCCGCCTGCCTGAGCCCGCGGCACGCGACAGGCTCGCAGCCGAAGCGGCCGCGATCGGTACACCCGACGGGGTACGGCTCGCCCGTTGGCTGGAATCCGGCGGCATCCACGCCGGCCGTGACAGCGGCCCCGACGTCGAAGCCCGCACCGCACGCCCCGACCTGCGGGAAGGATTCACCCCGGACTTCCGATACGCCCAGGCCCGCACCGCGCTACCCGCCCTGCGTGACGGCTTCACCCCGCACTTCCGGCATCTCGACCAGATCCTCGACTCCAACTGGCACTTCGGGACCGACTTTGCGTCACCCTCGCTTCCCGAGTGGATCGCCGTCGTCCCCGTGTTCCGCGAATATCTCGCCGACCAGCTCACCAACCCCCTGGATCACCCCCAGTCCCTCGACGACTACCTCTTCGACCTGCCGTTACTGATCGAGACGGACGGCCCCGCCGGTCACCGGCTCACCATGGTGTTCGCCGGTGCGATCGTCTCGGCTGGCACTGCACACCGGCCCGCCGCGGTTGACGCGCTGCTGCAGGCCGACGCGCGCGGCGAACTGGACGCGCAGTGGTGCGGCGAGGTGATCGGCCGATGGGCCACCCGGCGGGGCGAGATGTTCGACATCGTCGGTGTCCTGACCGACTTGGCGCATACCGGCGCACACCGCCCAGTGTGGAATATCCTGCGGGCACTGCTTCCAGCCTTGCTGGCCCTGCCCAAGCGCCCCCGCAAGCTCAGCGGCGTGCTGCTGCTGGCCGCCGATTGCGCTGTCCGGATCGGCGCGACCGGCGAGGTGCCCGGTTTGTCCGAGTTGGCCGCGGTCACCGCCGCCTCGCAGGCGGTGAAACAGGCCCGCCGACTGCGAGACGCCCTGGCCGCCGGCGTCGTAGCAACGTCGGGTAGCGTCATCTGAGCAGGGCGTCCATGGATGGAATGATCGGATCTCGGCGTGACGGACCTCCTCCTCTGCGATGATGAACGTCGATGCGCAGATTCCTACAATGTGGATGATCACGACACTTCGATGACACGAACGCTCGCCCGACTCGGTGTTGCGAGGCGCACGCCGACGATCTTGCCGTCGGCACCGAGGATCTCCTCGACCACGGTGTTCCACTCGACCTTGATCCTCTCGTTGTCGAGCGCGCGTTTCTGCATGACCTTGCTGATCAGATCGCGAATCGACTCCCTCAGGAGGCGGGGAGCAGGTCGGCGAGCAGCGCCTCGATGCGGGCCTTGATCTCGTCGCGGATCGGGCGGACGGAGTCGACGCCCTTGCCGGCGGGGTCTTCGAGTTTCCAGTCCTCGTAGCGTTTGCCGGGGAAGACGGGGCAGGCGTCGCCGCAGCCCATGGTGATGATGGCGTCGGATTCCTTGGCGGCGTCCCAGGTGAGTTTGGTGGGGGTCTGGTCGGTGATGTCGATGCCGACCTCCTTCATCGCCTCGACCGCGGCCGGGTTGATGGTCTCGGCGGGCTCGGAGCCGGCGGAGCGGACTTCGACCTTGTCGCCGGCGAGGTGGCGCAGCCAGCCGGCGGCCATCTGGGAGCGGCCGGCGTTGTGGACGCAGACGAACAGGACGGTGGGCTTGGTGTCACTCATGGTGGTTCCTATCAGTGGGTGGTGAGCTGGTTGAGCAGGGCTTGGACCCGGGTGTCGATCTCGTCGCGGACGGCGCTGATGCCGTCGAGGTCGTCGCCGGGCGGGTGGGGCAGGTCCCAGGTCTCGTATCGGGGTCCGGGGAGCCTGGGAACGGCTTCGCCACCACCGGCGATGACGACCACGTCGGCGCTCGTCAGGATCTCGGCGGTGATCGGCTTGGAGTAGGCGTCGTCGAGGGTGAGTCCGCGTTCGGCCAGCACGGCGGCGGCCGACTTCGACACCGTCGCGGCGGGCTGCGAGCCGGCGGAGTGCACCCGCACAGCACCGTCGGCGTGGTGGTCCATCAGGGCGGCGGCCGTCTGGGAGCGGCCGGCGTTGTGGATGCAGATGAACAGCACCGACGGCGTACGGTCGGCGTCGTCGGCCGGGGCCAGAGCGGTGAGCCGGTCGGCGGCGAACCGCTTGGTCAGTTCCGGCAGCCGGGAGTCGCCGAAGGCGGTGCGGTGCAGGGCGACGTAGGAGTCAGCGACGTAGCGAGCCACGGTGTCCGCCGAGTGGACGCCGTCGAAGCGGTCCGCCAGGTCTTTGGTGGTGGCCGCGAGTAGCGCCGGCGTGTCGACGGTGCTCATGCGCGGCGAACCGGGTCGGCGTCGTGCGCGACGACGACGGCGCCGGCGTTCTCGACGGCGTGCGGGTACAGCGCCAGCACCAGGCCTACCCCGAGCAGCAGGCCGACGAGCTGCGCAAAGACGAAGCCGGGCAACGAAGCCGGCGCAATGCCGGCGAAGGTGTCGGTGAACGCGCGGCCGACGGTGACGGCCGGGTTCGCGAAGCTGGTGCTGCTGGTGAACCAGTAGGCGGCGCCGATGTACGCGCCGACGGCGGCCGGTGCGACGGAGGCCCGGCCGGACCGGACCAGCGCGGAGATCAGCAGGAGCAGGCCGACGACGGCGACGATCTCGCCGAGCCACAGGTGGCCGGCGGCGCGTTCTTTCGTCGACATCGTGACCGGGGCCAGGTCGAACATCAGGTTGGCCAGGATTGAACCGGCGATGGCACCGAGGGTCTGCGCGACGGCGTACCCGCCGAGGTCGGGGAGGGTGAGGCCGGTGCCGGTGCGGCGGCCGAGAAACCAGTCGGCGGCCGACACGACCGGGTTGAAGTGGGCGCCGGAGACCGGGCCGAAGGTCAGGATCAGCGCGCCGAGTGCGAACGCGGTCGCGACCGAGTTCTCCAGCAGCTGCAGGCCCACGTCATCGGGTGACAGCTCGACCGCCATGATGCCGGAGCCGACGACGGCGGTGACCAGCAGCGCGGTGCCGAGGAACTCGGCGAGCAGCCGCCGCCACAAAGTGATCTGGTGCATGAGAGTGGTGTGACTCCGGGTCGTCTCGGTTGGATGGTGAGGTCAGCTGGCGGGGATGGCGAACTGGTCGAGCAGCGTGCGGACGCGGCGTTCGAGGTCGTCGCGGATCGGGCGGACCTGCTCCGGGGTGAGGCTGTCCGGGTCGGCGACCTCCCAGTTCTCGTACCGGGTGCCGGGGAAGACGGGGCAGGCGTCGCCGCAGCCCATGGCGATGACCACGTCGGCGGCGCGGACGATCTCGTCGGTCCACGGTTTGGGGTATTCGCCGGTGATGTCGATGCCGCGTTCGGCCATCGCGGTGATGGCGGCCGGGTTGATGGTGGTGCCGGGTTCGGAGCCGCCGGACCAGGCGACCGCCCGGTCGCCGGCCAGGGCGGTGAAGAAGCCCAGTGCCATCTGGGAGCGGCCGGCGTTGTGGGTGCACAGGAACAGCACGACGGGTTTGCCGTCCTGGTGATGGCCTTCGACGCGGGCGAGGGCTTGCAGGCGCTGGCGGGCGAAGCGTTCGGCCAGCAGGGGCAGGTAGTTCGGCACGGTGTGGGCGGTGGCGAACTGGTCGTAGCTGGTGTGCAGGA
This sequence comes from Actinoplanes derwentensis, assembly GCF_900104725.1. NCBI lineage: Bacteria > Bacillati > Actinomycetota > Actinomycetes > Micromonosporales > Micromonosporaceae > Actinoplanes > Actinoplanes derwentensis. Next base: position 10,360,980 of record NZ_LT629758.1, read on the forward strand.
ACCGTTCGATGGTTTCGGGGCCGTAGAGGCCGGTGAACTCGCTGGCCAGCCGGACCGCGGCGGTCCGGAGAGCGAGGTCCTGGTCGATGGAGAGGTCGCGTAGCTCGGGGTGGGTCAGGTCAGCCATGGTCGGCTCCGGTGGTGAGGGCGGGCGCGATCCGGTCGATGCGGTCGGCGAGGTCGGTGTAGGCGGCCTCGAACGCTTCGTCGGTGTCGACGCGGGCGGGGTCGGGCACGGACCAGTGCAGCCGGGGCCGGATCGGGCCGGTGAGGTCTTCGTGGGCGTTGTCGCAGACAGCGATGATCAGATCACCGGCACCGACCACGTCGTCGACGTGGTCGGTGCCGGTCGGGTCGAGGGCCAGACCGTGTTCGTGGGCGACCCGCACCGCCCGGGGATGCACGCGCTGGGCGGGAACGGTGCCGGCGGAGGCGACCTGCCCGCCGATTCGATCCCGCCACAGGGCCGCGGCGAGCTGGGAGCGGGCGGAGTTGTGGGTGCAGACGAACACCACCCGCTGCCCGGCGTCGAGCCGTGGTGCGGTCAGCGTGGACAGCACCCTGGGAACGAGTTGCAGGTAGGTGCGGCGGCGATCGCCTTCGGAGCGGCTGCGCCTCAGCAGACCAGCTTCTTGCAGGACCTTGACGTGGTGGGCGACAAGGTTGGTGGGCATGGCGAGTTCGGCGGCGATCTCGCCGGGAGAGGCGTCGCCGAGGGTGAGCGCGTCGACGATCGCGAGGCGGGCGGGGTCACCGAGTGCAGCGTGGACTCGAGCCCGCGCCGTCAGGGACAAAATTTCAGCGTCCATTGACTCAATTATTACTGAGTCATTCTGGCTGGGCAAGCGAACGTCGGGTGAACACGGCGGCTGTGAGAAGTCGGTGGATCTGATCCGCGCAGCCCAGGAACGGTCTGGCAGGGCTGGCGCGAGAACCGCGGCCTGTGGTGGATCGCCGCCGGCGTGATGGTGCTCGGCGCGTACGGCTTCGTCGCGACCTTTCAACCGGATCCGAACTTCGGCCGGATCCTGGCCGCCTACGGCGGCGTCTTCGTCACCGGATCCCTGATCTGAGGCATGGTCGTGGACAGATTCCGCCCGGACCGGTGGGACCTGCTCGGCGTCGCCGTGATCATGTACGCCCCACGCGGCCCCGCCGCCTCCTGACCGAACCATCGCCCATCTGGACCACGGCGGCGACGCAGCCGGTCACGATGAGCGGGTTGCGCCTTCAGCGTTGCCAGCAGGTCAGGCGACCGCAGGCTCCTCCACGGCGAGCAGCGTGGCGAGCTGGCGCATCAGGCCCGGCCTGGCCCGGTAGTAGACCCAGCTGGCCCGGCGTTCGGCGTCCACCAGGCCGGCTTCTCGTAACACCTTCAGGTGATGCGAGATGGTGGTCCCGGAGAGCGTGAAGGCCGGAGTGAGGTCGCAGACGCAGATCTCCCCGCCGGGCGCCGACGCGATCATCGACATCAGCTGCAACCGGATCGGATCGCCCAGCGCTTTGAACGCCTGGGCGAGGACTCCGGCGGCCTGCGCGGGCACCCGGTCCTGGGCCATCGGCGTGCAGCAGGGCACCGCGTCGAGGTCGATCGGCGGTGACGACACGGCTGGTTTCGACATGCGTCGAGGTTGACAGATGTCGAACCCGCATGCAAGGTGACTTCGACAAGCTTCGGATTCGACAAACCTCGAATCCGGGTACGGCGGATCCCGCCGATCCGCTCTCCTACTCGAACTCACCGAGGAGTCCCCGCCATGAGTAGCGACGCTTCCACCACGGCCACCGCCGGGCAGGACCCGTGCTGCGGCACCGCCGAAGCCGCAGCCCAGGCCGACGCCTGCTGCGCCCCGGCCGCCAAGACCGAAGCGGTCGCCGACGGCGCGAGCTGTTGCGTACCGACCGCTCAAGCCGCGCCGGCCGAGACACGAGAGGCCGGTTGCTGCGGCCCGGCCGGCACCACCAGCGCCGGGGAACTGCTGCCCACGCCTGCCGCCCCTCCGGCCCCGGTCGCTGGCGGTCAGCCGGAGCAGTCGCCGGTCGTGGTGATCGGCGCCGGACCGGTCGGTATGGCCGCTGCCGCCCACCTGCATGAGCAGGGTTTGCCGTTCCTGGTCCTGGAAGCCGGTGACCAGGTCGGCGCGTCGGTGCGGCAGTGGGCGCACGTCGGCCTGTTCAGCCCGTGGCGCTACGACATCGACACCGCCGCCCGCAGGCTGCTCGACGCCGTAGGTTGGGCCGCACCCGACGATGAAACCCTGCCCACCGGCGGCCAGCTTCTCGAGGACTACCTCCAGCCCCTCGCGAAGCTCCCCGAGATCGCCGCGCACCTGCGGTTCAACGTCACGGTGACCGCGATCAGCCGGGTCGGCGCCGACCGGGTCCGCACCGCCGGCCGCGCCGACCTGCCGTTCGTGATCCGTCTCGCCGACGGCACCGAGATCACCGCCAGCGCGATCATCGACGCGTCCGGCACTTGGCGCACCCCCAACCCCCTCGGCGCCAACGGCCTGCCCGCCCACGGCGAACCCGACACCGCCGCGCTGATCGACCATGCCCTGCCCGACGTGCTCAGCGCCGACCGCGACGCCCACGCCGGGAAACACACCATCGTCGTCGGCTCCGGGCACTCCGCCGCGAACACCCTGCTCGACCTGGCCCGCCTCGCCGAGACCACCACCGGCACCCGGATCACCTGGGCCGTGCGCGGCGGGTCCGCCAGCCGCGCGTTCGGCGGCGAGGACGCCGACGAACTACCCGCCCGCGGCGCCCTCGGCAGCGGCCTGCGCATGCTGGTCGACTCCGGCCAGGTCACCCTGGTCACCGGCTTCGGCGTCCACACCGTCCGCCGTACCAGCGACGGCATCGAGCTGATCGCCGCCGACGGCCGCACGCTGACCGCCGACCGGGCCGTGTCGGCCACCGGCTTCCGACCCGACCACGGCATCGCCTCCGAACTGCGCCTGGACCTCGACCCGATCCTGGGCTGCACCCGCACCCTCGCCGACCTGATCGACCCCAACGAGCACTCCTGCGGCACCGTCACCCCGCACGGCTACCGCGAACTCGGCCAGCCCGAACCCAACTACTACGCCGTCGGCATGAAGTCCTACGGACGCGCCCCGACCTTCCTGATGGCCACCGGCTACGAGCAGGTCCGTTCCATCGCCGCCGCCCTCGCCGGTGACTTCGAAGCCGCCGACGACGTGCAGCTCGACCTGCCCGAAACCGGGGTGTGCAGCACCAACCTCGTCGCGGAGAACGCCGCCCGGGAGATCGCCGCCCGCTTCGGCCTGACCCCCGACGTCCCGATCGCCCTTGCCGCCGCCACCATGGCACTACTCCCGGCAGCGGCCAGCACCAGCGACGCGGTCCGGGCCGCCGCCGCACAGATCGGCCTCGACCCGGAGACCGCCTTGCAGATCGCGGCACTGACCGAACAGCCCGGCGCCCTGCCCAGCGTCGCCGGACTGATCAGCCTCACCTCATCCGACGGCGGTAGCTGCTGCGCGTGAGCTCACCCACCCGCACCACGATGCCCGCCGGCCAGCAGGCCGGCGGGCATCACACACTCCTCACCGCGTTCGCAGTCACCCGCAGCCTGGACCCGACCGGAGCCGGCCGTACACGATGGACGATGCGGTGGAAACCTGCCATCGATGCCTTCGCCATCACCTTCAGTGACCGATGGCCAGGAGCCGAGACCTACTAACGAGAACGCCAAAAACACCGCTCGTGGTACACGCCCCCCGCCCGGCTCAGGCGGCTGCGGTGGTCAGCAGATCACGGAGTTGAGCCGCTGTGGGGATTCGTCCGGCGAGAACGACGCGGTCATCAACGACCAGGGCGGGTGTGCTCATCACACCGTAGCCGGCGATGGTGGGATAGTCGGTCACGCTCCTGACCTGGGCCGTCAGGTTCAGGTCAGCGATCGCGGCGCGGGTGAGTTTTTCGAGCGTGTGGCAATTGGCACAGCCGGGTCCGAGGATCTTGATGAACATGATGCCCTGCCTTTCAGAGGATGGCATTGAACAGGTAGCCGGTGGCCACGATGCCGGTGGCGACCACGCCGACGAAGGCGGCCAGCAGCGGTGGCTTGAGGACCCGCCGCAGCAGGATCAGCTCGGGTAGCGAGAGCGCGACGACGCTCATCATGAACGCGAGCACGGTGCCGATCGCCATGCCTTTGGCGTAAAGGACCTCTACCAGCGGAAGGATGCCGGCGGCGTTGGAGTACAGCGGCACCCCGATCGCCACGGCGACCAGTGGGCCGAACGGGTTGTCCGGTCCGGCGACGCGGGTGAAGAAGTCCGCCGGTGCCCAGCCGTGGATCACCGCGCCCAGCCCGATACCTATGAGCAGGTACGGCCACACCTTCCGCAGGATCGTGGCCACTTCCTCGCGGCCCATCACCAAACGGTCCGACCAGGTCAGCCGCTGTCCGGCAACGACGGCCGCGCCGCGCAGGGTGGTCTGGTAGACGAAGTCCTCCACCCAGCGGGACGGGCTGACCCGGCCGAGGACGTATCCGGCGACGGTGGCGATCATCAGTCCGGAGAGCACATAGAGGACGGCGATCCGGGCGCCGAACATGCCGTAGAGCAGCACCACTGCGACCTCGTTGATGAGCGGGCTGGCGATCAGGAACGACAGGGTGACACCGAGGGGCACACCGGCGGCGACGAAACCGATGAACGCCGGCACCGCCGAACACGAACAGAACGGGGTGGCGACACCCAGCCCGGCGGCGGCCAGATTCGCCACTCCCTCACGGCGCCCACCCAGCAGCGCACGGGTGCGCTCCAGGCTCAGGTACGAACGGGCGATCGTGACCACGAAGATGATGCCGGCCAGTAGCAGCACGATCTTGACGCTGTCGTAGAAGAAGAAATGCACACCTGAGCCCAGCCGGGAGCCGGCGTCCAGCCGCAGCCAGTCGTAGACGACAAGGTCCCACCACGGCCGGTTCAGCTGATAGGCGACCAGCCACAAGCCGGCCACGGCAGCCAGCGTCGCGCCCTGCACAGCAGGACGGCGCCAACCGCCCACCGCCGGTGCGGGAATCGATCCGCTGAGCATCACGGTCTCCCGGGAAAAGTGGGAAGAGCGGCCGCGAGCCGGTCGGCCGCACTGTCGGCGATGGCGTAGTCGATCCACCGACCCCGCCGCCGGGCGCTCACCAGGCCTGCCTCACGCAGCACTTTGAGGTGGTACGACAGCAGATTCGCTGCTACCGCCGCGACCGGCCGCAGATCGCACACACACCGGGTCCGGCCGTCGGCCAGGTGGGTGAGTAGCCGCCACCGCACCGGGTCGGCGACCACACCCAGCAGTGCCGACGATTCGATCGCGTTTGCTGCAATCGCCGTTGAAGTGTTCACCACCTCAGCGTCCGCCGGGTCCTCACGTCCCGCGCAGAGTCCGCCGACCCGATTGAGAGGGACCTGCGGGCCGAGCGAGGAAAGGCGGCCCGGAACATGGCCCATGCGATCGCCGCGGAAGCCGAGCCAGGTGCTGAGTTGGTATTGCAGGTGCCGTAGGACGGCGTAGAGGCTCAAGGTTGCCCTGCTGCTGTGGGGTCGGTAGCCGCGTAGCCGGGTGAGGAAAAGCTGAGCAGCGGTGGCGAGGGTGACATGGCGGTGCCAGCCGATCCAGGAACGGCCCTCGAAGTGGTAAAGGCCGATGCCAGTTTGAGCTCGCGATAGTCGTGCTCGATGCGCCAGCGGCTTTCGCGCGCTGGACCATGTCGCTCAGTTCGGTGTCGGCGGGTAGGCCGGACAGCCAGTAGTCGGTGGGTTCTTCTCCCGCCTTGACCGGCCGGACCACGGACGGCAACCAGCCGTTCAGCCCGGAGAGCCTGCGTGGCCTGGTACCCGACCTCGCCGAGCGCGACGTCTACCTGTGCGGACCTGTCGCCATGGCCACCACTGTGCAGCGCAGCCTCCGCGCGTTGTGGGTGCCGGCCCGTCAGCGGCACATCGAGGCGTTCCGCTTGGGCGTCTGACAATCAGCCGAGACGGTGCAGGAGTGGTCGACGTGGCGCCCGATCGCGTCGAAACCGGCCTGCTCGGCGGTGTACCCGGCCTCCGAGGCGAGAGCCCGCGCCCGCTCGGGTTCGCCGGTGGCGAGCAGTTCGGCGTAAGTCAGCTGGGTGCGGGCGACTAACAGTGGAGCGCGAAGGCGGCGGTTGGCGGCGAGAGCGATGCCGGCGGCCTGCTCGCGCCAGTTGTGCAGGATCGGCGCCATGCGGGCCGCGGGCTCGGTGAAGGTGAGACGGTGGCAGACCTCGGCCCACAGCATCAGGGCGGTCGACCAGACCGGCCTCATGATCCGGGCCAGGATCCGCGAGTGATGCCGGCGTGATCGCCTGAACGGTTTGAGGAACTAAGCAGCGTAGGGGACACCGACGATAGCGGTGTCCCCTACGCTGCTTCGCATCGTCTCCCTTGGAAGACCGGGTGGTGCGCCCTTGCTGTTACCGGTTGGTCTCAGCTTCGCTGATGCGGTGCCCCTCGACGTCCGGTGCTGGCGGCGCGTCAGGACCTTGGTGCCCCGGCCGACGGGTGACGATCAGGAAGGCCACGGCGGTGAGGAACACGATGACCGAGGTCCACACGTTGAGTCGCAGGCCCAGGATGTGGTTGACGTCGTCGACCCGCAAGGACTCGATCCAGGCCCGGCCCAAGGTGTAGGCGGCGATGTAGAGCGCGAACACGCGGCTGCCGGTGAGCCGGAATCGCTTCTCGGCCCAGATCAGCAGGAAGAATACCCCGACACACCACAGCGACTCGTACAGGAATGTCGGGTGGTACAAGGCGATGTCGGGGGTGTCGGCGGGACGGTCGTCGGCATCGATGAGCAGCGCCCACGGCGCGGTGGTGGGGCCGCCGAAGAGTTCCTGGTTGAAGTAGTTGCCCCACCTGCCGATCGCTTGGGCCAGGACGAGACCAGGGGCCACCGCGCCGGCGAACGCGGTCAGCGAGATGCCGCGGCGGCGGCAGCCGATCCAGGTACCGACGGCACCGAGCGCGACGGCTCCCCAGATTCCGAGTCCGCCTTGCCAGATGTACAGGGCTGCGGCGGGGTTCCGGCCTGGCGCGAAGTACAGCTGCGGGTCGGTGATCACGTGGTACAGGCGGCCCCCGATGATGCCGAACGGCACCGCCCACGTCGCGATGTCGGTGACATCCTCGGCATTGCCTGACCGGGCGACCCAGCGTCGCTGGGTGATCAGCACCGCCACCACGATGCCTACCAGGATGCACAGTGCGTACGCCCTGATCGGGAAGGGGCCTAGATGCCAGACCCCCGGTGACGGGCTGGGCAGGTAGGCAAGACTCATCGACTTTCTCCGTCCGCGTTAGCGGTGTCTGCACGATCCCGGCCGCCGGCAGCGATCTTCACCAGTCAGTATCGACGGCGTGACAAGCATGGCAACGTTCGGGTTCTGCGGGTGTCGGAGCCAATCTTCGTCAGGATGGAGCGCATCGAGTCGGGATCAGCTCAGTGGCGACGCCTGATCTGACGGCGACTCGGGGTGAGGCAGACCGGGTGTCGCGCGCGGCCTGCGGTGCCGTTGGAGGCCGGACTGTCGTGATCCGTGAGGTGGTCTCTGCGGTGGCCACCGAGGTCGGCTGGGTCAGCGGCGGTGATCCGGTTGGCGCGGGTGAGGTCGCCTTCCGTCTGCGTCAGGGCAGTCCCGGGTTCGTGCAGGTAGCCGAGGACTCGGTCGAAGCCGATGCGGGCGAGGCGGATCACGATTTCCTCGGCACGGTCGGCGTCGGCGACCACGAGCAGAGTGTCGCCGGGCTGGGCGACGGTGCCGGCGGTTTCGGCGAACCGGCCGTAGGCCGGGATGTTCAGCGCCCCCTTGAGGTGCCCGGCGAAGGCGAAGTAGCCGGTGCGGCGGGCTGTCCGGCGGTGACCACGGTGAGGAACTGCTCGACGCTCATCGGGGCGCAGGCGTAATTGGTGCGGCGTTGCTCGCCGATGGTGGACAGGTTCTTGCCGCAGGCGGATCCGGCGCCGTGGGCGGGGAACACCCGAACTTCGTCGGGCAGGGCCATGAGTTTGTGCTGCACGCTGTCGTGGAGCATGTGGTCGAGTTCGTCGGCGGTCACCCCGGCGGAGACGAGCAGGTCGGGTCGGCCTACGTCACCGATGAACAGCGCGTCGCCGGTGTGTTCGTAGACGAGCACGCTGATCGATTCGGGGGTGTGCCCGGGGGGTTTCCATGATCTGCAGGGTGACGTCGCCGAGGCTGATGCGTTCACTATCGGTGAAGTGCCGGATCGGGTATTCGGTCTCGGCGCGCCGGCCGAACCCCATCCAGGCGCCGGTGGCCGCGGCGACTTCGAGGTGGCCGGCGTGGAAGTGGGTGTTGATGACCCCGGCGATGGTCAGGCCGTGGGCCCGGGCGTCGGCGAGCACGGCCTGGCCCGTGGTCTCGTTGGCGATCAGGTATGAGGCCTGCGACAGGCAGTCGAGGTAGTACTGCGTGACCAGCATGATCTTCTTCCGTGGTCGGTGGTGTGGGGTCTCGGAGTGGATCAGACGAGCCGGCCGGGGCGGCCGCCGTTGGCCTGTAGCGGCATCCCGGCGCTGGTCCAGGCGCCCATGCCGCCGGTGAGGTTGTGCACCTGCCGGCCGTCGCGGGCCAAAAGGACGGCGGCCTGCCGAGAGCGGGCCCCGGACCGGCAGACGGTGATCACCGACCGGTCGGCCGGCACTTCGGCGAGTCGGGCGGTGAGCTGCCCGAGCGGGATGTGCCGGGCCCGCGGCGCGTGCCCAGCGCGCCATTCGGCCGGTTCGCGTACGTCGAGCAGCATCGCGCCGTCGGCGATCAGCATGGTCGCCTGCTGCGGGTTCACGGACCGGTACGGCTTGCGGAACAGCTTGGTGAGCAGTGCGGCTACGGGCATCGGATCCCCTTTGGGGTTCGGTGGCGTGGAGGCGTGAGCGGGCACCTGTCCTATCGAATACCCCTGGGGGTATCTGAGAGTGGTGGCTGTGGTGTGCGCCGCTGTCGCGGATGTCAATCTCTGGGGAAGGGCGGTCAGGCCGTGACGGGGTTGACGATCGCCTGGACGGCGACGAACGCGGCGATGGCGAACACGAGCCAGGCGAAGGCGCGTTGCAGCCGCTGGGTGGGCAGCCGGGTGGCGATGCGGCCGGCCAACAGAGAGCCGGTGATCGCGGCGAGGGTGAACGCCGTGGTGATGCGGTAGTCGATGGCCGTGTCGCCGGCGTGCGCGGCGAACCCGGCGGCCGAGTTGACCACGATGATGACCAACGAGGTGGTGACCGCCGCAGGCATGTTCAGTCCGAGTAGCAGCACCAGGGCCGGGATGATCAGGAAACCGCCGCCGACGCCGAACAGACCGGTCAGGAAGCCGACGCCCAGGCCGGCGGCGATGGATTTGGGCAGGCAGCCGCGCCAGTTGATGCCGCCGCCGGGCAGGGCGCAGTCGCCGCCGGAATCGTCGGTGCCGACCAGCATCCGCCACCCGGCGATGACCATGAGCAGGGCGAACCCGGCCAGGACCAGGCGCGGGTCGAGGAGCCGGTTGACGGCGGTGCCGGCGAACGCGGCGGCGGCGCCAGTGCCGCCGACGATGGCGGCGATACGCCACTGCACCAGCCCAGCCCGTAGGCGCGGCAGCAGCGCGGTGGCCGACGAGATACCGACGACCAGCAGGGAGGTGGGCACCGCGGCGGCCAGGGTGAGGCCGGCGCCGTAGACGAGGGCGGGAACGGCGAGGATCGACCCGCCGCCGCCGAGCAGGCCGAGCAGGATCCCGATGAGAGCGCCGAGCCCGACAGCGGCGATCATGATCGGTCGCGCCCCGGTCGGCGGCAGACGCTGCAGCGATACGGCATCGGATTACCGCCGGTCGCCGGTCAGTGCGGTGACGACCTGGTCGAGGTCGGTGCGCGGGCCGCGGTTGTAGGGCAGTCTGGCCAGTAGCATGCCCATCGCGCAGGTGTTGGTCAGTGCCGCGAAGGCAAGACCCCCACCGGCCAGCGCGGCCACCCACTTGACCGGATCGATCAGGACGCTGGCGAGCACCGCGAGCAGGACGATGCTGCCGGCGACCAGGCGGACCTGCCGTTCGAGGTCCCAGCGGGGTGTGCCGGTGGTGACCGGTGCGTTGGCGGCCTGCCAGGCGGTGATTCCGCCGGTGAGTACCCGCAGGTTCGGCAGACCTCCCCCGGCGAGGGCCTGTTCGGCCTGGCCGGCGCGCTGCCCGGAGCGGCAGACCAGAACGACCTGCTCGTCGAGGTGGTTGCGGAGTTCGTCGCGGTGCTCGCGCAGCAGATCCAGCGGCACGTTGTAGGAGCCGGGGATGTGCGTGGTCTCGAACTCGGCTGGGGTGCGCACATCGATCAGCCGAGGCGCGTGGCCGGTGGCGAGCAGGTGTTTCAGGTCGGGGACATCGAGGGCGGCGGGGGTGCCGGTGGGCGTGGTCATGTGGGGCTGGTGCTCCTGTTCAGTGTCCGGCAACGATGGGCAGGCCGGCGCCGGCCGCGGTGGGGTAGGCGTCGTCGATGTGCACGACCTGGCGACCTGCGCGTTGCAGCAGGCTGGTCGCTGCCGCGGCGCGATAGCCGGAGCCGCAGTGCACCCAGACCGTGCCGGCGGGCACGTCGGCGAGGCGGTGCGGCAGGTCGGGCAGCGGGATGTGGATCGCGCCGTCGATGTGGCCGGCCCGCCATTCGTTGGTCATCCGCACGTCGAGCAGAACGTCGACACGGGGCAGGCCGTGCGGTGATGTGCCGGTACGGGCGGCGGCCAGGTCGGTGAAGGCGGCGGTGGTGAGTTCGGTGAGGCGGGTGTCGTCGCCGCCGGACCATTGATCGGGGCTGCCTGTGGCGTGGGTGGCGGGCCGGTCGATGCCGATGCGGGCGAGTTCGCGCTGGGCGTCGGCGATCTGCTGGTCGTTGTCGCCGAGCAGGGTGATCGGCGCGCCCCACGGGGCCATCCAGCCGAGCCAGGTCGACATCGGCCCGTCCAGGCCGAAGCTGAGCGTGCCGGTCAGATGCCGATGTGTGAACGCCTTGCGGGAGCGCAGGTCGACCACCCACTCGCCGTCGGCGATCCGCTGCGCGAGTTCGGCCGGGTCGGCCACGGCGATCGGGGTGAGGTCGATCAGATCGGCGCCGGTGGAGTTGCGGGCACCCATGTGCGCGTAGTAGGCCGGATAGGCGTCCAGGCCGGCCAGGGTCTGCTGGACGAAGTCGTCGGTCTCCAGGCGCAGCGCCGGGTTGGCGGTGCGTTCCCGGCCGATGGTGGACTCCGGGGCGTCGGACTGGGTGGCCGAGCAGAAGCTGCCGAAACCGTGGGTCGGCCATACCTGGGCGCCGTCGGGCAGCAGGTCGGCCAACCGCCTGGCGGAGGCGTGCTGGTGTTCGGCCAGAGTGTGCGCGTGCTGTTTACCGAGCAGGTCGGTGCGGCCGGTGGTGCCGAACAGCAGCGATCCGCCGCTGAACACGCCGAGCGGCCCGGCGGTCTCGTCGAGGATGTAGGACAGGTGGTGGAAGGTGTGGCCGGGCGTGGCGACGACCCGCAGGCGCATCCGTGGTGACACGGTGAGTTCGTCGCCGTCGGTCACCGCCCGGCGGTCGAAGCCGACATGATCGTCGGTGGCGACCAGGTAGGCCGCCCCGGTCAGCTTCGCCAGGGCGAGGCCGCCGGAGACGTAGTCGTTGTGCAGGTGGGTCTCGGCCACGTGGGTGATCCGCACGCCGAGGCTGCCCGCGAGGGCCAGGATGCGGTCGATGTCGCGTTGCGGGTCGATGACGACCGCTACCTGCCCGTCGTGGGCCAGGTAGCTCCGGTCACCCAGCGATGATGTCTGTACGACTTCCACGGTCACGTCAGTCACTGCGCTCATCTCCTTGTACGTCGTCGGGGTGGTGGTCAGTGGCCGGTCTCGACGGGATGTCCGGCCTGCCGCCAGGCCTCGGTGCCGCCGGCCAGCGACTGCACCCGGGCGCCCGCGGCGTCCAGCAGCCGGGCGGCGGCCAGGCTCCTGGCGCCGGAGTGGCACACCGTCACCACGTCCTGCCCGGCGTAGCGAGCGGCGGCCGTCTCCAGTTCGTCGAGTGGCACGTTCACCGCACCGGGCAGATGACCGGCGGCGTACTCGTTCGGGCTGCGCACATCGAGCAACACCCCGGCGCCCAACTGGTCGACACGGATCTCTCTGACTGTCATTGCAAAACTCCGATCAGTGTATACCCCTGGGGGTATGTTGCGGACATGGTTCGGCCATGAACAAGCCGCAAGACTGCCGGCCCTCGAGTTCGGGCCGGCAGTCTTGCGCTCAGGACAGGGACATGAACAGCTTCTCGAGCTCTTCCTCGCTCATCGGCGGCTCCTCGCCCCGCTGCCGGGCGGTCTGACACTCCCGCATCCCGGTAGCGATGATCTTGAAACCCGCCCGGTCGACGGCGCTCGAGACCGCGGCCAGCTGGGTCAGCACACGCCGGCAGTCCTCGCCGTTCTCGATCATCGCGATCACCGCACCGAGCTGTCCCTGTGCTCGCTTCAATCGGGTCAACGCATCCTTGAGCAGGATCGGACTCATCTCCATGGGTATCGCACCTCCTCTTTCAATATACCCCCGGGGGTATATTGAGTGTCAAGGATCCGGGTCCGAGTGACCCGGTGTGATCGCGGCTTGAGGCCTTTCGGCCCCCACCCAAACATACCCCCAGGGGTATCTTCGGTGCAGAGTTGTCATAGGCCAGGAAGCGAGAACAGAGATGAAGACCGTCATCGTGGGCGCCGTGGCCGGCGGGATGTCAGCGGCGACCAGGCTGCGCCGCCTCGACCCCGAGGCCGACATCGTGGTGTTCGAACGCGGCGAACACGTCTCCTACGCCAACTGCGGCCTGCCTTACCACGTCGGCGGCGTGATCGCCGACCGCGAGGCTCTGCTGCTGAACACACCCGACAGCCTGCGCGCCCGCTTCGACCTCGACGTCCGGGTCCGCACCGAGGTCGCCGCCATCGACCGCGACCGGCAAGCCGTACAGGTGCGTGAGATCGACGGCGGCCGACGGTACGAGGAGCACTACGACCGGTTGGTGCTCAGCCCGGGGGCGGCGCCGTTCGTGCCGGACCTGCCCGGCATCGAACGAGCGATGACCCTACGGTCGGTCACCGACGCCGATCGGCTCACCACCCTGATCGCCGAGCAACGGCCCAGGACCGCCGTGGTGGTCGGCGGTGGATTCATCGGCCTGGAGACCGCGGAGAACCTGCGCCGTCGCGGGCTGCCGGTCGACCTCGTCGAACTCGACCGGCAGGTGCTCGCGCCCCTGGACCCGGAGATGGTCACCGCGGTCCACGCAGAACTGCGCCGCCACGGCGTCCGCGTGCACTGCGGCACCGCCCTGACCAAGGTGTTGCCCGCCGCGGTCGAACTCACCGACGGCCGGCACCTCGACGCCGACCTGGTCCTGCTGGCCATCGGCGTACGCCCGGAGACCGGCCTGGCCCGGGCCGCCGGACTGGCCATCGGCCCGCGCGGCGGTATCGCCGTCGACGACGCGATGCGAACCAGCGACCCGCACATCTTCGCCGTCGGCGACGCGGTCGAGAAGATCGACCGTATCGACGGCGAAACCACACTGATCCCTCTGGCCAACATCGCCAACCGGCAAGGACGCCTCGCCGCCGATACGATCGCCGGCCGCCCCGGCCGTCTGCAGGGGCGCCTCGGCACCGCCATCGTGCAGATCTTCGACCTGACCGTCGCCGTCACCGGCTGGAACGAGAAGCGCCTCCGCGCAGCCGGCCGCCCCTACCATGCGATCCACACCCACCCCGCGTCCCACGCCGGCTACTACCCGGGCGCCCAGCCGATGTCGCTCAAACTGCTGTTCGACCCCCACGACGGGCGGATCCTCGGCGCTCAAGCCGTCGGCGGCGACGGCGTCGACAAACGCATCGACGTTCTCGCGACCGCGATCCGCGCAGGCCTGACCGCCGCGGACCTCGCCGACCTCGAACTCGCCTACGCGCCCGCCTTCGGCTCGGCGAAGGATCCGGTCAACATGCTCGGCTACATCGCCGACAACCTGCGCACCGACGGCCAGCACAGCCTGCAATGGCACGAACTCGACGACGCCCTCGCCGACGGCGCCACCCTGGTCGACGTGCGCACCGCCGCGGAACACTCCGCCGGGCACATCCCCGGCTCGATCAATCTGCCACTCGACGAACTGCGCGACCACCTCGACGACCTGCCCGACAGCGACCTGATCGTCTACTGCCAGGTCGGCCAGCGCGGCCACACCGCCACCGCCCTGCTCACCGGCCTCGGCCACCGAGCCATCAACCTCGACGGCGGCTACCGCACCTGGCAAGCCGGCAATGCGGCACGTCCACCATCAGAGACCCACGAGTCCCTGTACGGCCGCCGTCCGGAGTGAACCTGCCACCGGATGAGACGGCGCCGCCGCTGAAGGCGGCGACCGGTGGATGTCGAGGCACCACGGTGCAGCGGGTCGATGGCGCTCCTGCACTGAAGAGGGCTTAGTCCTCTACGGCGCCGCCCGCCCCGTAGATACCGTGGGGGGTATCAGAGCCTGTGAGGTGAGCGCAATGCGACGGTTGCTCGTACTGGGTGCCGGTACAGCGGGCACGATGGTGGTCAACAAGCTGCGCCACCGGCTGCTCGCCCCGGACTGGCAGATCACCGTGGTCGAGCCCGGCGACACACACTTCTACCAGCCGGGCTACCTGTTCCTGCCATTCGGCATCTACGCGCCGGCTCAGGTCGTCAAGCCGACCCGGTCGTTGATCTCCGACACAGTGGAACTGATCCGTGGCGAGGTCGACAGGGTGGACCCGGCGGACAATCGGGTGCTGTTGTCCGACGGCCGGTCGCTGCCCTATGACTACCTGGTGATCGCTACCGGCGTCACACCCCGGCCGGACCAGACACCGGGCATGCTCGACGGCGGCCGGTGGCGCCGCAGCATCTTCGACTTCTACACCTACGACGGTGCGCTCGCGCTGGCGCACGCCCTCGACACGTTCGACGGCGGCCGACTGGTCGTGCACATCACCGACATGCCGATCAAGTGCCCGGTCGCGCCACTTGAGTTCACCCTTCTCGCCGATGCCCACCTGCGCCGGCGTGGCCTGCGTGACCGGGTCGAACTGGTGTACGCCACCCCGCTGCCCGGGGCGTTCACCAAACCGATCGCGGCCGCGCGGCTCGGCTCGATGCTCGACGACCGGAAGATCACCGTCGAACCGGACTTCCTGGTCGAACGCATCGAGGACAAGAGGCTCGTGTCCTACGACGAGCGGGAGATCGCCTTCGATCTGCTGGTCACCGTGCCGCTGAACATGGGCGCCGACTACGTGGCCCGTTCGGGGCTCGGCAACGAGCTGAACCTGGTGCCCGTTGACCGGCACACCATGCTCGCCAAGGCGTACGACAACATCTTCGCCCTCGGCGACGCCAACGACATCCCGACCTCCAAAGCCGGGTCGGTCGCTCACTTCTCCGTCGAAGTCTTCGCCGACAACTTCGTCGAGTACGCGGCCGGCACCCCGATGACCGGACGCTTCGACGGCCACGCCAACTGCTTCGTCGAGTCCGGCGACGGCAAAGCGCTGCTCATCGACTTCAACTACGACACCGAACCCCTGCCGGGCAGCTACCCGATACCGGTCGCCGGCCCGTTCCGGCTACTCGACGAGACGGCCGTGAACCACTGGGGCAAGCTCGCGTTCCGCTGGATGTATTGGAACGTGCTCCTGCCCGGGCGGCCGATCCCGTTGCCAGCGCACATGTCGATGGCCGGCAAGCAAACCCCGTGACCCGAAGGGAGCAGTCATGCCCGTCACCACCATCGCCGGCCGCGACATCCACGTCGACGACGAAGGATTCCTGACCGTCTACGACGAATGGGACCCCGACCTGGCCAAGCGGTTGGCCGCGCAGATCGGCATCGACCTGACCGACGCGCACTTCAAAGCACTCACATTCCTGCGTGACGACTACGCCACCCAAGGCGAGACCGCCACCCTGCGCCGCGTCTCCACGCTGGGCGGTATCCCGACCAGGCAACTGTTCGCGCTGTTCCCCAAGAAGCCGGCCAAGAAGATGGCCTACATCGCCGGCCTGCCCAAACCACACGGCTGCGTCTGAAACGGAGCACCGCCATGACCAATGATGCCGCACCGGCGATCATCCCGAACTTCGACGACGAGCAGAGCGCCGGCCGCAAACTCGCCATCATCTGTTCCAAGGGCACCCTCGACATGGCCTACCCCGGCCTCATCCTCGCCAACGCCGCCCTCGGCGAAGGCGTCGAGACCCACCTGTTCTTCACTTTCTGGGGCTTCGACATGATCACCAAGTCGCGGATGGCCGATCTGAAGTTCACGATGCTGGGTAACACCGCCACCCACCTGCCACAGGGGATCGGCGGCCTGCCCGGGATGACCGCTGTCACCACCCACCAGATGAAGAAGCAGATCGCCGACGCGGGAGTGCCCGAGGTGCCCGACTTCCTGGAGCAGATCGTCGCCTCCGGCGGCCACCTGTGGGCCTGCCGGATGTCGGCCGACATGATGCACCTGGCCAAGCCCGACCTCTACGACGGCGTCGAAGACATCATCAACGCCGCCGACTTCATCGAGAAGACCCACGGCGCGCAGCTCCTGTTCATCTAGGACAACGTCGTTGCCAGCGCACAGGACGGCGTCGACCTGCCGTCCACGCCGACGGCCGGGGGGTGTGACGTCCGCCGGATCCGATCGGGACGCCGTCGGTCACCGCGCAGTTCACGGACCGAGAAGCCGGAGGAGGTCACGAAGTCATGTCCGGTGTGGTTCTCGTGGTCGAGGACGATCGGGAACTGCGGGAAGTCGTCCGCCGCTACCTCGAACGCGACGGCTGCACCGTGCACACCACCGGCTCCGGCGCCGAGGCGTTGAGCCTGCTCGCCGGCGGCGGAGTCGACCTGGTCGTGCTCGATCTCGGCCTGCCCGATGTGGACGGGCTGGAGGTCCTGGCTGCCGCCCGCCAGCAACAGGAGGTGCCGGTGGTGGTGCTGACCGCGCGCAGCCAGGTCGAGGACCGCATCGACGGGCTGCGCCGCGGTGCCGACGACTATGTCACCAAACCGTTCAGCCCCACCGAACTCGTCCTGCGGGTCAAAGCCGTCCTGCACCGCACCCAGGGCGCCGACAGCGGCGGGCCCGAGTCGCCGGCCTTCGGCGGCGGACGGCTGCGGATCGACGACACCAGGCACGAAGCGCACCTGGACGGGATCGCGCTGGAACTGACCCCTACCGAGTGGGGCCTGCTGACCGCCCTGGCCGCCATCCCGGGCCGGGTGTTCTCCCGCTACGAACTGGTCAACCGGGTCCGCGGGTACGAGTTTGCCGGCTACGAACGCACCATCGACTCGCACGTGAAGAACCTGCGCCGCAAACTCGGCGACAACGGCGCCGAGATCGTCGAGACCGTCCTCGGCGTCGGATACCGGCTCGGGTGGTCCCGTGATCACTGACCGCTGGTTCTACGGCCCGCTACGCAGTCCGCTCGGGCGGCGGTTGCTCGCTGCGTTCCTGTTCGTCGCGCTGTCCTCGGTCGCCGTCCTGACCGCCGCCGCGCTGGTCGGTACCGCCCAAGGTCTGACCAGCGCCCAGCAGAACGACCGCCGGGAAGCCGCGGCCCGTACCGCCGAAGCCGCGGCCGTCGCCTATCAGCGGGCCGATGGCTGGGCCGGTGCCGACCTGACCGCCGCGTCGGCGATCGCTGGTGCCGCCGGCGCCGGACTCGTCGTGCGCGACGGCGATGACCAGATGGTCTGGCCGGGCCGGGGAATGGGGCCGGGGATGAACGGGATGCACGCTGCCCCGACCGTGGTCGAGGCCCCCGTCATCACCGACGGGCGGAGCGTCGGCGACGTCCGGCTCGCGTTCACCACGACCGCCACCGCCGGGCGGGCGGTGGCCTGGTCCTGGGTGCTCGGCGCCGCCGCCGTGGCGCTGCTCACCGCCCTGCTCGCCGCCGGCTACGTGACCCGGCGACTGACCCGGCCGCTGCACGCCCTCATCGGGGCGGCTCGCCGGTTCGCCGCCGGCGAACCCGCCGCCCGGGCACGTACCGGCGGCCCGGGAGAACTCGGTGAACTCGCCGACGCGTTCGACACCATGGCCGACGAGGTGGTCCGCGCCGGTCAGGTCCGGCGCCGCCTCGCCGCCGACGTCGCCCACGAACTGCGCACCCCGCTCGCAGCGCTGCAGGCCGGCCTCGAAGAACTCCGCGACGGCCTGCGCGAACCGGGCATCGAACGCCTTGCCGCCCTGCACGACCAGACACTGCGCCTGGGCCGTGTGGTGCAGGACCTCGCGGACCTGTCCGCGGCCGAGTCCGCCGCGCTGTCACTGCGCCGCACCGACACCGACCTGGCCGACATCGCCCGAACCGCGGTGGCCGCGTACCAGGGCCTGCTCGACGCCGCCGGTCTGCGCGCCGACACGGACCTGACGGTCGCGCTGCCCGTGTACGCGGACCCGGACCGGCTGCACCAGGCCGTGACAAACGTGCTCGCCAACGCCGCCCGGTACTGCCGCCTCGGCGACCGCGTCACCATCAGTGGGCACCGCAGTGGCGACGTCGCCGTCCTGGAGATCACCGACACCGGCCCCGGCATCCCCGCCGACGAACTCCCGCACGTCTTCCAGCGACTCTGGCGCGGCCACCGGGCCCGATCCGTCGCCGGCTCCGGCATCGGCCTCGCCGTGGTCCGCGAACTGGTCACCGCCCACAGTGGCACCGTCTCGGCGGCCTCACCACCCGCCGGGGGCACCACCATCACCATCCAACTCCCGTTCGCGCGCACGGCCCGGGCAGATCGATAGGCCGCCGCTCCCGACGTGGTCCCCAGGCAGGCTGACCGCCCTGGTGCCACGGCACACCCGATGGACACGCCGCGAACGAGCCACCCGGCTAGACCTGCGGCTCCCACCGTCGCTGTCACCCACCTGGCCGGCGCTGGCCCTTCCATCGTCGTGCTTGCTCGACTCCGGCTCGCCGAGGCGGCGATTGAACTCGTGCCGCTCATGGCCCATGTCGGTATCCGGGGTTCCCGATTGCTCCCGACATCACCCGATCCATCACACCGCGCCCGACTCCTCGCTGACGGCGGTCCTGAGTTGTGGCAGGAGTTCATTGACGAACTCCGCGCCAGCCACCTTGCAGGCCGTCCGCACCCTGCCGACGGCGCCCTCGCCGAAATCACCCTGGCCTACGAACGTGTCGCCTGCGCAACCTGGAGAAGCCCAACTCGACCGCGCGGATCGGCAAATCCGTGCACCGGATCAAGGACCCGGGGGTGAACTCGTTCCTGCGGTCGGCGGCGGGGTGTGAACCCCGCCGCCGACCGCACCCTGTCACCGGGTGGACCAGTTCTGGAACGCGGCCAGGTGATGCTGCGAAGCCATCCGCAGCTGGGTGTAGACCTGCGTGACGTCGGGGGCGCTCAGCCCGCCCAGGGCGGCGGTGAGGTCGGCGATGTCGGTCTGCTCGACCGTCACGCCCACCTGCAGCGCGGCCGCCTGGCCGGCCTGGCCCTGCGCCAGCAGCGTGTCATAGCTCGCCTGCGCAGCCGGGTCGCTGAACTTCCCGGCGGGCTCGCCCGTCGTCGGGTCGGCGACGCCGTACCGGGACAACAGCGTCCGCACCGTGGTCAGGTGCCGGGCCTCCGAGGCGGCGATCCGGTCGAAGACGATCGCGTCATACTTGCCGGCGAACGCCGTGTACAAGTCGTGCGCCGCCTTCTCCTCCTGCGCCATGGCGACCAGCGTCGTCTTCTGCGCCTCGGAGAGGGTGCCTTTCGCGGCGGCGATCGGCGCTTCGAGGCAGGACCCGTCACGGGCACCGATCCCCATCATCGCGGAACCTCCCTTGCCGTACCCCGAGCCCATGCCGTCGGACCATCCCGGTCCGGGTGTTGCCGCCACCACCGGGTGGCCGGCGAACGGACTCGCCGCGGCCATCGCCGACGCCGCGGCGAGCCCACTGAGGCCGAGCGCACCGGCGGCGACCAGAACTGCAGCCCTGCGTGTCGTCGTCCTCATCGTTTCCTCCACTCATCGTTCCAGCTGACACCCCTACCGTGACCCCGCGCTGTGTGGGCCGGATGGAACCGATGTGGAGACCCCATGGAGACTCCGCGACAGACGCACAGACACCACGGAAACCCCGTCTAGTACTGCTACGGCGGCTCGTAGCTTCCGAGCGTGCTGAGTCGTTTGCGGTAGTGGGCAGTTCGGGCGCGGTGGTTGCAACGTCGTCGGAAGTTCGACCAGGCCAAGGCATGCTTGGTGGTGTTCTTCGCGGTCAGGATCAGGACGGCGAGTAGGTGTCTGATCTCTTTGACGGTCAGTGGGATCAGGCCGTCCTGGCCGTGGTCGCCGGTGGTGCCCCCTTTTCGGCTTCGCGGGCGCGGGTGATGGTCAGGAACGCGGCGGCGGCCATGGACAGGGTGATGTGGGCGTACCAGGCGTCGTAGCGGCGGAACTGGTACTGGTCCATGCCGGCCTCGTTCTTCGCGATCTGGAACGATTCCTCGACCGCCCACCTCGCGCCCGCCGTGGCCACCAGCCTGCGCAGCCGGGTGCCGCGCGGGCCGAAGCACACGTAGTACGCCAGTTCGCCGCTGCTGATGCTGCGCCGGGCCAGCACCCAGCCACGCCGGCCATGCTCGAACTCGGTGCGGATCGGGACACTCGTCCAGTCGTAGACACGCGGGCCGTGGGCGCCGTCACCGCAGGACATCCGCCGCCAGGCCCCGGCCCGGACCTTGCCGATCAACGCGTCGACGCGGGTGGTGGTGTGCAGCCCGGACGCGACCTCATGATCCTTACGGGTGGCCAGCACATAGTGAATGTCCTGCTGTTCACACCATTCGCGCAGTGCCCGGTTCTGGCCGTACGCCTCGTCGCCGGTGAACCAGGCGAACGGCACCTTCGCGTCGACCGCACGTTCCAGCATGGACCTGGCCTGCTCGGGTTTGGTGGCGAACGGGACGTCGTCGCCGATGTGCGCACGCCGGCACCGGTCCCGGTCGTCGGTCCAGGACTTCGGCAGGTACAACTCCCGGTCGACGTGTGCCCGCCCATGCCGGGTGTGGTAGGTCAGGAACACCCCGAGCTGGCAGTTGTCGATCTTCCCGGTCGTTCCGGTGTACTGCCTTTGAACACCGGCCGATGATCTTCCCTTCTTGATGAAGCCGGTCTCGTCAGCGACCAGCACCCCGGCCTCATCGCCGATCGCCGCCACCAGCGCGGACCGCACCTCATCACGCAGCTTGTCCCGGTCCAGACACCGGCTGACCAGCAAACCCTGCATCTTGTCCGGCGTCGCGTCACCGGCATGCTCGGCCAGACTCCAGCCACTACGCCGCTCGATCGGCGCCATCAACCCCCGCAGATACTTCCACGCCTGCCACCGGACATCCGCCCGGCTGAACCAATGCGAAAACCCCAGGAAGAAATCCCAGAGGTCATCGTCCCAGCCGCCTACCTGTTCAGCCGTCACCACGCCCAGCAAACGATTCAGAACCACACGAAGTGGCGACCCGCCGTTGCAGTACTAGGGGTCATCGGCTTCACGACGTTCAGACGGCCGACGCCGGGGACCGGGTGCAGAGCCGGAGACAAGCGGCGCAGTCGACTATGCCCGCAGCGAGACTTTCGTCAGGCCAAGCCGCTGCGCTCCTGGTCTGGGCGCAACCCCGACCACACCGCTGTGCGGCGCATCGGACAGCCGGCGAGCACCGAAAATGGGCTGGACCTGACGACACGATCACGGTGCTGAAGCCCCTGCGGTCGGCCACCAAACGGCCTGTGCGCTACTACGCAAAGGTCAGCGCCGTCCGGCTTCGACAGGCCGGTGACCGGATTGCCGAACTGGTCACCGTACCCGAGCGTCCGCCTGGCAGAACTGACTCCATCATGGTTAGCCCTCGACGGTGGCACCTGGTGATGGCGGAGGAGGTGGCCGTGAAGCTGGCCGATAGACCAAATGGCGATATGCTGTTCGCAGGCGGGTTCGATTTGGATCGTTTCGCCTAATCATGGTGGGGGAGGGGTGCGCTTCTCATGGGCTGTCAAGTGGTCGAGGTGCCAACCCTGTTCCCGCGCCCTGAGTAGACTCGAATCCCGATTTGGGCCAGTGTGGGAATGGCCATCCCGCTCGGCAGCGCACAAGCGCCTTCGTTTCTCCATAATGCTTGCGTGGACCGAACGGCAGGCACCCCACTTGATGGGGCGTGTTCACATTCCTTTTCACAGTCTTGATCAATTTACTGGGATTGGTTGAAATCGGACGGCATGGTGATGTTTTTCTGTCCGGATCCGCATATGAAATGATATAAGTTGATGTTACTTGACGCAATCGTTGTATAGCTGGGGTCCACGGTCGTTTCAACATCATCTGGTGAGACCGAGGATGGTGAATGGCCTGGTCATGTCGCGGTTGGCCCAGCGGGTGGCTTCGGTGATGTCGGTGCGGCCTGCCAGGCGTAGGGCGTTGATGGCGAGGTTGCGTAGCGATGCGAGGACGCGGGGTCCGGAGCGGGTGCGGACGTGGGAGTGGTCCTCGCGGTAGCAGGTGTCCCTGATGAAGTGCAGGGTTTCGATGGCCCAGTGGCCGCGGTTGAACGCGGCCAGTTCGGCGGGTCCGGCTTGGTCGGCGGGGTGGCTGGTGACGCCGAGTTGTGCGGCTGCGGACTGTTTGCCGTTGCTGTGGGTGACGTAGCGTTCGATCAGCCAGACCTGTTTGACGTGCGGGAACGGCAGGCCGGGTGGAGTGGGTAGGACCCGGATGGTGCGGCGGGTGGTGCGGCCGTGCCCGGTGTCAGTGCTCTCGTGGCCGATCGGAGTGTCGGTCCAGGGCAGGGCGTCGAGGGCGTCGAACAGGGCGTGCCGGTTCTCTTTGACCGGTAGGACGAAGTGGCCACCCTGCTGGTGGATGAGTTCGGCGGTGGCTTTGACGGTGTGCAGGGCGTCGGCGGTGACCGTGACGTCGCGTAGGTCGAGAGACTCGAGCAGGGCACGGGCGGTGGCCGGTTCGCGGGTCTTGGCGCCGTCGGTCGGCGCTTGGGCGATGACGACGGCCGCTGATCCCTGGTGCGGTGGGCCGGCCAGAGCGGACAGCAGGTGCAGTTGTTCACCGTCGATGTCGACGGCGCCGCGGACGGTCTTGCCGTCCAGGCGCACCTGGATCGGGGTGTCGGTGCTGGTGGCGGTCTGCTGGGTGGTGGTCCACTCGGCGATCACCGCGTCCAGGACATCGGTGTCGGTGTCGGTGCAGACCCGCCAGAGTGTCGAGCGTGATGGCCGCCCTGCCGGGCGGGCTTCGGCCCGCGTGTACAGGCCGTCGAGGATGTGGCAGGGCACGTCGGCGACCCAGCCGCTCATCGCGCTGTAGCCCTTCAAACCGGCTACCGTGGCCGCCGCGACCAGCGCGAGCACGACCGCGACCGGATGATCACGGCCCTGGTCCGAACGGCCGTCAGAAACGGCGAGGAACAACTCCAGCAGACCGTGACACGAAGGCGTGAACGAGGCCTCGCCGACGGTCGCCGACGATGCTGGATCGGTGGTGGGGATGACAGACTGCGGCACGACGAAGCTCCGTTTGAACCAGTTCCGTGGAAAGACCTGGTCTCAACGGAGCTTCGTCCATATCCGACACGCTGAAGCCGCCACCATCACTCACCGCAACTATCGATCTTGAAACGGCCGTGAGCTGGGGTCAGGGGGCGCAGGTTTCAAATCCTGTCAGCCCGACCGATCAATAAAGGCCTTGGCCTAGGTATATTGACTGGTCAGCGGCCTTTCTCGTTACTGCGCTTGATCCTCAAATTCCTACTTGGTTGAGTGCATTTGGGGGCCGTTTAGGGACCAGACGACACATCCGTGGACTCCTTGACTGCTGTTTTGCCTGCTCAGATGGCACGCAGGTGGGGGCCGTCTGGGGAGCGCGGGACACGTTGGTGGGCGCTGAGGATCCGCGCTATGTCAGCTGTGCCGCAGCGGAGAGCTTCGATGGGCTTGAGAAGATATGGCCGAAAGTGCTCGGACGCCCGCGGTACAACGACACCATGCTGGACGGCGGTGGGGTCGACGAGGACGTCACCAATCTGGGTAGCGGTGACGAGGGATGGGCAACATGCGGAGACTGTGGGTCGCTGTCAGCGTGAACCTGGTAATGGGTGTGCCGGGGATCGTCTCGATCTTCCTGACCTACTACTACCTGGGTAACGGGCCCCTGGCAGGGCTGCACTGGGAGGTTCGGGAGTCGACCGAGAACGATGGCCCGCTTGCTCTGTCGTTGACTCTGGTGCCGCTCATTCTGGGGTCCGCGCTCTTCTGGGTGGGCGTCAATTGGCTGCTGTGGCGGAACAAGTTCCTGTGGCCGAACGCGGACGTTCCGGGACGCTGGTTCTGGCCGGCGTGCGCCCTCGCCGCCGTGACTCCCTTCGTCGTCGTGATCTCGCTCTGACCGAACAGGAAAGGCCGCTGGCCCAGGTATATCGCCTGACCGGCGGCCTTTCAGCACTCTTGCCTGATCAGACCGCTGGTCGGGGTGCAGATATCGCTGCGTGGTGGTCAGTGATCCGTGTCCGGCGATCTTGCGTAGGACGTGTGGTTTCATTCCGGCGTCGGCGAGTCAGGTAAGGCCGGTGTGCCGTAGGTCGTGGCGTCGCAGGTGTTCGTATCCCAGCGTCGTCGATGAGTCCGCCCGGTCCGGGAGTGGTCTGCCGGCGTGCGGTCCACGTCCAGGTGGCGTGGTCGATGTCGCCCGCGCGGACTCCGGACACTTCGCCGGTGCGGGCCGCTGTGCATGCGGCGAACATGACGATGTGGCCCCGCCCGGTGCACGTGTCCCGCGCCCGGGCCACCAGGGCATCGGCGAGGGTGGTCAACGCTTCCCAGCTCGGCAGGGCGAGGGCGTGGGTCGTCCAGCTCGTCCTCGCCCTGCTGGTATTCGCGGGGCCGGCCGTCACCATCCAGGAGCGCGTGGCTGGTGGGCGAAATCTATGTCTGGACCAACGGCTCGGGATTCGCACCCGACACCCGGTCACCGTCACCAAGGTGGTCACGAGTTGGTTGAGCCTGACCGAGACGTCCAGAATCAGCTGGTCCGATGTGGTAGCGAACCGGCGAAGTGCGGGACCGGATCGGGGTTCCGCGCCTTATCGGTGCAGGTCAGAGGCCAGTTGCGAAACTCCGTACCATCCTCTGTGTCCAATCAGCGGGTCACCTGCTAAATTTCTTTTGCATGTGCTGGGTGTTGTTATGACGGCCTCGTCGCCGGGTGGCGATGAGCTGGTGCGAATCCTGGCGGCGCTCGCCAGCCCGCACCGCATGCGTGTCGTGGCCGCGCTCACGGGTGGCCGCAACTACGTCAGCCGGCTGGCTCGGGAGCTCGGCATCAGCCGTGCGCTGTTACAAGTTCACCTGCGCAAGCTGGAGTCGGTCGGGCTGGTCTCGTCGGACCTCGAGCTGTCCGAGGATGGCAAGGCGCTGAAGTTCTACGAGGTCGTTCCATTCGACCTAACGCTCACTCCTCGGGTCATTCAAGGCGCGGCCAGCACGCTGACGAGTCTCGACGCTCTCGAAACGGACGCCAAGAAGGGAACCGAGTAAATGACTAGCAGCAGCGACTGGACCGAGGTTGTCGGTGCTGTCGGCGTCTTCGCTCTGCTGATCGTCTTGATCGTCGTCGTAGGGACGCAGGTGGGCGGGAGGATGCGGGCTCGGGTGCAACTGAGTCGAGAGGCCGAGTACCGGAAGCTGGCCGAGCAGGTCGTCACCGGTCAGGAGTCGATCTCCCAGCAGTTGGTGCAGGTCAACGAGCACCTCGCCGACCTGCGGAGCCGGATGCAACACATCGAGACGGTGCTCAAGCAGGTCGAGTAACCGAGGCGAGCCCAACGCAGACCGGGTCGTCGAGCTGCAACTCGACGACCCGGAATAGAAGCATCACCTCGCCTCGCGGCGAGTTCCTCGCAACGCTCCTGCTCTGGGGAAGGACATTACTCCATGCTGCGCAAAGGACCCTCGGACGGTGATCCGGCGAATGCCGGTAGCGACCCGCCGTCAGCATCCTTCGTGGAGCGGATCGTCAGCTGGTCCGCCCGTCATCCGGTCAAGGCCATCGTCGGCTGGTGCCTTCTGGTCCTGCTCGCCATCGCCTCGAGTTCGCTCGCCTCAGGTGAGGGGGCGCGCAACATCGACCCAGGCGAGGCCGGCACCGCGACCCGGGCGCTGATCGAGCAGGACGGCTACAACCCCGTGCGGGAGAGCGTCCTCATCCAGACCCAGGACGGCGGAGGCGCCGGGTTCCGCGAGAACCCCGAACTCCAGAAGGCCGCCCAGGACCTGGTCCAGGCACTGCAGGGCACCTCGGCAGCGGTTACCGACATCGGCTCCCCGCTCGGATCCGACCGGTCCGACCTGGTGTCCGCCGACGGCCGCTCGGCGCTGGTGACCTTCCAGATCGCGGGCACGCCGCAGGAGGTCGAACCCAACTACCAGGCCGCGGTGCGGGCCGTCGCCACGACCGCCGACGCGCATCCCGGGATCCGCATCGTGCAGGCCGGCGACCGGAGCCTGTCGGCGGCGGTGGACAACTCCATCAAGGACGACTTCCAGACCTCGCACGTCCTGGCGCTGCCGATCAGCCTCATCATCCTGCTGATCGTCTTCGGTTCGCTGGTGGCGGCGTCCATCCCGCTGCTCCTCTCGGCGACCGCGGTGATCGCCACCTTCGGGCTGCTGCAGATCATCGACCACTGGCTGCCGATCAACAGCGCGGTCAACGCCATGGTGCTGCTCATCGGCATGGCGGTCGGCATCGACTACTGCCTGTTCTATCTGCGGCGTGAACGTGAGGAACGGCTTGCCGGCCGGGACGTGCACACCGCGCTGCGCATCACCGCCCGTACCTCCGGCCGGGTCGTCCTGGCCTCGGGTCTGACGGTCGTGCTCTGTCTCAGCGGGCTGCTCTTCACCGGCATCGGCGTGTTCCGCGGTCTCACCGTCGGCACGATCCTGGTCGTCGGTCTGACCGTCGTCGGGTCGGTCAGCGTGCTGCCCGCGCTGCTCAGCCTGCTGGGCCGGAGGGTCGACAGCCTGCGGGTGCCGTTCCTGGGCCGCCGGCGCACGGAGGCCCGGGAGTCGCGGGTGTGGACCGCCGTGGCGCGGGTCGTCGTGCGGCGCCCGTTGATCTGGAGTGGCGTCGCCGTGATCGGGCTGCTCGCGTTGGCCGTGCCGGCGCTCGAAATGCACCCGCAGGACCCGGCGGTCATCAACAGCCTGCCGCGTACGGTGCCCACCGTGGACGCCGCGGTCCGGATGCAGGAGGCCTTCCCCGGGGCGGCCTCGCCGTCCCAGGTGGTGATCTGGAAACCGGACGGCAGCGACGCCGACACCGAGGCCGTACGCGGTGCGATCGCCGAACTCAAGACCCGGGCTGGAGAGCCCGGCGGGCTGGTCGCCGCGCCGGTCGCCGTCATCAAGGTCGACCAGGCTCTCGTGGTCCGGCTGCCGCTGGCCGGCTCCGGCACCGACGAGACCTCCGTGCAGGCCCTGACCCAACTGCGGGGACGCATCCTGCCGGAGACGGTCGGCCAGGTCGACGGCATCGACTACGCCGTCGCCGGGCGCACCGCCACGGCGCACGACTTTGCCGAGCAGATGACCGACCGGGCGCCCCGGGTCTTCCTGTTCGTGCTCGTCCTGGCCTTCCTGCTGCTTGTCGTGGCGTTCCGGTCGGTGACCATCCCGGTCATCTCTATCCTGCTCAACCTGCTGTCCATCGGCGCCGCCTACGGCGTGCTGACCTGGGTGTTCCAGGGCGGGCATCTGACCGGGCTGTTCGACTTCACCCCGTACGGCGGAGTGGTCGGCTGGTTGCCGTTGTTCATGTTCGTCATGCTGTTCGGCCTGAGCATGGATTACCACATCTTCATCCTCAGCCGGATCCGTGAGCGCTGGGTGAACGGTGCGGCTCCGCGGCAGGCCGTCATCGACGGTGTCGCCCACAGCGCCGGTGTGGTCACCAGCGCGGCCGTCATCATGACCGCCGTGTTCGCGGTGTTCGTGCTGCTCAGCGCCATCGAGTACAAAATGCTCGGGGTCGGCATGGCGGTGGCGATCATCATCGACGCCACCGTGGTGCGCGGGGTGTTGCTGCCCGTGTTCGTGGCCCTGCTCGGGCGCTTGGCCTGGGAGCTACCGCGGTGGATGCAATGGCTGCCCGGCAAGACCGAGACCAGCGGCGTGACCCCGGAACGCGAGCCGGCCGCCCCGGTCAGCAGCGTTCGCTGATCGGATTTCCTCCCGCACCGGCCGCTGTCCCCAGCGCGCACGGCCGGTGCCGTACGCCCGCATATGTCCCTCCATGGGACACCTCCGGACCGCCGGTTGTCCCGTCAACCTCGCGGGCCGGCCCTATGCCCGGGCGCAGCTGACCTCCAGGCCGGTGGTACCCGTTGATCACGCAGCCGAGGCGTTGTCGGCGTCGTACAGGGGCGTCCATCGCGATGACGACGGCCGGGTTGTGGTTGGGCGGCGACTGCTGTCGGCCTTGTTGCGGGCGGTGATTGTGGAAGTGGTCCACGTACTCGCCGACCACCACGAGGGCGTGTCGTTCGTGGTAGGTCAGCAGCCGGTCGGTGCACTCCTCGCGGAGACTGCGGCCCCAGCGTTCGATGCAGCAGTTCGCCTGCGGTGTCTGTGGCGGGATCTTGACCACGGTGATTCCGCGGCGGCGAAGACCTCATCGAATGTGCTGGTGTATGTGCCGTCCCGGTCGCGGATCAGGAACCGAAACCGGCATTCTGGCGATGACGGTCTCCGGCGCCTTCGCCGTCACCATCACCGTCGTACGCGGCAAGCAGCACCTTGCCGCAGCCGGCTTCGCGGCGCTGACCGCGGTCCTGTTGTACGCGCTGGTCAAGAACGTGATCGACAAGCCGGACGGCATCGCCATCTCGGGGATGTTCATCGCGGGGATCATCGTCGTCTCGCTGATCTCACAGGTGACCAGAACCACGGAGCTGCGGGCCGACCGGATCGAGTTCGACCCGACCGCCCGCCGGTTCGTCATCGATTCGCTGGCCTACGACGGAGCGTTGAACATCATCGCCAACCGCCGGCAAGCCGGTGACGCCGCCGAGTACGCCGACAAGGAACGGGAACAGCGCGGACACGACCCGGTGCCGGAACCGCCGACGTGATGTTCCTGGAGATCGACGTGGTCGACCCGGCAGAGTTCAGCGACACCCTGCACGTTCACGGCGTCGAGGTCGGCGGCCACCGGGTACTGCGGGCGAGCGCCCCTGCCGGGCCCAACACGATCGTCGTGATCCTTCTCGCCCTGCGAGAGACCATCGGGGGTGACGCCACACTGCTACTTCTACTTCGCCTGGGCCGAAGGCAGCGCACTGGTCCACATGTTCCGCTACTTCCTGCTCGGCCGAGGCGACACGGCACCCGTCGTCCGCGAGATCCTGCGCAAACACGACCCGGACCCCGACCGGCGCCCCGGCATCCACGTCGGCTGACCGCGGCCCGCCGCGGAAAGGCCTCGTACCCGACATCGCGGCCGGTGGCTCCCACCAAGCCGCTACCGACGATCGGTGCAGCGTCCGGGTGGTGCGTACGGTCGCTGACCGCCATCACCGATCAGATGGGCCACCACACCCGGGTCCGATCGGCCGGACCTGATGCTCGGTCCGCGACGCCCAGGGTTCTGCGAATCCTGCCGGCGGCGCTCCGGCCCGGTGCCGAGGGGACAAGGAGCGAATGTTCTCTGATTCCCTGTCTATCGTGAGGGGTCGGAAGCGGTGGGGCCGGTGGCATGCAGGGCCTGGAGGAGGTCGGCCTGTCCGGTGAGGACGCCGGACAGGATGAGCCGTGCCACGGCCAGCAGGTCGGCGACGTGTGGGCTGGCGAGGGTGTAATAGACGGTGGAGCCTTCTCGGCGGGTGGTGACGAGGTTCGCGCGTCGCAGCACGGCGAGTTGTTGAGACAGGTGGGCCGGCTCTATCCCGACCTCGGGGAGCATCTCGGTGACGGAGTGTTCGCGTTCACTGAGTAGTTCGAGGACCCGGATCCGGGCCGGGTGTCCGAGTGTTTTGAAGAATTCGGCCTTCAGCTGGTAGATCGGTTTGCTCACCAGTGTCCCCTTGATCATCGGTCCTCCTGCCTGTCAGCGGTGGGTTGAGGTGCTGCTCGGCGTCGTGAGGACTCCACCGCGGCGACGGCTGCGGCCACTGTTTCCACGACCTACGGGTCGAGGATGTCGGGTAGTGGCCGGTGCGTGCCGAGGAGATTGTCCCCGATGAGGCCGGCCGGCACGTCGGCGGTGGCGATCACGGTGGTGCGGTCGGCGAGCAGGTCGGGGTGCCATCGTGGTTCGGGCCGGCGAGGGTGAGCACCGCCGGCCTCGGCGTCATGACGGCCACGCGCAGCGCGGCGAGTATCACGTTCGCGGTGGCGTGCTGGTCGTCGTCCACAGCCGGTCGATGCGGCCGATCACGCGTCGGCGCCGCAGGGCCTGCCGCCGCAGTGCCGTCTCGTCGACCTGTATCAGGATGCGTTTCTGGCCCGGTACGGCCCGCGGCAGTGGTCGCAGTCCCCAGAGGTGTTCGAGGAAGTCCAGCAGCGACGCCATCGGCTCGTCGTTCCCGGCCCGCACGGTGATGATCGCCGCCGGTGCGGTGTTCGTCCGATGCCTGCACGTCCACCAGTCGCATGGGCTGGACACCCCCTTGCTTTCGCTCGCGCCGCGCCGCGCCGTCAGGCTGTCAGCGGTCCGCGGCCGGACGACGCCAGGGAATATCATCAAATGATGACTTGCTAATCTTAGCAAGTAATAACAGAGTGATATAAGTTTGCTGATACTCCCCGGGGGCGGCGACGCGGCCGCATCCGGGCCCGCCCTGTGCCACGGAAGGAAGAGTATGGATTCGGTCAGCCGTATGGAACTCGTCCAGCATCTCGAGACCGCCTTCGCCGCAGGCCCCGTCACGTCGGCCGGCCTGCTCGACGCCGCCACCGTCAGTGCGGCCCGGCCGGCGGTCCTGGCCGTCCTCGAGCAGCTGCCGAAACGGTCTTACGGCACGATCCGCGATTTGTGGTACGAGCTGCCGGACCTTCCCGTCGGGTAGCAGACCTTGGCACAGGCTCTGATGGGCCGATGCTGCCAAGGTGTCAGCCCCGCTGCGTCAGGGTCACTTCGGGTTCGCGGGGTGGCCCCCTCATCTGAATTGTCAACCGGCCATGAGAGAGATCCTTGCCTTCGGTGGGCGACGTCGCTACGGCAATCCAGGACTGTCGGCGCCAGCGTCCCGCCGGGCCCGACCCGAGGGAGCGCGTCATGTGGTGCAGGCAGTCATCGTCACGGATCCAGGACATCCGCGCCGTGCTGTTCGATTTCTGCGGCACGCCGAGTGTGTCGCCGGGGCCTGATCCCGGCTCCGAGCGGCCGGGTGGGGCGGGGCCTGTGACCGCCGCGGGCCGTGCAGCGGCACCCGTCGGTGGGTGGTTGGGCCGGGACGCTGTCACCGTCCTCGCCGTGCTGCGGTATCGAGGATTCGCCACCGGGGTGATCGCTGGCTGGGACCCGGATCTGGCGGCGGGGTTCCGGGAGCCGCCGATCGCCGCGCATGTCGACGTGGTCGTGTTCGCCGGACCGGCGAGCAGCCCCCTGGGCGCGGCGTATCTGGCCGGGTGTCGCGCGCTGGATCTGCCGTCTGAGCAGTGCCTGTGGGTCACCTGTGGTGATGGCGGGGTGTCGGCAGGCGTCGGCCTCATCCGGAATCCAGCCACGGTGGGCGACCTCGTCGACGTCCTGGCGCTCCTGCCGCCACGGCCGGGGCCCGTTCGTATCCGCGCCGAGAGTCCCGCCGGTCGCCACGCGCCGTACCGCAACGACGTTCCGGCGACGCGATGGCTGACCGCCACCACCTGATCGCGGCGCCGTAGCGGTGAGGCCGTTGCGGTCTGATGCGCACCCCGGCGGGCGGGTCTGCCCTCGCGGCGTCTCACCCGAGCGGTCACCCGCGATGCACCTGAGGCTCTTCTCGCGATTCATGGCACCTGCTTAGCAATTGCTAATTGCTAATGTTGGCAAGTAACGTATCCAGCAAATTTGCTGGATGTCGAGGAGGTGGACAGCGTGTCGTTGCCGGTGCATCAGGTGAAGGCCGAGCTCTTTCGCACACTCGGCCATCCGGTGCGGATCCGGGTGCTGGACCTGCTGCAGGACGGGCCCAGGCCGGTCCGTGACCTGCTCGCCTTGATCGAGGTGGAGGCGTCCAGCCTGTCGCAGCAACTGGCGGTGCTGCGCCGCGCCGGTCTGGTGGCCTCGACCAGGAAAGGCTCGATGGTGATCTACTCGTTGAGTACGCCGGACGTCGCGGATCTGCTCGGCGCCGCCCGGCGGATCCTCGGTGCGGTGTTGTCCGACCGCGACGGGCTGCTCGAGCAGTTGCGTACCGGTCCGCCGTCGTGAGCACGGCGCAGACGATGCGGTCTCTCGGTTCCCGGTTCACCGATCTGCTGCCGCAGCGTTCGGACTGGACAGCGGTACGGCGCTCACCGCGCCGCGACCTGCTCGCCGGGCTCACCGTGGCGGTGGTGGCACTGCCGCTGGCGTTGGCGTTCGGCGTCACCTCCGGTCTCGGCGCACAGGCCGGCCTGGTCACCGCGGTCATCGCCGGCGCCGTCGCCGCGATCTTCGGCGGATCGAACCTGCAGGTGTCCGGGCCCACCGGTGCGATGACGGTGGTCCTGGTCCCGATCGTCCAGCGTTTCGGCGCCCGTGGCGTACTCATGGTCGGCGCGATGGCCGGTGTCGTGCTGATCGCCCTGGCCGCCGCCCGGCTCGGCCGGTACGTCCGTTACCTGCCCACCCCGGTGATCGAGGGTTTCACCGCCGGCATCGCGGTGGTAATCGCCCTGCAGCAGCTTCCGGCCGCGCTCGGTGTCATTGACGCGCACGGCGACAAGGTTTGGGCCGTGGCCGCCGACGCGGTCGCCCGCTTCGCCCGCACCCCGCACCCCGCACCCCTCGCGGTCACCCTCGGCGTCGCGGCGCTGATGCTCCTGGGCGCCCGCTGGCGCCCAGGACTGCCGTTCTCGCTGCTCGGCGTCACCGCCGCGACGATCCTGGCCGAAGCCACACCGATCGAACTGACTCGCATCGGCACCCTGCCCGCCAGTATCCCGGCCCCGTCGCTGAGCTTCGTCGACCTCGGCGTCGTACAGGCGGTGCTCCCCGCGGCCCTGGCCGTCGCAGCGCTCGCCGCGCTGGAGAGTCTGCTGTGTGCGACCGTCGCCGACGCGATGAGTGTCAACGAGCGCCACGACCCCGACCGGGAACTGTTCGGCCAAGGACTGGCGAACCTCGCTGTGCCCGTGTTCGGCGGGATCCCCGCCACCGCCGCGATCGCGCGTACCGCGGTCAACGTTCGCGCCGGGGCCACCTCGAAACTGGCGTCGCTTACCCACGCCGTGGCGCTGGCCGTCATCGTGCTCGCCGCCGCGCCACTGGTCGGCCGCATTCCCCTGGCCGCGCTAGCCGGGGTTCTGCTGGCCACCACCGTGCGGATGGTCGAGGCCGGCTCTTTGATCGCCTTGGCCCGTTCCACCCGCGGCGACGCGATCGTGCTGATCCTCACCTTCACCGTGACCGTCGTATTCGATCTGGTCACCGCCGTCGCCGTCGGGATCGGCGTCGCGATCGTGCTGGCCCTGCGCGCAGTGGCCCGCACCGCCCGTCTGCAGCAGGTCCCACTGGAGAGCGGCGACCACAGTGCCGAGGAACACGCCCTGCTCGCCGAACACATCGTCGCGTATCGCCTCGACGGCCCCCTGTTCTTCGCCGGCGCCCACACCTTCCTGCTGCAGCTGTCCGAGATCACCGACGTGCGGGTTGTCATCCTGCGCATGTCACGGGTCACCACCCTCGACGCCACCGGCGCACACGTCCTCGCCGACGCGATTCATCGGTTGCAACGCCGGGGTGTCGTCGTCCTGCTCTCCGGCATCACCCCCGGCCACGAACAGGTCCTGACCACCCTCGGGCTCGCCGAACAACTCCGCCGCGACGGTCACATCTTCTCCAACACCCCGACCGCCATCACCCACGCCCGCGCTCACGTCCTGCACCACGACACCGACACCGCCGCCCGGACACCACTACCCGCCGCCACCGAACCCGCCGGTAACGGACGCGGCCGCAACGGTGAGGCTCGCACCGCATCCACCCCGCACCAGCCGCAGACCGTCCCCTTCGAACCCACACGCCCCGGAGCGTCTCCATGCGACTACTGCTGATCGGCCCGCCCGGCTCCGGCAAGGGCACCCAGGCCGTGCACCTCGCCCAGCACTACGGCATCACCCACATCTCCAGCGGCGACCTGCTGCGCCGACACCTCACCGACGACACCATCATCGGCCGGTCCGTCGCCGCATACATCCACCGCGGCGACCTCGTCCCCGACAGCATCGTCATGGACATCCTCCGTACACCCGTGCAAGCAGCCACCCGCCGCGGGGGCTACATCCTCGACGGATTCCCCCGCACCGTCGACCAGGCCGAAACCGTCGACCGGGCCGCTGAACCACTCGGCACCGAAGTCCGCATCGCCGTGTACCTCACCGCCGCACGATCCGAACTGATCCGTCGGCTACTGGCCCGAGGCGCGCAGACCGGCCGCACCGACGACACCGAACACGTCATCGCTCACCGCCTCGACGTCTTCGACCACGCCGCCACACCACTACTCGACTACTACCGCCAACGCCGGACCCTGATCACCGTCGACGGTGATCAGCCGGTAGCCGAAGTCACCCGGACCGCGATCGCCCACCTCGACCAGGCCCGCCACGAGCTTGGCCTTCCCGAACACCGCCACACCCCACCACCGGTGGCCGGTCAGCACACCAAACTGACAGCGACCCTCGCGACATCCCGCCAGCCGGCCCCACACCCCGGGCAGAACCGGCAAACCACCGGCCACGGCCGCAAATAGTCACCCACCCCGGCCAGATCGCGGCCGATCCGCCGTGGCTACCAACAACCTCACCTGCCACGCCATCCGACCCCGCTACGACGGCCACGGGCGGCGTCCTCGCCGTCCCCGCGGCGCTGATGCTGCTCAGTGTCGAGCGACGCTGACCGGCCGGCCACAGATGCGCCGGACCGGCCGGGCGGATGCAGCCCGACCAGCCGAGACTGATCGATGGCACCTGCACAGCGCACCTGATCGCCAGTCGTGCGTACCGAGCGAGAGCCGGGGCATGTGCTCACGTAGCTGAGACGTAATCGTCCAGTCTCCGAAATCGGGGTTGTTCGGGTCTTCGTGGTCGGGCACCCTGGGCTCTTCGCTGTTCGGAGGTGGTCAGGTGCCAAGAGAGTCAGTCAAGCCGGGACGTGCCGGGGGACTGGGGCTGTTTCTGCTCGCGGTGCCGGCCGTGGTGGAGCCGGCGGTTACGGCGCTGGCCGTGGCCATGTTTCCGGAGATCGCTGATGCCTCCCTGCTGGGTGGGGCCGGCACCATTGCGGTGGGCGTCGCGGCGGCCGTGCTTGCGGCGGTGGGGGCGGCTCTCGCACTGCGCGGTACGCGCGGCCTGGCCGCCTCGATCATCGCCGTTCTGCTCAGTGTCGCCGGTGGGCTCGTTGCGCTGGTCGCCTTCTCGTTGCTCTTCGCCGGGGGAGCCTTGATCATTTTTGCGATACTGCTCCTGCACGCGGCGTTCTCGATCGCCATGATCGTTCGTGCGGTGACGCGGTCCGGGCCGGAGGGAGTGGCGCAGTGAGCAGCCAGACGTGGCCGGAAGGCCTGCAACGACTGCATCAGCAGGTCGACCGGCTGGGCGTTCTGGCCGGCGAGTTGACTGCGGCGATCCCGCAGCGGTCCGAGGGCAACGACCCCACCGGAGCAGTGTCCGTGGTTCTCGGCTCGGCGGGGTTGCCGTTGGAGATCCGGGTTCGCGGCGGATGGGATCGCCGGATCGAGCCGG
Organism: Actinoplanes derwentensis; assembly: GCF_900104725.1. Classification (NCBI taxonomy): domain Bacteria; kingdom Bacillati; phylum Actinomycetota; class Actinomycetes; order Micromonosporales; family Micromonosporaceae; genus Actinoplanes; species Actinoplanes derwentensis. The sequence goes on from NZ_LT629758.1 coordinate 10,397,071, forward strand.
AAGCACTCGGCGCCGCGGTCATGGGTGCGTGCAACGACGCCGTCCGGCAGGCGATGCGGGCCTGGACCGACCGCCTCGACGACGACCGGTGGTGGCGCCGGCAACGAGATGCGGAAGACGAGCCGTACGCCGGCCCTGTCCCTTATGCACTGCCGCCTGGTGGCCGTGTGCAGGTGGATGCCGAGTTCAGCGAACCGATTCTCCAGGCTCTTCATACGGCCGGATCCCGAGCAGGGGAGCCGCCGGCTTCGGTGGAAGGGCGCTACGACGGGCGTAATGTCATCGTCCGTCTCGGCGCGGGTGGTCTGGCGGGGTGTGAGATCGATCCGGGGTGGGCGCGTCGCCGCGACGGTGCGACGATCACCGCGGCCTTGGGTGGGGCCCTCGCCGATGCCAGAAGTCAGGTCGCCGAGCCGGGGAGGCAGGCGCCCACCGGAGTCGACGCGGCTCTGCACGATGCGCTGGCCACCCTCGCTGATCTGGCCGGCCAGGTTCCGAATCGAGGTGAGCGGACATGAGCCTTCCCACTCCGGAGGAGGTGTCGGTCGCGACGAACGCGTTGCGTACCGAAGCAGGTTTGTGGGATGAGCAGGCCGGACGCCTCGGTACGTTGAGCGGCGAGACGGCCGCGATGGAGTTCGGCCGGTTGGAAGCCGGCCTGTTTCAGGTGATGGTCGATCCGTACAACGATGTCATCCGGGCTGTCACGGCACGCTGTGCCGAGGGGGCGACGGCGATGGGCGAGATCGCTGCGACTCTCCGCTCGGTCGCCGACACCTATGACGCCGAGGACCGGGCGGGCGCCCACCGGATCAAGAATATTTACTGACGGGGGATCAGTGGTGTTCAGCCAGGCACAGTATGAGGCCGTCATCGACGAGATCGACGGGGGTACGAAGACGCTTCAGGCCAAACTCGCCGAGGTCAAGCCAGCCGCGCGGGAGGCTACCGACCACTGGTGGATCGATCCGATGGCCGCCCAGGTGATCAACTGGATTGCCGACAAGACAGTCGAGATCGGTACGGCGATGCTCGATTGGATCCTCGATGTCCTGAAAGGCGCGACCGCCCCGATCTGGATGTTCATCGACGCCTACAAGTGGGCGGATCTGCGTGGGGCGGCGAACGGCGTGTCCACGGACCTGTCGATGCAGAACCTCGTCATCGACGACTCCGACTGGTCCGGTAAAGCCCGTGAGTCGTACCTCGTCGTAGCCGGAGCACAGGCTTCCGCCGCCGCCCGGGTGGGTTCGATCGCGACGACGACGTCGGCCACGCTTGTCGGATGTGCCACTGCGGGGCTGCTGTTCTACACCGCGGTGGCCGCGGTGCTCGTCAAACTGATCGCCGCTACGGTGACGGCGATCGCGGCGTTCGGGTCGGCGGTATTCTCCTGGGCCGGTGCTGCTCTGGTCATCGAGGAAGCCGGGTTCAACACCGCTGTGCTCGGTGGGGCGGCGGCCACTCTCGGCGCGTTCCTCGCCGCGCAGGCCGCGGCGATGGCCGTACTCCACGGCGACGCGGTGGATCCGGCCGGCTTCCCCTCCGGTGCGAACGGCGGGAGCCCGGCGTGGCCGACGTCGAACACGGCGCAGTACAGCGACGCGACAGTCAACGACGAGGACGCGGACTGGTCGCTCCAGAAGGACTGAATTCCGGCCCGGGACAGGATCGGACGGCGGTTCAGAGTACGGAGTAAGACGCGTGGGCCGCCATGCGGCATGTGCGAGAGTCCCGGCGGCGCGCCGTCCCTCCGGGCTCGGGGTTGCATTGGTCTCGACGGCATCGTCCGCCTTGCGGAAGGACTCGCCGCTGCGGACCACGCATTGAACGTCGGTGACCCGCGCGATCCTGTTCTGCGATAGTGGCGAAACAGCCCGGTAAGACGCTACATCGCCGATTCGCTGATGAGGAACGAAAGGAAATGGGCGATGGCCTACGACCGTGAACTCGCAGATCGAATCCGCGAAGCGCTCTCCGGCCGCGCGGTACGGGAAGTGGCAATGTTCGGCGGTCTCACTTTCATGGTCAACGACAAGTTGACCGCCACCGCCAATACGCAGGGCGATCTCATGATCCGTTGCGACCCTGTCCGGGTGGAGGAACTCCTCGAACGCGACGGCGCGAACTGGCCCGTCATGCGGGGCCGCAAGATGAGCAAAGGATGGATCGTCGTCGAGTCCGACCGGCTCGAGTCCGACGACATCCTCACCGCCTGGATCCAGGAGGCCATCGACTACAACGGAAAGGTCACCGGGTGTGCGGACAAGTAGCGGGCCGCCCGGTTCAGGGCCGGCGTCCACGATGACGTGACCAGGTCGGAATACGAATAGATGTGCCGGATTCGTAGGAGCGGAACAGGGCACCGGCCCGTCACGCTGCTCTGCCGGACCGGTACCCGGGCTGCCGGTGTCCGGCTGGACCTTCGCTTCGTTGCCGCTCGGGCGGTTTGCCTGATCCTCTGCTCCGCCTCGTGCGGGTCGGCCCGGACCCCGCGCCGAAGGGGTCCGGGCGGCCGGAGCAGCATGGGAGGATGGACGTAGAGGAGATCACCGCCGAGACGGTTCGCCCGGTGTCCCGCGTGATACTCGGGCAGCGCTGGACCGATCTCGCCTTCCTGCACTGGGCGGTGGACCCGGCACGGGTGGCGCCGCTGCTGCCGGCCGGCACGGTCCCGGACGTGCTGGACGGGGTCACCTACGCCGGCCTGATCGGGTTCCGGATGGAACGGGTCGGGTTCCTGAACGGTGCCGCCGTGCCCTACCTCGGAACGTTCTACGAGACGAACGTGCGGCTCTACAGCGTGGACGCGCAGGGGCGGCGGGCCGTGGTGTTCCGCTCGCTGGAGGCGGAGCGGCTGATTCCCGTTCTGGTGGCGCGGGTGGCCCTGGGGTTGCCCTACATGTGGGCGCGGATGCGCCTGACCCGGCACGGTGACGAACTCGCCTACGTCACCCGTCGCCGGTGGCCCGGCCCGCGGGCCGCGGCCAGCCGCATGCGGATCAGGGTCGGCGAGCCGATCGAATCGCCCACCGCGCGGGAACACTTCCTGACCGCCCGGTGGGGCCTGCACACCCGGGCCTGGGGAGGCACCCGGCATCTGGCCAACGATCATCCGCGGTGGCCGCTGCACCGTGCCGAACTGCTGGATCTGGAGGATTCGCTGCTGGCGGCGGCCGGGCTCCCGGGCCTGGACACGCCGCCCGACAGCGTCCTGTACTCCCCGGGCGTCCCGGTGGTCTTCGGTCCGCATCGGCGGAGCCCGGCCCCGGGGGCCTGACCGGGCGGCGGGCCGCGACTCCCGGGTCAGGTGAGGGTGTCGCCGGGGCGGACGATGCCGCGCTGGTAGGCCAGGACGACCAGCTGGGCGCGGTCCCGGATGCCGAGTTTCGTCATCGCCCGGTTGACGTGGGTCTTGGCGGTCAGCGGGGAGACGTACAGGCGTTCGGCGATCTCGTCGTTGGACAGGCCGTGCGCCACCAGGACCAGCACCTCCTGTTCGCGGTCGGTGAGGCCGCCCAGGGCCGCCGGTTCGAGTTCGGGCAGTGGCTCGAGTTCGGGACGGCTCAGGAACTGGGTGATCAGGGTCTGGGTGGCCTGGGGCGACAGCAGCGCCTCCCCGGCCGCCATCAACCGGACTGGGTTCATCGTGGGGCTCTACGAGGACTTCGACCACAAGGGTGTGTCGGTGACCCTCGATCCCGGTGAGCAGATGAACTTCAAGGCGAAGATCTTCCCTAATCGGGAGATCGGCAACGACACCCTGTCGTACGTCGAGGTTCGCAAGTTCTGATGATGCGCGCGGGGTGACCACTCGTGGGCGGTCACCTCGCAGTCTCGCGCTGAGTAGCCGTACGGCTGCGCAAAGTTTTTTGATCTTCTTGGCAGCAACCAGGGCTCGCCATCGCGTTCATCAGGGGAAGCAGATCATGAACGCTTGAGGAGTCGCGACGATGGCAGTCAACCGCAAGAGGCTCAAGGTGGGTGCCGGCATGGCGGCCGTCGTGGTCGTTGCGCTCGGTGTGGGGATCGGCACCGCTGACGCGGGGACCCGGCGCTCGTGGTGGGGTGCCAAACCGGTCAAGGCCACCCCCACCGTAAGCGTGACGCCGAGCAAGAGCGTGACGTCGTCCCCGAGCGTGACGCCTAGCGCGGCGGTGACACCGAGTAAGAGCACGACACCGAGCGCGACCCGGACCAGCACCACCCCGGCCCCGGCGGCCAGTACGACCACGGCCGCCCCGGTGACGACCTCGGCCGGGTGGAACCCGCCGCCCGCGAACGCGGGCTTCGACTACCAGATCGGCGGGGCGTACACGCCGCCCTCGGGTGTCACCGTGGTCAGCCGGGACCGGGAGGCGACTCCGGCCGCAGGGGTCTACAACATCTGCTACGTCAACGCGTTCCAAGCTCAGCCGGGGGCCGAGTCCTGGTGGAAGAGCAACCACCCGGACCTGCTGCTCAAGGACAAGAACGGTGCTCTGGTCGTCGACGAGGACTGGAACGAACTGATGCTGGACTTCTCCACCGCGGCCAAGCGCACGGCACTCGTCGCTGTCGTGGGGGAATGGATCGACGGTTGCGCCGCCGACGGTTTCGACGCGATCGAGTCCGACAACCTCGACTCGTACACCCGGTCGCAGGGCCTGCTGACGCAGGCGCAGGCGGTCGCCTACGCCACCGCACTCAACACGCGTGCCCACGACAACGGGCTGGCCTCGGGGCAGAAGAACACCGCCGAACTGAGCAGCGCGAACGCCAAGAAGGCCGGCTTCGACTTCGCGGTCGCCGAGGAGTGCGCCGAGTGGGACGAGTGCGACGTCTACACCGCCACGTACGGTGACAAGGTGATCGCGATCGAGTACTCCCGCGACGGGTTCAGCAAAGCCTGCGCGGCCTTCGGTAACAAGCTCTCGATCGTGCTCCGCGATCGGGACGTGTCGGCTTCGGGCTCCCGGTCGTACGTGTACGAGGCGTGCTGACCCGATCTCGACCGGTACCGATGGCGGACTTCGACGACTTCGTTCAGGGCCGCGGCAGTGCGCTGCTGCGGTTCGCCTTCGTGCTGTCCGGCGACGCGCACCTCGCCGAGGACCTGGTCCAGGAGGTGCTGGCCCGGTTGCACCGGCGCTGGGACCGGATCACCGCGATGGACCACGGCGAGGCGTACGTCCGGACCGCGATCGTGCGGCAGTTCCTGTCCTGGCGACGGCGGCGGGCGTACCGGGAAACGGTCCTCGCCGAGATGCCGGAACCGGCCGGACTCGACGAGCCGCAGCAGAGCGTGGTCGCGCGGGACCAGATGTGGCGGATGCTGCGCGGCCTGCCCCGCGCCCAGCGGGCCGTGCTGGTCCTGCGGTTCTACTGCGACCTGCCGGACGACGAGATCGCCACGCTGCTGGGATGCCGGCAGTCGACGGTCCGTTCGCAGGCGGCCCGGGCGCTGACCCGGATGCGCGCCTTGATGACCGAGGAAGGGGTGCACGGAAATGGATGAACTGGACCGCCTGCTGGCCGAGACGATGCACGACGCCGCCGTCCACGCGCCCTCCGACACCGGTCTGCTCGGCACGGTGCACGACCGGTCGCGCCGTTACCGCCGGCGCCGGGTGGCGACGGTCGCCGCAGTGGCGACCGCGGCGGTGCTGGTCGCCGCCGTTCCGGTCGTGACCGTTCTCGCCGCCCGGCCGGACCCGGTCGCGCCACCGGCCGCCCCGGTGCCGGCGACCTCAGGGTCCACATCCGTGCCCTCGTCACCCGAGGTCACCGCGCCGGTCGTGCCACCCTCGCCGTCCGTGCCGTCCTCGCCGTCTTCTTCACGCCGCTCCTCCTCGGGAACCGCCACGAGTCAGGTGAAACTGACGAGCGGGTGGACCGCGCCGGTGTTCCCGTACACACTCCCGGCCACCGACGGCATGAGCGCCCCGATCGGTTCGGCCGACGGCGGGCGGTTGAGCGCGTTCTTCGAGGCCACCGAGTTGCGCGAACACTCGGATGTCACGGTCACCGTCTCCAGCGGCGAGCCGTCCTTCACGGCGGAAGCTACCGAGACATCGATCCGGGTACGCGGTCATGCGGGCACGCTGCGGACCGTCGACGTGCAGCCGGCGAAGCAGCTCACTCTCGTCTGGAAGGAGTCCTCGAGCCGCTGGATCCGGCTGGACACCGACGACACCTACACGCCGTCACAGGTAGTGGCGCTCGCCGACTCGCTGACGGGCGCGTCGATCCCCGTACAACCGCCGTTTGATCTCGCTCGTAGCCCGGCCGGCCTGGTCACCGACACGGTCAGTGCCTCCCGGATGACCTTCCGAGCCTCGGGGACGAGCACTGCCGGGTTCCGCACCGTGCTGCGCAAACGGCAGCAACTCACCGGTGCCGACCGGAGAGTCGGCGGGTACGACGCGGTGCTCACCCGGCGCACGGGCAGTGTCACCCTCGCCGTCGACGTCACCGACTGGGACGCGACCCTGGAGGTGACCGTCGCCGACGGCCTCACCATCAGCGACGCCGACCTGCTGAGCTACGCCGAAGGGGTGCGGATCCTGAACCGTTCCAACCCGGAGTAGCGCCCGGCGCTACGACCGGTAGGAGCGGTAGATCGCGGTGCCGAGCACGCCGAGGAGGATCACGATCCCGGCCATCATCAGGGCGAACACCCCGTTGCCCTGGGTTTCGCGCACCCCCAGGGCGCCGTTGATCAGGAAGTAGGCGCCGACGACCCCACCACCGATCGGGAAGATCCAGTTACCGGACCGGGGTTTCCTCGGGGCCGGTGCCGGGGTGGGGTCGGCGGAGTCGTTCGGCGGCTGAGAAGAGTCGGTCACCCGAGCAGTATCCGTGATCAGTTCATCGCGGACTGCAGGGCCTCGTTGTAGAACGGCACGGTGGCGGGAACGGCGAGGCCCCCGGTCGACGGCGGGACGAACTTGTAGCCCACCTGACGGACGGTGCCGATCATCGTCTCGCAGCGGGGCCCGAGTTTGGCCCGCAGGCGGCGGACGTGCACGTCCACGGTGCGGGTGCCGCCGAAGTAGTCGTAACCCCAGACCTCGCGCAGCAACTGGTCCCGGCTGAACACCCGGCCGGGCTGCTGGGCCAGGAACTTCAGGAGCTCGAATTCCTTGTACGTCAGTGCCAGCGACTCGCCGCGCAGCCTGGTCGTGTAACTGTGCGGGTCGATGGTCAGGTCGCCGATGTGGATCATCTGCTCCCCGGCGGCGCTCTCCAGACCACGCCGGCCCACCAGCATGCTCAGCCGGGCCGCGACCTCGGCCGGGCCGACAGTCGTCAGCACGAAGTCGTCGATGCACCAGTCGACACCGACGGCGGCCAGGCCCGCTTCGCGAACCAGCGCGATCAGCGGAGTGTTCAGGCCGCTCGCGCGCAGCGCCCGGCAGATCGCGCGGGCCTGGTTCAGCTGCCCGCTCGCGTCCACCAGGACCGCGCCCACCTGCGGATCCTTGGACGTCTCCGCCCAACGTTCCTGAGGTGCTACCTGAACGGCGTACGGCAGTAGGTCCAGTACCGGCAGCACATCGACGTGGCTGTCGGTCAGCAGGAGAAGATTCATGACGTCCTTCCGTGGCATTCCGGACTACACGAATATCGTTCGAGGGCGATCCCGGCGCCTACGGTCGGTCCTGAGCTTGCCCGCAACGCTAACGGCGAACTGTTTCCACTGGATATCGCGCTGATTCCGCACCCGTCGGTGGACTGTGCGCACGACCACACCCACGGGCCCCGGCGGAGACCGCCCAGCCGGTGTCAGTGCGCGTCGATCATCGGCGGGTAGGTTCGCCGGTATGACGGTCGTCCGCTCGCTGCTGTTGTTCGTGCTGGCCGCGTTGGCCGAGATCGGCGGGGCGTGGCTGATCTGGCAGGGCTGGCGGGAGAACCGCGGCCTGTGGTGGATCGCCGCCGGGGTGGTGGCCCTGGGCGCCTACGGTTTCGTCGCCACGTTGCAGCCGGATCCGAACTTCGGCCGGATCCTGGCCGCCTACGGCGGTGTCTTCGTCGCCGGTTCACTCGCCTGGGCCATGGTGTTCGACAGGTTCCGGCCGGACCGGTGGGACCTCATCGGCGCCGCCATCTGCCTGATCGGCGTCGCCGTGATCATGTACGCCCCGCGCACCGCCCCCTGATCGAAGCCGGTCACACCTCGACGCGGGAACCCATGACGACCGTGCGGTGGCGGGGAAGCCCGAGGTGCTCCGCGGCGTCGGCGGTGATGTGGGACGTGGCGATGAACAGGCGTTTCTGCCAGGCCGCCATGGTCGGGGCGGGGCCGCGGGCCAGTTCGATCTTCGACCGGAAGTACGAGGCCCGGTCCAGGTCGATCTCGCCCTCACTCGTCCGGTGAGACGGTCACCAGCCGATCCGGAGTTCGTGATCCTCAAGTGCCGGCGGGCCGGACCGATATGCGCAGACGTCGTTCCGTCATCGGAGGAGGGTCTGTGCGAACTCGGAGGACGCCGCGAGCGCGGCACCGTCGTGCAGCCCGGAGTGTGTCACCGCTCTACCCGGCGTTCGGCCTGCTCTACCTGGCGGCGCTGATCCCGTCTGCGCTCAACCTCGTCACCAGTCTGTCCTGGTACGAGCAGGCCGCCGAGGCGGCCCGATTCGCCTTCGGTGTGTTCGGGCTGGCCGCCGCGGTTCGCGCGGCCCGGATGCCCTCGTTGCCCGCCCGGCTGCGGCAGGCATGGGGCGCGGTCGCCGCCTGCTTCGCCGCCCTCGTGGTCGCCATCCCGCTGCTGCTGTTCTTCGGCGGTAGCGGGAGGTCACGATGGGACGACGCTGTCCACGTCGTGTTCGTGGTGGCCCTGCTGATCGCCCTGCAACGGTTCCCGCTGGCTCCGACGAACCGTCGCGACCGCCTCAAGGCGGCGATCGACGCGCTGACCGTGATGGCCGGCGGTTCGGTGGTCCTCTGGTACACCGCGATCGGCCCGCTGCTGGAACGCTCCGGCATGTCCGCCGACATCCTGATCAGCGCGGCCGTCTACCCGCTCGGTGACCTGGCCCTGCTGTTCAGCGCCGTCAAGGCCCTGCTGCGCGGTGCCGACGACTCGGCGCAGCGGCCCCTGCGGCTACTCACCGCCGGCACTCTCGTCCTGTTCACCGGCGACGCCGTGCGCGGCTACCTCAGCGGACACGACGGCACCGACATGCCGGCCTCCTGGCAGTTCGTCGCCTGGATCACCGCGGACGCGCTGCTGGCCGCCGCCGCCCTGACCCAGACCCGGACCGCGTTCACCGCGTCCACGCCGGCGGACGCGCGTCACACTCTCGGCGTCGGCCGGTATCTGCCGTTCGTCGCGGTCGCGGTGGCACAGGTGCTGATGCTGGCGCAGGCCTGGGCGGACGGCCGGTTCTTCCCCTGGGGTGGGCTGGCTATCGGCGGGGCGGCGCTCAGTGTGCTCGTCCTCTACCGGCAGACCCTCGTGCAGCGGGAGAGCGACGAGCGGGCACTCACCGACGGGCTCACCGGCCTGGCCAACCGGACCGTGTTCCGGCGGACGTCGTCCCGGGCCCTGGCCCGTGGCCGGCGGATGGCGGTCCTGGTGATCGACATGAACGGGTTCAAGGAGATCAACGACACCCTCGGCCACAAAGCCGGCGATCAGGTCCTTGTCGAGTTCGCGGCGGTTCTGCGGCGTTGTGTGCCACCGCCCGGCCTGCCGGTGCGCCTGGGTGGCGACGAGTTCGCGGTCGTCCTGCCCGGCATTCGAGAGCCGGAGGAGGCGTACGAGGTGGCCGAGCGCCTGGCCTCCGCCCTGGGGACCGTCGACATCGACGGCTGCCAGGTCACCCTGGCCGCAAGTATCGGGGTGACCGTCGCCGAACCGGCCGAACTCACCCACGACGAGATCGTGCACCGCGCCGATCTGGCCATGTACCGGGCCAAGTCGCTGGGCCCGGAAACCAACTGGGCGATCTGGCAGGAATACCTGGAACCCTCCACCGACCTGGGGCTGGCCGCCTGAAAGGCCGGCCCGGAGTCGAGGGCTCCGGGCCGGCCGGTTCGTCATCGGCCGTCCAGCGCCAGATTCAGCTCCAGGACGTCGACGACGGGTTCACCCAGAAAACCCAGGACTCGATCACTGGTGTACGCCGAGATCAGGTCACGGACCCGGGCTTCGTCGATGCCGCGTTCCCTGGCCACGCGGGGTGCCTGGAGCGCGGCGTAGGCGGGGCTGATGTGCGGGTCGAGGCCGCTGCCACTGGCGGCCACCGCGTCGGCGGGCACCGCGGGGTCGGCGGGCGCGTCCCCACGGATCGGGGTGATCACGCCGCCGAGGGCCCGGTAGTCCTCGCCCTCGCTCGCGGATTCGACGCTGACGCCCTGGTAGGTGGCGACGAACGGGGTGCCGGTCTGGTTCACCGAGACCACCCGGGTGATCGGGCCGGTAAAACCGCCGGAGTGGAAGACCGCCAGGACCGCGCCGACGCCGTCAGCCGTGCAGAACGGGCGGCTGCCGTCGACACCTTCGAGCTTGCCGACCGCGAGGCTGCGCGCGCAGACCCGGGTGAGCAGGCTCGGCGAGTCCGGTGTGTCGACGACACTCTCCGGGCCGAGGTTGGAGGCGCCGGTGGACGTGGGGTCGTACCCGTCGCCGGCTTGGGAGGGCCGGCTCTGGAAGTACTTCGGAACCGGGTTGCCGTCGGCGTCGGTGAACGACTGGCCGATCAGGGTGCTGCCGACGGTGACCATCGACCCGTCGGCCTTGCCGGCGAGGCCGGGGATCCGGCCGATGCCGACGAAGAGCAGCGGGTAGGCCAGGCCCAGGACGGCGGTCAGGACGAGTAGTGCACGGAGCGCGGCGAGGTGCTGGGCGAGCCAGGCGGGTTTTCGCATGATGATCAGATCCCGGGGATGAGCTGGACGAGCAGGTCGATGAGCTTGATGCCGAGGAACGGCGCGAGCACGCCACCCAGGCCGTAGACCAGCAGGTTGCGGCGCAGCAGGGCGCTGGCCGACGACGGCCGGTACTGGACGCCGCGCAGGGCGAGCGGGATCAGGAAGACGATCACGATGGCGTTGAAGACGACCGCGGACAGGATCGCCGAGCCGGGCGAGTGCAGCCGCATGATGTTGAGGGTGTCCAGGCCCGGATGGACCGCCGCGAACATGGCCGGGATGATCGCGAAGTACTTGGCGATGTCGTTGGCGATGGAGAACGTGGTGAGCGCGCCCCGGGTGATCAGGAGCTGTTTGCCGATCTCGACGATCTCGATCAGTTTGGTCGGGTCGGAGTCCAGGTCGACCATGTTGCCGGCCTCTTTGGCGGCCGACGTGCCGGTGTTCATGGCTACGCCGACGTCGGCCTGGGCGAGGGCGGGTGCGTCGTTCGTACCGTCGCCGGTCATCGCGACCAGCCGCCCGCCCTGCTGCTCCTTGCGGATGTAGGCGAGTTTGTCCTCCGGGGTCGCCTCGGCGAGGAAGTCGTCGACTCCGGCCTCGGCGGCGATCGCGGCGGCGGTCTTCGGGTTGTCGCCGGTGATCATGACGGTGCGGATGCCCATCCGGCGCATCTCGTCGAACCGGGTCCGCATACCTGGCTTGACCACGTCCTTGAGGTGGATCACCCCGAGAACGGAATCGTTCTCGGCCACCACGAGCGGGGTGCCGCCGGACTCGCTGATCGCGTCGACGATCTCGCCGACCTGCTCGGACGGGGTTCCGCCGTTGGCCCGGACCCACTTCAGCACGGCGGTGGCGGCGCCCTTGCGGATGTTCCGGTCGCCGATGTCGACGCCGCTCATCCGGGTCTGTGCGGTGAACGGAACGAAGGTCGCGCCGGCCGTCAGCCCCGGTTCACGGGCGCCGAGACCGTACTCGTTCTCGGCCAGCACCACGATCGACCGGCCCTCGGGTGTCTCGTCGGCGAGGCTGGAGAGCTGTGCGGCATCGGCCAGAGCCTGACGATCAACCCCCTCGGCCGGTACGAATTCCGCAGCCTGCCGATCGCCCAGGGTGATCGTGCCGGTCTTGTCGAGCAGCAGGGTGTTGACGTCACCGGCGGCCTCGACCGCACGCCCGCTCATGGCGAGCACGTTGCGCTGGACCAGACGGTCCATGCCGGCGATGCCGATCGCCGAGAGCAGCGCCCCGATCGTGGTGGGGATCAGGCAGACCAGCAGCGACACCAGGACGATCCCGGTGACACCGTTGCCGTCGATCGCCGCGGTGTCCGGGGCCGCCGCCTGGAACGCCTTCGAGAAGATCGCCAGTGGCTGCAACGTCACCACGGCGAGCAGGAAGATGATGGTGAGCGCGGACAGCAGGATGTTGAGCGCGATCTCGTTCGGGGTCTTCTGCCGATTCGCGCCTTCGACCAGGGCGATCATCCGGTCGACGAAACTCTCACCGGGCTTCTGCGTTATCCGTACGACGATCCGGTCGGAAAGGACCTTGGTGCCGCCGGTGACGGCCGACCGGTCGCCGCCGGACTCGCGGATCACCGGTGCGGACTCGCCGGTGATGGCCGACTCGTCGACGCTGGCGATGCCCTCGATGACGTCACCGTCGCCGGGGATCACCTGACCGGCCTCGACGATCACCAGGTCGCCCTGCTGGAGTTCCGGCGCGGGGATGTCCCGGCCGTCCTTCAGATGCGCGACGGTGTCCTGCTTCGCGGCCCGCAGCGCGGCGGCCTGAGCCTTGCCACGGCCTTCGGCGACCGCCTCGGCCAGGTTCGCGAAGATCACGGTCAGCCACAGCCAGATCGTGATCAGCCAGGCGAACAGGGTCGGCTCGACGATGCTCAGCACGGTGGTGAAGACCGCGCCGACTTCGACGATCAGCATCACCGGGTTGCGCCACATGATCCGCGGGTCGAGTTTGCGCAGCGCGCCCGGCAGCGAGCGCCAGAGCTGGCCGGGGTCGAGCAGACCACCCCGGACCTTGGGAGCGGGTGGCGGCACCGGGCCGGTCTCGATCAGTTGTTCTTCGAGCAAGGTGGTCATGAGAGGCCCTCCGCGAGGGGTCCGAGAGCGAGAGCGGGGAAGAAGGTCAGGGCGACCAGCACGACGGTGACGCCGACGACCATGCCGACGAACAGTGGCTGGTGGGTGGGGAGGGTGCCCTCGGTCTCCGGCGCCGGCTGCTGCTTGGCGAGCGAACCGGCCAGGGCCAGGACCAGGATCAGAGGGAGGAACCGGCCGAGCAGCATGGCCAGGCCGAGCGCGATGTCCCACCAGCCGGTGTTGACGGTGATGCCGGCGAAGGCGGAGCCGTTGTTGTTGGCGGCGCTGGTGAAGGCGTACAAGACCTCGGAGAGCCCGTGCGGGCCGACGTTGAGCGCCGTGCCGTTGTTGCCGGTCGCGAACGCCGCCGCCGTACCGGAGAGAACGATGGCCGGGGTGACCAGGAAGTAGAGGGCCGCGAACTTGATCTCGCGGGCCCGGATCTTCTTACCGAGATATTCGGGGGTACGGCCGACCATCAGCCCCGCCACGAACACCGTGATGATCGCCAGGATCAGCATGCCGTAGAGGCCGGATCCGACACCGCCCGGCGCCACCTCCCCGAGCATCATGTTGACCAGCGGCATCATGCCGCCGAGCGCGGTGTACGAGTCATGGAACGAGTTGACCGCACCGGTCGACGTCAACGTGGTCGCCGCCGCGAACACGGCCGAGCCGGTGACCCCGAACCGGGTCTCCTTGCCCTCCATCGCGGCACCGACGGCCTCCGGGACGGTACCCGCGCCGTGGTTCTCGAAGCCGGCCGTCAGCGCGATGCTGCCGAGAGCGAGCACCGCCATCACGGCGACGATGGCGTAACCCTGCCGGTTCTGGCCGACCACCCGGCCGAAGACACGGGGCAGGCTGAACGGGATCAGGAAGATCAGGAAGATCTGCAGCCAGTTCGTCCACGCGGTCGGGTTCTCGAACGGGTGCGCCGAGTTGGCGTTGTAGAAGCCGCCACCGTTCGTACCCAGCTCCTTGATCGCCTCCTGGGAGGCCACCGGCCCGCCGGTGATGTGCTGGGCCGCGCCGGTCAACGTGGTGACGTCGCTGCCGCCGGACAGGTTCTGCACCACCCCGCCGACCATGAAGGCGAGCGTGGCCAGCACACAGATCGGCAGCAGGATGCGCAGGGTGATGCGGGTCAGGTCGACCCAGAAGTTGCCGAGCAGCGTGCTGTTACGGGCCGCGAAGCCGCGCATCAGGACCACTGCCACGGCGATGCCGACACTGGCCGAGACGAAGTTCTGCACCGACAGACCGGCCATCTGCACCAGGTGACCCATCGTGGATTCACCCGAGTACGCCTGCCAGTTCGTGTTGGTGACGAAGCTGACCGCGGTGTTCCAGGCGATGTGGTCGGTGACCGCCGGTAGTCCCAGCGACAGCCACAGCCGGTCCTGGACCCGCAGGAACAGGTACAGCGCGAGGATCGAGACGGCGGAGAACGCCAGCGCGGACCGGGCGTAGACACCCCAGCTCTGCTGGGCGGCCGGGTTCACCCCGACCAGGCGGTGGACGCCGCGTTCGATCACGTGGTGCCGGTCACCGGTGACCACCCGGTACATGTAGTCGCCGAACGGCCGGTACACCGCGACGAGGGCGGCGACCAGCGACAGCACGAAAAGCCAGCCGGCCATCAGAACTTCTCCGGAAAGAGCAGGGCGGCCACCAGGAAGGCGGCCAGGGCGACGGCCAGGATCAGGCCGATCAGGTTGACGGCGCTCATCAGCGTTCGACCGCCCGGATCAGCACGGTCAGCGCTGCGAACAGCACCACCGTGAGCACGACGAATCCGAGATCAGCCACGGGGGACTCCAAGGGCGAGGGGTTTTGCCTACGCCCCGAAGTGAAACGCACGAAATGGCGGCCGACGCGTTTGTTGACGCGACTGCTACGGGCGCCGCAGGTTTTTTGACGCGTTTTTGACGCCATTTTTTTGACGCTTTATTAACGCCGCGGGACGGGCGTCGAAGGGGCCACGGTGACAGACTTCTCCTGAATATCGGGGAGGGCCCACCATGACCACCACAACATTGCGCGGCTGGATGCTGAAAGGGGCTCCCCAGCAGGACACCGCTCCGGCCTCCTCGGCGGAGAAGCCGCACAGCTGGTGGAAGGTGATGTGCCTGACCGGCGTGGACTACTTCTCCACCCTCGGCTACCAGCCCGGCATCGCCGCTCTCGCCGCCGGTGTGCTGTCCCCGCTCGCCACCCTGGTCCTGGTGCTGGTGACCCTGCTCGGGGCGCTGCCGGTCTACCGGCGGGTGGCCGCCGACAGCCCGCACGGCGAGGGTTCGATCGCGATGCTGGTGCGGCTGCTGTCGTTCTGGAAGGGCAAACTGTTCGTCCTGGTCCTGCTCGGGTTCGCGGCCACCGACTTCATCATCACGATCACCCTGTCCGCCGCCGACGCGACCGCGCACATCGACGAGAACCCGTTCTGGCCGGACACCTGGCACGGCCAGGAGGTGCTGATCACGCTGATGCTGATCGCGGCGCTCGGCGCGGTGTTCCTGAAAGGCTTCACCGAGGCCATCGGCATCGCGGTCGTGCTGGTCGGCGTCTATCTCGGGCTCAACGTGATCGTGCTCGGCGACGCGTTGTGGCAGGTGTTCACCCATCCGACAGTGGTCACCGACTGGACGACCGCCCTCACCACCTCACACGGCAGCCCGCTGGCGATGGTCGGCATCGCGCTGTTGGTCTTCCCGAAACTGGCGCTCGGGCTCTCCGGCTTCGAGACCGGCGTGGCCGTCATGCCGCACATCAAAGGCGACCTGCAAGCACGGATCCGGGGCGGGAAACGGCTACTCACCACCGCTGCGGTGATCATGAGCGTCTTCCTGGTCACCAGCAGTGTCGCCACCACCGTGCTGATCCCTGCCGCCGAGTTCCAGCCCGGCGGCGAGGCCAACGGGCGGGCCCTGGCCTACCTCGCCCACCAGAACCTGGGCACCGTGTTCGGCAGCGTCTACGACATCTCGACCATCGCGATCCTCTGGTTCGCCGGGGCCTCCGCGATGGCCGGACTGCTCAACCTGGTGCCACGCTACCTGCCCAAATTCGGGATGGCACCGGCCTGGGCGCGGGCCGTCCGGCCGCTGGTCCTGGTCTTCACCGGCACCGCGTTCCTGATCACCTGGATCTTCGACGCCGACGTGGACGCCCAGGGCGGGGCGTACGCCACCGGGGTCCTGGTCCTGATCACCTCGGCCTCGGTGGCGGTGACCCTCTCCGCCCACCGCACCGGGCAGCGCGCCCGGACCTGGGGCTTCGGCGCGATCACCGCGGTCTTCGTCTACACCACCCTCGTCAACATCGGGGAACGCCCCGACGGCGTGAAGATCGCCGCCTGTTTCATTGCCGCGATCATCGCGGTGTCATTGCTCTCCCGTATCTTCCGGGCCTTCGAACTGCGTGTCACCCGCATCGACGCCGACCCGCTGGTCCATCAATGGCTCGACGAGATCGGCAGCCGGCAGATCCGCCTGATCGCCAACGAACCCGAAGCTCGCGACACCCGCGAATACTCCGAGAAACTGGCGCAGATCATCGCCGACAACGACATGACCGATCAGCGGGACGTCCTTTTCGTCGAGGTGACCGTTGGCGACGCCTCAGACTTCGAAACCGATCTGCCGGTACGCGGGGAGTTGCTGCACCACCGCTACCGCGTCCTCACGCTGGAGAGTTCATCGGTGCCGAGTGCCCTGGCCGCGCTGACGCTGTGGATCCGGGACACCACCCACCGGCGCCCGCACATCTACTTCGAATGGACCGAGGGCAACCCGGTCACCAACTTCGCCCGCTACCTGATCTTCGGCCAGGGCGAGGTGGCCCCGGTGACCCGCGAGATGATCCGCCAGGCCGAACCGGACCGCCGCCGCCGCCCCCACGTCCACGTCGGCTGACCCGGCCCGGCCGGGCTGCCGGTGGCCGGGATCGGTGCGCGTCAGGTCCGGAACCTGGCGACCAGGGCCCGGAGATCGCTGGTCATGCCGGTGAGGTTGTGTGCCGCGGCGAGGGCGGTCTGCGCGTCCTCGGCGGTGGCTGAGGCGTCCGCGGCGACCGTGGCGATCGCCGTGGTGATCTCGCCACTGCGGCTGGACGCCTCGTTCATGTTGCGGGTCATCTCGGCGGCGGTGCTGCTCTGCTGGTCGATGGCCGAGGCGATGGTGGTCTGCAGGCCGTTGATGCGCTGGATGACGGTGGTGATCTCGTCGATCGCCTGGACCGCGTCGGTGGCGCCGGACTGAATCGCCTCGACCCGGGTGGAGATGTCCTTGGTGGCCCGGGCGGTCTCCTGAGCGAGATCCTTGACCTCGCCGGCGACGACGGCGAAGCCCTTTCCGGACTCTCCGGCCCGGGCGGCTTCGATGGTGGCGTTGAGGGCGAGCAGGTTGGTCTGTTCGGCGATCGAGGTGATGACCTTGATGACGTTGCCGATCTCGGTGGACGAGGTGCCGAGCTGAATCATGATCGTGTTGGTGCGTTCGGCCATCGCGACGGCCTCGGCGACGACCTGGACGGCGTTGGCGGTGCTGCGGGTGATCTCGGCGATCGAGGCGCTCATGTCCTGGTTGCCGGCGGCCGTGGTGTCGATGTTGCGGGCGACCGCGTCGGCGGCCCCGGCGGTGACTCCGGCGTGACCGGTGGCCCGTTCGGCCGCGGCGGAGATCTTCTGGGACACGGTGGTCATCCGGCTGGTGGAATCGGCGACGGTGGTGGCGGACTCGGTGATCGCCGCGATGGTCTCGCGCATCCCGACGATGACCGTGTTGACCTGCCCGGCCATGTCAGCGAACTCGTCGCGGCCGATGACGTCGGCCCGATGGGACAGGTCGCCGTCCGCGACCGTGGCGAGCGCGGTGGACACCTGCCGCAGTGCGGTGAGGATGCTGCTGGTCACCAGGGCGGCCATGCCCAGCAGCAGCGCGGCCGCGACCCCGGCGGTCAGTGACAGCGTCCAGGTGTCGGAGCTTCCCTGCGCGGCCACGGCGGCGGCGATGGCGGCGGCGTTGGCGTCCAATGCGTCCCCGACCGCCGGCAGGTCGTCCTCCACGGCGGTGAAGGCGGCGGTGAACTGCAGGAAGGTGGCGTCTCGGGCCCGGCCGGCCGGGGTGGTGACGACGGTTTCCGCGAGCTGAATGTAGTTCTCGACCGTGGGGGTGACCTCGTCGGTCGCGGCCCGGACCGGAGCCGGGGTCTGCTCGCCACGCAGAACGGCCAGCCTGTCGCGCATGGCGGCGCTGTGCTCGGTGAGATCGTCGGCGGCTTCGGCCCGGTCGGTCGCCCCGCGGGAGAACACGCCCCGCAGCACGTCGCCGCGGATGGCGTCGTGGGCCATGTCGGCTTCCAGCGCGGTACGGGTCAGCTGTGCCGACGTCTGCAGGTCCCGGGCGTTGTCCTGGGCCTTACCGAGCCCGCGGATGCCGACCATCGTGCTGATCACCAACCCGGCCAGTGCGATCGCGACGATCAGCCCCAGTTTGGTGCGCACCCGTCGACTGCGAAGCCATGCGTACACCACAGCCTGTACCCCCGTGCCGGTGTTCGAGACTGATTCGGTCCTGCAGTCCTTGATCGGCATGAACGCTGCTGGAATGAGCGTCAGGCGATCCGGCACCGAGGGGACGATTGGATACCCTTGGGGGGTATGGGTATAGTCGCCGAGGGTGGGCGGCATCGGCCGCTCGGTCTTTCGCGAAGGAGAACCGCCGTGGCGACTCGGAGCGGGGTAGTCATGAACACCCCCACCAAGCTGGGAGTCTTCGGCCTGGGGCTGGCGGTCGTCTTCACCGCGGCCCTCGGTCTGGGCCGCGCGATCGGCCCGGACGCCACCACCGTCACCACCCATGACCAGCACGGGGAACCCGCCGCGACCGCCGCCACGATCCTGCCGGCCGGGTTGCAGGTCACCCAGGACGGCTACCGGCTCCAGCCGATCAGCACCGCACTCGCCGTCGGCGCGGCCGAGCCGTTCCGGTTCCGGGTCCTCGGGCCGGACGGTGCGCCGGTCACCGGCTACACCCGCGACCACGACAAGGACCTGCACCTGATCGTGGTCCGCCGGGACCTGTCCGGGTTCCAGCACGTGCACCCGGAGATGGCCGCCGACGGCACCTGGTCGGTGCCACTGGCCGTCGCCGAGCCGGGGCAGTACCGGGTCTTCGCCGACTTCCGGCCCGCCGCCCACGACGACGGTCTGACCCTCGGCACCGACGTCCCGGCACCCGGCGACTACCAGCCCCGCCCGTTACCGGCGGCTGAGCGCAGCACCACCGTCGACGGCTACACCGTCACCCTCGCCGGCGACCTCGTCCCGGGTGACTCCGCGCGGCTGACACTGTCCGTCAGCAAGGCCGGCTCGCCGGTCACCGATCTGGAGCCTTACCTCGGCGCGTACGGCCATCTCGTCGCCCTTCGCGCCGGTGACCTGGCCTACCTGCACGTGCACCCGGACGACACGACCACGGCCGGGCCCGGCATCGTCTTCCACGCCGACGTCCCGTCCGCCGGGGACTACCGGCTCTACCTCGACTTCCAGCACGGCGGCACGGTGCACACCGCCGAGTTCACCGCGACCGCCGGTTCGCCACCGGTCGCGCCCAGCTCGTCACCGGAGGTCCCGTCGGCACAGCCGAGCGCCACCGGACACGACGCCGACGGCCACACCCACGACTGAGGAAGGTCAGGACTTCACCAGGCGGGCGATCGCCGCGCTCGCCTCCTTGATCTTCGCGTCGACATCGCCTTCCGCGGCGGCGTGCACGACACAATGCCGCAGGTGATCCTCCAGCAGGCCGATCGCCACCGCGTGCAGGGCGCTCTTCGCGGCCGAGATCTGGGTCAGGACGTCGATGCAGTAGGTGTCCTCGTCGACCATCCGCTGCAGGCCGCGGATCTGCCCCTCGACTCGTTTCAGCCGGGCCGTCAGGGCCTGCTTGTCCGCCGAGTATCCGTGCGGCCCGGCCGGTGTCGCCTCACTCATGCCGTGCAAGATACCGGGTGTCCCGGCACCACGACCGCGGTCACCACGAGGCCCCGGCTGACCAGGAACCTTCCGTTCAGCCGGGTCAACGGGGCGCCGCCGTCCAACCGGGTGCCGTCGATCCGGATGCCGGCGGTGAACCTCTCGTGCACCGGGTCGAGGTCCACCCGGGCCTCGGTGAAGTCCAGTTCCCGCCGGGTGAGCGGGTACCACGCCTTGAAGACCGACTCCTTGGCACTGAACAGCAGCCGATCCCAGTGCACCGCCGGGTCGGTCGTGCGCAGCCGGTCGAGCATGTCCCGTTCCTCGTCGATGATCACCAGCTCGCCGGCGTCGTCGGGCAGCGGGTCGTTCGGCTCGGCGTCGATACCGATCGCGGCCGGGTCGCCGGACCGGGCCACCGCCGCCGCCCGGTAGCCGGGGCAGTGCGTGATGCTGCCGACCACCCCGGCCGGCCACCCCGGTGCACCGCGCCGCGCACGCGGGATGGCCACCGGCGCGTGACCGATCTCGGCCAGTGCCGCACGGGCGCAGCGGCGCGCGGTGACGAACTCCCGCCGGCGGCTGTCGACCGCGCGGGCGACGAACTGTTCCTCACCGGGGAACACCGGCTCACCGGGGACGTCGCCGAACGCCTCCACCGCCACGACGGCGGACGGCAGCAGCCGCTCGATCACGACGCGGTGGCGGTCAGGTCCGCCAGGATCGCCTCGCAACTGCGCAGCACCACCGAGGCGGCCCGGCGCTGTGCCGGAGTCCGGTCGGCGAGGGCGGACTCGTGCCGCCAGCGGTCGGCACTGTCGCCGGCCACCGTCCAGATGTCGTCGGCGGTGGCCTCGGTCGGCAGGCCGAGACGTTCACCCAGGCTGGTGCCGGTGCCACCGAGCAGCCGCCGGGCCTCCAGCGCGGTCTCCGCCGGCAACTCCACCCGGCCGGACCGCAACGCCGACAGCAGCCGCAGCTCGGTGAAGTCGTGCGCCCCGGCCAGCAGTAACTCCAGCTCGGCCAGCAGTTGCGCCGACGGCGGCCGTACCTCGGTGCGCAGCAGCTGGTCGAGAACGATCAGTGCCGACCGGGCCTTGAGGGCGGCCCGGCGGGCGGTGAACAACTCCGCGATCGAGGTCTGCAGATCCTTCAGGCCGCTGTGTTCGTGCATCCGGTCCGCCAGGGCGGCGGCCGTGCCGGAACCGGTGCGGGCCAGCGCGAGAGCGAGCCGGATGCCACCCAGCCCGAACCGCCCCAACAGGGCCAGCCGCACCTGCTGGTCGACGGCGGGCAGCGAACCGGCGGCGGTGAACCGGTCGGTGGACAGCAGGAACGGGTCCGCTTCCGCCTTCGGCAGGGCGGCCAGCGCGGTGATCGCCCGGAACTCGTCGGCGCGCAGCGTGCGAGCGGCGTGCCCGATCAACGGGGAGACGGCCACGACGTCCTGGCAGAGTGCCCCGATCGCCGGGTCCCGCCGTCGGCGCCGGGCGATCCGGCGGGCCTCCAGCAACCCGCCGGGCAGCCCGTCACCATGGGTGTCGGCCTTGCTCAGGACCACGATCGCATGGATCGGTGCGGTGGCCGGGCCGCGCAGGCCCCGGCCGGCCCGCAGGAAGTCCAGTTCCGTCTCGCCGATCCGCGGCGCGAGCAGCAGGACCGCGTCGGCCTCCGGCAGCACCTGGCCGGGTGGCGCCGACGGCCCGGTGTCGATCAGTTCGGTGCGCCGCAGCACCCGGCTCGGCCACTGCACGACCACCCGCGGGGCCGGGCCACCGGCGGGTGCCGCGCCGTCCACCCCGAGCCGCAGTCCGCCGGGGCCGCGCGTGACCGGAACCTCGTACGGCCGGCCCTGCCCGGGATGACACCAGGCCCGGGGCTGGGTGCCGTCCCGGTAGGTGACGGAGTCAGCCGGTTCCACCGGTGCCAGATCCTCGCCGACCAGCGCGTTCACCAGTGTCGACCGGCCGGTCCGGGACGCCCCGGCGACAGCCAGGCGCAGCGGTCCGGTGAACCGGTCGAGAGTGTGCCGCAGCCGGCCGGCCGCCCGCGGATGATCGCGGTAGACGTGGGCTGCCTTGACCAGCAGGCCGTGGGTGCGCCGCTCCAATTCCTCGCTGGTCAAGCGCGGGCCCGATCACCCAGGGCCTGCGCCTGTGCGTGCAGTTCGGCCAGCCGGGTCAGTTCCGCGCGCAGGGTCCGGGCGCGGGACTCGCGGGCAGCCGCGTCCCGGTCGGCGGCGGCCTTGGCGTTGCGCAGCGACTCCATGGCTTCCTCCTGGAGATCCTCGGTGACGGCGGTGAAGTGGTCCCGCAACGCGCGCTGCACCCGCCGGACGCTGTCCCGGGCATCCTTGTTGAGTGTGGTGAAGATGTCGTCGACGTACTGCCGGACCGCGGTGCGCGCCTCGGCCTGGCGACGTTTCAGCAGCGTCTTGCTCTCGTCCCGGACGCTCTTGCCGCCGAACAGCGCACCGCCGCCGATCGAGATCGGGTTGATCAGCGACATCCCGGCGAGGCTGGTCGCGAGCCCGAACATCACGATGCCGCCGTACGAGCCGCGTAGCCCGATGAACAGTTTCTGCCCGGGGGTGAACGCGGCCACCGGTGGCGCGTCCAGCCCGGAGACCTCGGCCAGCGAGCCTCTGGTGATGGCGAGCGCGGTCGGCGGCAGCACGTCACCGGCCTCCGCCGGGAACATGTCAGCGGTGCGCCGGGCCATCCACTCGGTGCGTTCGGTCAGCCAGGTCATGCTGGTCTGCGCCAGCTCCTGCAACGACTGCCGCAGCCATGGTTCGAACTCGTCCCAGCTCTTGGCCGGGTCGGCGGTGCTGAAGAACTCGTCCGCCTCGGCGAGCAGCGCCTTCACCCGGTCCCGCAGGTCGTGCTCGATGTCCGACATCAGGTCGGTGACCTCGTCGGACAGCCGGTTCTGCCAGCGGACCGTGGATTTGCGCAGTTCATCGAGCCGGCGATGGGTGGCCTGCAGATGCGCGACCGTCTCCGGGGCGCCATCGTCGTCCTGGTTCTCCAGCTCGGTGCGCAACGGCACCGCGAGTTCCTGGAGTGCGATCCGGCCGAGGGTCCCGGTGGTGGCCCGGGCCAGCCGGTCCGGTTTGGCCTCGGCCATCTGCCGCAGGTGCACGATCAGGTCGGTGAACCCGGACTCCCGGTTGAGGGCCTCGTCACCGGTGCGCACCGCGTGCGCCCGCAGCGCGGACGAGACAGCGGTCACCGGAGCCCCGATGCCGGCCCGGTTCAGCCGCTGGCGGCTCTCGGCCAGGTCACGGCGCCAGTCGTCGGCGTAGTCGGCTTTGGTGAGCACCACCAGCAGGCCGGGGAAGACCTGGCTCAGCGCGGCCACGATGCCCAGTTCGGTGTCGCTGAGATGCCGTCCGGTCTCGCACGTGTAGAGGACGAGGTCGGCACCGGCCCGGTCGGCGAGATCCTGCGCCGCGGCCACCGGCGGACTACCGGTGGCCGCGAGCGACAGGCCCGGCGCGTCGATCAGCACGAGTCCGCCGGCCAGCAGCGACCGGGGCACACCGATGTCGGCGTGCACCGGCGCGCCGGCCGGCAAAGCCCCCAAGGCCTCGGCCAATGACGTGCCCAGTCGTTGTGCCGCGAGCGGGATCCGCGACTGCATCCCGACGGCGGCCGTCCAGTCGGCGGTCGCCGAATCACGCCTGATCAGATGCGCCACCGGGGTGTCGGCGTGCCGGACCACGACCGGCACCGCCGCGTCGCCGTCCGGCAGCAGACCGGCCACCGGCGCGTTGATCAGCGCGTTGACGAGCCGGCTCCGGCCCTGCTGGGCGGGGCCGGTGACCAGCACCCGAAGCTGCGAGTCCAGTAGACGGGCCCGGCGGCGGGTGAGTCGTTCGGCGAGATCCGGCCGGCCGTGGGTGTGACAGGACCGGATCACCGCGTCCATGGTGTCCATCCACCACGGTTCGGCGCCGCGCAGCGGGTCGGGTGCCGACCGTGGACGCGGAGTCAGGGAAGTGGGACCCGTCGGTGCCGTCGTCCCGGCTTCCCAGTTCGTCATCCGTGCCCGTCAGCCTTTCCTCATGTCGCGCTCAGTCACCCGTCCCCGTACGTGCTGAAGGTGTCCTGCTCCTCCGCGGCCTCGCCGGTGCCGGACAGCAGGCCCCCGGTCAGACCGTGCAGCGTGCTGTCGACCCCGGTGACGACGCCGGTCACGGTGCTGTCGAGTCCGTCGACCGCGCCGGTCACGGTGTCACCCAGGTCCGGCTTGATCAGCGATCCGATCGAAGAGGTTGCCTCGTCGACCCCGGTGGCGTCAAGCAGACCGGAACCGGTGGACAGGACCGGCGACGAGATGTCGGTCACCGGGTCGAGGGCGCCGAAGTGGTCGGCCGGCCCGTTGTCGTACGAGGTCACGCCCGAGATCGACGCCGTCGTGCTGTCGCTCGCCACCGCGGCCGGAGTCGTCACCGCGACGTCCAGATCCAGTGCCGGATCGTGCTCGGCGGACAGCCCGCCGGCCGTCACCGACGTGCCCACACCCAGGTCGAAGACACCCGGCAGCGACACGTCCGCCAGGCCGTCGGCGTTCAGGCCGAGGACGGTGACGTTCGCGTTGCTCGTCGCGTGCAGATCGGCCAGTGTGTCCGGCGTGACCTGCGCGGTGATCGCCTGCAACTGCGCCACCGCCCCGGCCACGTCGAGGCTGGCCACACCGGTGGTGAGACCGTCCAGCCCGTCCGGCCCGGTCAGCCCGGTGACCGGTGCCGAGTCGAGGACCAGGGGGAGCACCTGCTGCACGTCGGCCGCGGTGACGTCGTCGAGCCCGGCGTGCCGCAAGGTAGCCTCGGGGTCGATTTCGAAGGCCGAGCGGGCCGCCGGGTCGTAGATCAGGTTGAGCACGAAGTCCTGCAGGGTGGGTGAGGTCATGGCGAACTCCTTGACGCTGCGTGCGGGTGAGAGATCGAAGTGCGGGTGAGATCGAACGGCGCGGGCCCGGCGCCGAGATGAACGTAGCGCGGCAGCCGATGCCGGTCATGGGGGCCGAGTCCCCCACCACACCCACCCGGTGGTTAGGGGATTAGGGGAAATCCGGCGCGAGATTTTTGGGGGGACGATTCTCACCCGCCCTTTGGTACGAACGTGAGGTACCGACATCTGAGGAGATGAACACGTGTCGTACGTGCTGGGAATTGACATCGGTGTCGGCACTGTCCGGGCGGCCGTCTGCCGGCGGGCCGCCGGCCGTGAGGGGTGGGGCCCGGCCCAGCCTCTCGCCCTGGGCGCCCGTTCGCCGCAGGTCGCCGCCGCGCTGCGGATGACCGCCGACGGCACCGTCGTTCCCGCCGAGGTGGGACAGTTCCCGGCCGACGCGGTACGCGGCTACCTGAACCGGGTCGGCGATCCGCTGCCGATGTTCTTCGCCGGTGGCTACTTCCCGGCGCACGGTTTGACCGCCGCGATGGCCCGGTGGGTGGTGGACCGCGCCTGGGAGCTGATGGGGGAGGCGCCGCTGCGGGTCGCGCTGGCCCACCCGTCCTCCTGGGGCGACGGCCGTCTCGGGCTGTTGCGGGCCGGCCTGGACGAGGCGGACCTGCCCGGCGCGGTGCTGGTGACCCGGGCGCGCGCCATAGTGGAGTGCCATCAGGCTGCCGGCCGGGCGCCCACCGGCGGCGGGCTGCTCGGTGTCTACCGGCTGGGCGGTTCGACCGCCGAGGTGGCGCTGGTGGCACCCCAGCAGCCGGGCCGCATCGAACTGCTCGCCTCCGCCGAACTCACCGACGCCGGTGGTTTCGAGGTGGACGGCCTGTCCCCGGCCGACGCGCGGGCCGTGCTCCGGCCCACCGTGGATCTCACCGCCGCCCTGGTCCGCAGCCGCGGCTACGGGCCGGAGGACCTGACCGCGGTCCTGCTCGCCGGAGCCGGCGGCGCCGCCGGCGATCACGTGTCCGAACTGCTCGGTGTGGTGTTCCCCGCCCCGGTCGTACGGGACCCGCAGCCGCACACCACGGTCGCGGCCGGTGCCGCGCTGGCCGGCCGTCCGGCTGTTCGCCCGACCGCTCCGGCCCTGGTCGGCCCCACCGACGCGTTCGCCGTCCTGCCGGCCACCGCGCCGCCGGAGATCGCCCGCAACCGGGGCGCCGCCGGTGAGTGCCCGCCCCGCCCGCCGGTCAACCGGGTGCCGGTCCGGGCGGAGAACTGATGAGCGCGCCCGTCCGCAACGGCCTCCCGATGTCCGGTTCGGCCGCCTCGGCCCTGCTCGACCGGGTCACCGCCGACCCGTCCGCCCCGATGCACGCGGTCGTCGGCGCTCCCGGCGGCTACGGCAAGACCGCCCTGCTGCGCCGCCTGGCCGAGGTGTACCGCGACGCCGGTGTGCCGGTGGCGGGGCCCTGGCCGCCGGTGCCGCCGCCCGCCGACCACGTGCTGCTGATCGACGACGCCCACCTGCTCGCGCCGGATCGACTCGACGAACTGCGCGGGCACGCCGAACATCCGGGCGCCCGGATCGTGGTCGCCCACCGGCCCTGGCCGCGCCGCCCGGTGCTGTTGCGGCTGGTGGAGGCACTGCGCCGCGGTGGCCCGTCGGTCGCTCTCCCGGCGCTGACCACCGGGCAGATCGCCGCCCACCTGACGGCGCGACTGCCGGGTCCGCCGTCCGCCGAGCTGATCGCCTTCGTGGCCGCGCAGACCGCCGGGATCCCCCGGTACGTGACCCGGATCGCCGACGCCCTGGCCGCCGGGCCGCCCGGTCAGCCGCACGTCCCGGTCGCGGCGCTGGCCGGGTTCGCCGCCGAACTCGACGAACTCGAACCCGGCGTCCGCACGCTGCTGCTGGCCGTCGAAGCCGGCGCCGGACTGTCGTTCGACCTGATGGCCGCGGTCCTGGACACCGGCGCCGACATCGACGGCCTGGCCGAGGCGGGCCGGTCCACCGGCATGCTGGCCCCCGACGGCAGCCTGGTCCCGCTGGCCCGCCGGGCGATCGCCGCGCTCGGCCCGATCAGCCAGCGCATCGACGTCCGCCAGCGTCTCGCCGCCCGGCAACTGGCCCGCGGCGGCCCGGTCCTGCCGCTGGTCCGCCCGCTGCTGCGGGTCGCCACCGGTCCCGGCCTGGTGCCCGGTGCCGCCGGCAGTGGTCTCGGCCCGGTCTACGAGGCGGCCGGTGAGGAAGCGCTCGGCGACGACCCGGCACTGGCCGCCGAACTGTTCGAGGCGGCCGCCGGGGCCGGGCGTACCACCGCGGTCCGCCGGGCCCTGGCCACCGCCCTCGCCGGCGATCTCGACCACGCCTCCCGTCTCACCGACCAGGTCCTCTCCGCCGGAACACCCGGACAACGGGCCGAAGCGGCGTACGTGGCGGCCGCGGTCCTGGCATACCGCGGTCAGACCGCCCAGTCGGTGCGGCTGTTCGCCTGGGCGGGCTCCGACGTGGCAGCCGGATTCGCCGCCGTCGGACTGATCGCCACCGGACGTCTCCCGGACGCCCAGCGCCTGATCCGGCCGGACGACCCGGCCGCCCAGCCACCGACCTCGCTGAGCGCGGCGGCCACCCTGATGGCCCGCGGAACAGCGGAGTCGGTGACCAGCCCGTCGGCCACCGCGCTGTCCACACTGGTGCAGGCGGCCACCCTGATCGGCCCGGCGGGCCCGTCCGCGCTGCTGCCGGACAGCCCGGAAGCGGTCGGCGCGCTGCTCGCCATGCACGGCAACGATCTCGACGTCGCCGACTCGCTCCTGGCCCGTGCCGAACGCCACGGCACCGGCGGCGCACCGCTGTCCGCCCGCCATCACCTGCTGAGCACCTGGGTCCTGCTGCTGCGCGGCCGCCTGGACGAGGTCGAGCAGCGGCTGCCCGCGACCGCCGGAGTGACCGCCCCGGAGGGCCGCGACAACCTGTTCGGCACCGCGCTGCGGGTCGGCCTGGCCCGCCGCAACAGCGATCTGGTCGGCCTGCGCAGCGCCTGGCCGGACGCCTGCCAAGCCCTGATCGGGCAGCCGGTGGAGTTGTTCAACCTGCTGCCGCTGGGTGAACTGGCGGTGGCCGCGGCCCGGCTCGGCGAGTTCCACCGGGTCGCCGGGCACCTGGCCGAGGCCGACCGGCTCCTCGCCGCACTCGGCGACCCGCCGCTGTGGACGGTGCTGCTGCACTGGTACCGGCTGCAGGCCGCGATCCTGTCCGACGACCACGACACCGCCCGCCGGCACGCCGACCACCTGGACGCGGCCCGGACCGCCGGACCGTTCGCCGCCGCGTACGCCGACGCCGCCCTGGTCTGGTTGGAGGTGCTCGCCGGGCGCATCGACCCGGAGCCGGTGCTGTCGGCCGCCCGGACACTGAGCCTCGCCGGGCTGACCTGGGACGCGGCCCGCCTCGCCGGGCAGGCCGCGATCCGCACCGCGGACCGTAAGGCGATGGCCCTGCTGCTGGAGTCGGCCCGCGCCATGCAGGACCGCGGCACCCGGCCCGAACACGCCGCGTCCGGGACTCCGGGCCGGGCCGTCGCGGCCGGGCAGCAACTGCTCAGTGCCCGGGAACGCGAGGTCGGCGCCCTGGTCCTGGCGGGGATGACGTACAAGCAGATCGCCGGCCGGCTGTACCTGTCGGCGAAGACCGTGGAGCATCACATGGCACGTATCCGGCAGCGACTGGGCTGCGCCGACCGGCACGAGTTGCTCAGCCGGCTCCGCGAGATCATCGGGGATCCGGAGACCACCGCGTGAACCGGCGCACCCGCCTGCTCGGTGCCGGACTGCTCGTGGTGTTCTGGGCCGCGGCCGCCGTACCGGCCGGAGCCGGCGCGGTCCGGGCGCTGGCCGACCGGATCGTCGCCGACCGGCTGGCCCGGCCGGTCGACGAGGCGGTGCTCGCTCTGGAGGCGGAACGACGGCTGTCGGTCACCGGGAGCCCGGTTGCGGAGCTGACCGCCCAGCGGGCCCAGACCGACGAGGTGGCCGGACGGTTGCGGCAGCCGGAGCAGTCCCGGTGGCGATGGCTGGCGACTTCGGAGGCGGAGCGTACGGCCGGAGAACTGCTCGCCCGGTTGGACGGCCTGCCCGCGCTGCGCGAATCCATCGACGACGGCCGCACCAGCAGACGGCAGGCCGTCACCGCGTACGCCGAGATGATCGGCTCGACCGGTGATCCGGACCCGGCCGCGAACGGCATCCGCACCCTGATCCGCTCCCGGGAGATCCTGGCCGAAGAGGACGCGCTGCTGGCCGCCACCTCGGCCGGAACCGGCCCGGCCCGCGCCGACCGGGTCCGGCTGTCCCAGCTCACCGGAGCCCGGCGCGCCCTGTTCACCGCCGCGGGCACCGCCCTGCCCAGCGAGGCCGCGGAACGCCACCGGGAACTGTCCACCGGCCCGGCCCTGACCGAGGTGCAGCGCCTGGAGGACGCCCTCGCGGCCGGAACCGGCGGCGTCCCGGACCCGTCCGCGTGGGCACCCGCGTTCAACACCCTCAACACGGCCCTGTGGGAGTTGCAGGACAGCGCCGCCGCCGAGGCCGCGGACGTCGCCACCGAGCGGGCGGTGACCGCCACCGTGTGGGCCGGAACGGTCGGCGGTGTCGGCTTCGTCGTCCTGCTCGGGCTGCTGGTGGTGACGTTGCGGCGCCGGTCCGCCGACGGCATGGCCCCGGCCCCGGCCACCCGGCCGGTCTCGTCCGGCCCGCGGCACCGCCCGGACGAGCTGCTGCGCGACCTCGACCGCCGTAACCAGGGCCTGATCCAGCGGCAGATGCGCCTGCTCGACGCCCTGGCCCGCCGGGCCGGTGACGAGCAGAACGCCGCCGACCTGCGCCGGGCCGGTGACTTCGGCGCCCGGATCCGGCGCAACGTGGAGAAGGGCGTCACCCTCACCGGTGGGATCCCGGACCGGCCCTGGCCACGGCTGGTGCCGATGAGTGACATCGTCGGTGAGTCGGCCGCCGAGGTCGCCGACCACGAACGGGTGGTGACCGCCGAGGTGGAGCCGGCCTATCTGGCCGGGACCGCGGCCACCGACCTGGTCCACCTGCTGGCCGAGCTGATCGACAACGCGGCCGGTTTCGGGCCGGCCGACTCCCCGGTCGTGGTCGCCGGCCGGAGCGAACCGGACGGCTATCTGGTGACGGTCACCGATGTCGGGCCGGGCATGACCTCCGACGACCTGGCCACCGGGCACGCGATGATGGCGGCGGCCGAGCCACCGGACGGCGGCGCCTGGTGGGGGCTGTGGGCGGTGGGCCGGTTCGCCGCCCGCCACGAGATCGCCGTCGAACTGCGGCCCGCTCCCGAGGGCGGGCTCGTCGCCGCGGTGTCGGTACCATCGACGCTCGTGACCGGAGGCTCGGACAGTACCGAAACGCGTTCCTATCTGCAGGCGGTCGTCGAGTGACGAAACGGCGCACCCCGGCGGACGTGGTCCGTGACGCCGCGTGGCGACTGGCCACCGCGATGCTGACCAGCCCGTCGCCCGAACCCCGTCTCCTCCGGCCGGCCGGCACTCCGGCCCGGCGCCCGATGGCCGGCCGGCTGATGCTGGTGGCCGGGGTGCTGGCCGCCGTGACGACCACGGCACTGCTGGTGGTGTTCCTGGTCGACCGGCCGTTCCAGGATTCGGTGCAGCCGGAGCAGGCCGCCGGGCTGCCCGGCCGGACCGAGGAGCCGATCGTCGCGGCGTCGTCCGGCCCACCGGCGCCGGACCGCACCCGGCCGGCCGCCGCCAGCCCGTCGGCGTCGGCGTCGGTGTCCGCGAGTGCCGGCACCACGCCGCTGTCGCCGTCGGCACCCGTCGGCAGCCCGGTACCGAGCCGCGGCGACACCGTGCCGCTGGCCGCCGGTTACACCACCACGCCGTACCTGGTGGGCCTGCTCGGGTACCGGACCCAGGTGACGGTCACGAACCCGGGCACCGCGGCCCGGACCGGCTGGACTCTTGCCGTGACGCTGCCCCGGTCCACGCTGTGGGTCGACAAGGTCGAGGGCGCGACCGCCAGTCAGCAGGGCGCGGTCTGGACGTTCACCCCGGACGAGACGACCGCCGAGATCAGCGCGGCCGGGCAGGTCGGGATCTCCTTCGAGGTGCACGGGGCGACGCTGCTCGACGCGGCGCCCGCGGACTGCCGCATCGACGGCGCCGCGTGCACGTCGTGAGGCCGGGGTCCCGTACCCCGCGGGAGGGTTTCTAGGCTGGGGGGATGAAGATCCTGTCCGTCCAGTCGGTGGTCGCCCACGGCCATGTGGGCAACTCCGCAGCCGTGTTCCCGCTCCAGCGCATCGGTGTCGACGTCGTCCCGATCCCCACCGTCAACTTCTCCAACCACACCGGGTACGGGGCGTGGCGCGGTCCGCTCATCGCGCCGGCGGACGTCGCCGAGATCATCCTCGGGGTCGAGGAGCGCGGGGTGTTCCCGCAGATCGACGCGGTGCTGTCCGGATACCAGGGTGGTGCGGGCATCGCCGACGTCATCGTCGACGCCGTGCGCCGGGTCAAGGCCGCGAACCCGGCGGCGGTGTACGCATGCGACCCGGTCATGGGTAACGCCAAGTCCGGGTGTTTCGTCGCGCCGGAGATCCCGGTGCTGCTGCGGGACCGGGTCGTGCCGGTGGCCGACATCATCACCCCGAACCAGTTCGAACTGGGTTTCCTGACCGGTACCGAGCCGGCCAGCATCGAGTCGACCCTCGAGTCGGCCGACCTCGCCCGCGCCATGGGGCCGTCGACGGTGCTGGTCACCAGCGTGGAACGCCCCGACCGGGCGGAGGGCACGATCGAGATGCTCGTCGTGGACGACGCCGGTGCCTGGGTGGTCGGCACCCCGCACCTGCCGTTCAAGGCGAACGGTTCCGGTGACGTCACGGCCGCCCTGTTCACCGCTCACTACGCCGGGACCAAGGATGCGGCGCTGGCGCTGGAACGTACCGCCTCCAGTGTCTTCGACCTGATCGAGACGACCTACCGGTCCGGCGAGCGGGAACTGCAGCTGGTGCGGGCCCAGGAGTTCTACGCCGCGCCGCGGATGCAGTTCACCGCCGAGCGGGTGCGCTGAGCACAGGGTGAGGGCCGCCCGAGGTTTCGGGCGGCCGGGTGGTGATCAGCTGGTGGAGCCGGTTCCGGACCGGGCTCCCAGCCGAGGGCCGGTGGAGTCCCCGTGAGTCCTACCGGGTTTGCGGGTGGCGCTGCGGTGTGCGGCGGCGTTCATCCGGTACGCCATCTTCGCCTGGGCGCGTGCCGCGGTGGGTGTCGCGGGTGGTGGCGGGGCCGGTGCCGGGCGGGGTTCGGCGCGGGGGCGGCGGGCGTGGATCGATGCGATCACGGAAACGGCGCGGGACAGGAACCGCCGGATTGACCGGGGGAGGATGCGATTCACGGCGTGGGTGCCTTTCTGCGATGCGTTCGAGGATCGTACGAAAGAACCGTATGTGGTTTTGGGTCTTTCGGTAATCGCTCGTCAGGGGTCGTCCGTAAGCGGACAGTCGCCTGTCGCCGCGCTGGCCCGACAGAGGCTCGCGAAGATAGCCTCTTTCTGGGGTTAGACCGACGTGACCGCTCACCGGATCGTACTAACTCGTTCGAATGTTCCGGAGAACAGGACTCCGTAGGCCGTTCCTGGCTCAGTTCGCAAGCTATACGGTGACTCGCATTGCCGGAGTATTCGTTTCTTTTGATCTCCCGGCTCCCGACAAATGCTGAGGACTGATAAGTGTCGAAATCGCGCCGAGGATTGTCAGCCGCCGCCCTGATCGCCGTCGTGGTCGGATCAGTGGGACTTGTCTCGACCCTGGACGCGGGTGCGGAACAGACGCCGGCTCCGGCGCCGGTCGAGCAGCCCGAGATCAGCCCGCCGCCCCGGTTGCCCTGGGGGTCGAAGCCGAGCGCGATCCAGCGGGGTGCCGCCGGTAGCAGTAGTCAGATGCTCAAGTCGGCGGGTCTGGACGCGGCTCCGCCGGACCGGTCCGGTGCCCGGTACGCCCCGAAGGGCCGCACCTCGCGCACCGGTGACCTCAGGTCGGCGACGACCGACGTGATCCCGCCGAAGCCCCCGGCTCTCGCCGCCAGCTCCGCTCTCGCCGCCAGCTCCCAGAACGTCCTCTTCCATTACAACGCCGGATCGCAGGCCGCGGTTACTGACGGCGCCTATGCCAACTTCACCATCGGCAAACCCACCCTCGCCACCTCCGACTACCACAGCCTGGCGGAGCTGGCCGTACAGTCGGCCGACACCGGGCAGGTCGTTGAGGTCGGCTGGACCGTGGACCGGGTCGTCAACGGCGACTCCGAACCCCACCTGTTCGTCTTCCACTGGGTCAACGGCCAGCCCACCTGCTACAACGCGTGCGGTTTCGTCCGGTACAGCCAGGCTGTCGGGCCCGGTGACACGTTGCCCCAGGACACCGCCAAGAAGCTGGGCATTCAGTACTACGACGGGGCGTGGTGGATCGCTTACGACACCGAGTGGGTCGGCTACTACCCGGCGTCACTGTGGTCCGGTGGTTTCACCGAGACCGGCATGATCCAGGTCTTCGGCGAGGTGGCGGCGTCGAGTGCCGGCCCGTGCACCGAGATGGGCAACGGGAAGTCCGGCGGCGGTGACAGTGCGGCGGCGCGGATCAGCAGCGTGACCTATCTCAACGGGCCTACGGTGGACCTGTACGTCCGTAGTACCAGCGATCACTACGATGTCGCCAGACTGACTGGCCGGACGTTCCGCTACGGCGGTCCGGGGGCCTGCTGACACCGAATCGGCAGTCGCTGTCCGCTCTTGTCTGAGAGCGGACAGTGACGTTCCCGCCGCTGGACACCTCATGTCCGGACCGGAACGGCCGACGGTAGGGCCATGGGAAACGGGGACTGCCGATGAATCGTCTGCCGGTGCTGGTGTCGCCGTACGGTCCCTACGCCGACCTTGCGCTGCACGTGCACGACCTCACCATCCGTGGGCACCACGCCGAGACGCTGCTCGCCGCGGACCAGGCGGAGGCGATCACGCTGATGCTCGGTGACCACCGCACTCACCGGGTCAGCCGGCTGGGGCGGATGTACGCGCTGCGGTCCCTCGGCCGGCTGGACGAGGCCATGCGCATCGCCGAGGACCTGATCGAGGACCAGGCCCGGCTGGGCGGCCCCAAGGCCACCGACGCCAAGATCATGGCGGACGCCGCCGAGGTGCTGATCAACCTCGGGCGTATCGACGAGGGCCTGCACTACGCGGCCCGGGCGATGGCCGTGCTGGAGGTGGCGCCCCGTAAGGGCCTGCGCTACTTCTCGGCGATGGCCTCGCTGGGGCAGGCCGCCCGCTGCGCCGAACTCTTCGAACTCGCCGACGACGCCATGCGCCGGTGCATGGAGTCGTTCGAGAACCCGGACGACCTGTACCGCTCGGCCGCCGAGCTGACCCACATCGAGCTGTGGCTGGAGTGGGCGCTGCGGCTGGAGCAGGTGGGCCGGGTCGAGGACGCGGCGAACCTCTTCGACAAGTGCGTGGCCGTGCTGGAGAACCTGACCGACGGGGGCATCGACTCTCCGCTCGGCTCAGCGGTGCTGGCCGTCTGCTACACCAAGTCCGGGCGTACCGCCGAAGCCTTTGAACTGGTCAAGATCTTCCTGCCGAAGATGCGGGAGGCCGGCCAGTCGAACGAGACCCGGCTGCTGCACCTGGCGCACGGGCTGGTGCTGCGGGCGACCGGCGAATGGCGGGCCGCCCGCCGGGAGTTCCGGGCCGCCCTGGAACTGTCGGTGCTGCGGTCGCAGCGGCTCCTCTTCCAGTACGAACTGGCGATCACGGCGGTCCTGGAGTTCCCCGGCGAGGCCACCCAGGCGGTGCTGGAGTCGCTGCGCGGCCACGTCGAGGCGCTGTGGCAGCTGCGGCTCGACCGGCGCACCATGCTGCGGCAGGCGTACCGCCGGGTCGAGCTGGAGGCCGCGCGGGCGACCGCCGACCTGGCTGCGGCATCCGACGCGTTGACCGGGCTGGGCAACCGGCGGATGTTCGACCGGCAGATGAGCACGGTCACGGCCGGCGGCTCCCTGCTGCTGATCGACGTGGACCACTTCAAGGACATCAACGACCGGTACTCGCACGGCGTCGGCGACCGGGTGCTCGGCGAGATCGCCGCGATACTGCGCTCACACTGCCGGCACGACGAGGTGGCCATCCGCTTCGGCGGCGACGAGTTCGCCCTGTTCCTGGCCACCGGCGAGGACGAGGCCCGGAAGGTCGCCGAGCGGATCCGCCGGGTGATCCTGGCCCGGGACTGGAACACGATCGTGCCGGGCCTGAAGGTGACCCTCAGCATGGGCCTGGCCGCCTGCCAGGTCGGCGAACCGGGCCGGGACCTGTACGACCGGGCCGATGCCCACCTCTACTCCGCCAAACGATCCGGCCGCAACCAGCTGGCCGCGGCCTGACGGACGTCGAACGAGCAGCCCCGCCCCGAGGACTTCGGGGCGGGGCTGCTCGCTGTGCCGGGCCGGGTCACCTACCGGACGGCGGCCGGGCCGATCCACAGCGTGAGCTCGGTCGTGGTGCCGGCGTTTCCGGCCGCGTCCGACGGGGTGACTGTGACGGTGCGTTGGCCGGCCGCGACGGTGATCGCGGCTGGGGACGCGGTCACCGTCCTGGTGAGTACGCCGTCGACCCGGACCGCGTACGAGCGGGCGGTGCCGGAGTCGGCCGGGGCGGTCCAGCTCACCGACCGGCCGGTGGCGGCCACTTTCAGATTGGTGACCGGGGCGGGCGCGATCGAATCCCGTACCACCGCCTTCGCCGTGCTGTTCTTCACCAGGCCCGAACCGTTGACCGCGACGACCGTGATCCGGTTGGCGCCCTCGGCCAGCGGCACGGCCGCGGTCAGGGTGGTGCCGGTGGTCTCGGCGACGGTCGCGCCGTTGACCGTCACCCGGTAGGCGGCGATGCCCGACTCACGGTCGGCCGCTGCGGTCCACGTGACAGGTGTCGACGCCGCGCGGACCGGGCCCCGTGCGGTGGTGACGACCGGGGCGACCGCCGGGGGTGTGGTATCGGCGGCCGTCGTGATCTCCACCTTCGCCGTGCCGTTCCCGGCCGAGGTCACCTTCACCGACTGGTTGGTGCCGGGGATCGGCCACACGCCGCCCACCGGCAGGTTCGCCGCCGAGAACGCGGTGGCCGAACCGGGCTGCATGTCGAGCAGCCGGGTGGTCGGGGGAGTGGTCGCCGTGCGCAGCCGGACCTGCACTCCGGCCCAGCTCGGGACACGGGTGTCCCGGCCGGTCGCCGGGCGGTAGTCGACGAAGACCGGGCCGGCCGTGGTGGTGATCTTCAGGCCGGTGGTGCCCGAGTGCGCGGACAGCGCCGACAACTCGGCCGGGGCCGTGCCGGTGGTCTGCTGCAGGCCGAGGTAGTCGCCGAACGCCGAGTTCAGGTTGCCGGAGGCGACACCGGCGCGGGCGTACCCCATCACGTCGGTGGTGTCCTCGTACTGTCCGACCGTGCACGAGGTGGACAGGGCGACCCGTTTGCCGTTCGCCGTGCAGGTCGTCTTGTTGGCGTGACCCAGGCCCAGGTTGTGGCCGAACTCGTGGGTGAGCACGTCCTCCAGGGGATAGCCGTTGATCCAGATGACCGGACCGTTCACCGAACCCAGCCCGGCCCAGGCACAGCTGGACTGCCGCGGGAAGTAGACCGCCACGTGATCCTTGGCGCCGGCCGGAGCGGTGAGACCGTGGGCCGCGATCGCGGCGTTGAAGATCGCGGTGGCGTTGCACGACCCGGTCGGCACCGCCGTCTGTTTCCAGTCGCGCACGTCCACACTGATGTCGACGGCACCGTTCGACTGCTCGGCCCAATAGTTCTTCGCCTGGTTCGCCAGGGTGGTGAGCGACGCCGTGGTCTCGGCGTCCTTCGCCGTCCAGAACACCGGCAGCACCGTCAGCCGGTGTGCTCCGCTCGCCACCACCCGGGTCCCGGTCACCGGCCCGGCCGGCTCGGCCGAGACGACGGTCGCTGCCCGCAGCCTCACCCTGGCCCGCCGGCCCGGCGCCACTCCGGTCAGCGATCCGGCGGGCACCGCCAGCAGCCGGCCGTCCGCCCGGACATACGTCAGCGTCTGTTCGGCCTGCGCCGGGGCGCCGGGCAGCGGATCCACGATGACCGACTCGACCGTGCCGAGGACCGTGCGGGTCCCGTCGGCCGGAGCCGCGACCGCCGCACCCGGCGCGAGCAGGACGGCCGTGACGAGTGTTACCAATCCACTGAGTG
The DNA here is from genome assembly GCF_900104725.1 of Actinoplanes derwentensis. Classification (NCBI taxonomy): domain Bacteria; kingdom Bacillati; phylum Actinomycetota; class Actinomycetes; order Micromonosporales; family Micromonosporaceae; genus Actinoplanes; species Actinoplanes derwentensis. The sequence continues at coordinate 10,434,232 of NZ_LT629758.1, forward strand.
CCATGGGTGCAGGCATCGACCGGCATCGGCCGGACCTGAGGGATTACCCCCGCAGCGTGATCGAAACGAGAGCTGTATCGAAGGCGATCAGGGGCCCGGGTGGAATAATCTTCTCGGATCCACTACCTGGCCGGGGGAGATGTATGAGCATGCGGGCACGTACCCGAAAGACGATCATGCTGGCTGCCGCTGTGACGCTGGCGATCACGGGTTGCGCCAAGGAGGACACCGGAGGCACCACCGACAGCGGGGTTCCACTGATCAAGGCCGGAGCGCTGACCACCTGCACCCACCTGCCGTACGCACCCTTCCAGGCGAAGGACGCCAGCGGCAAGGTCGTCGGTTTCGACGTGGCGCTGATCGACCTGGTCGCCACGAAACTCGCCGTGACGCAGGAGATCATCGACACGCCGTTCGAGGGCATCAAGTCCGGCGCCGACCTGAACTCCGGCAAGTGCGACGTGGCCGCCGCCGGCATGACGATCACCGACGAGCGCAAGAAGGTGCTCGACTTCTCCGACCCGTACTTCGACGCCACCCAGGCGCTCGCCGTGCAGACCGGTAAAGAGGTCAAGACCCTGGAGGAGCTGGCCGGCAAGCGGGTCGGCACGCAGGGCGGCACCACCGGTGAGGACTACATCAAGAAGCAGGTCGAGGAGAAGAAGCTCGACATCGAGGTCGTCTCCTACAAGGACCTCGCCGCGCTTCAGCAGGCGCTCGCCACCAACCAGGTCGCGGCGGCCGTCAACGACCTCCCGGTCTGGAACGAGTACATCAAGGCCAACCCCGGCAAGGTCGTCGTCGCGGCCGGCTTCGACACCGGCGAGCAGTACGGTTTCGCCGTCAAGAAGGGCAACGCCGAACTGCTGAAGACCGTCAACGAGGCGCTCGCCGCGGCCCGGGCCGACGGTAAGTACGACGAGATCTACAAGACGTGGATCGGCGAGAAGCCCGCCGCATGAAGCTGAGCCCACGCCGCCGGCGGCTGGTCGCCCGGGTCGCCGGCTACGTCGCCTTCGCCGCGGTGCTGTTCGCCGTGGCGGGGGCCGCGGACTGGGGGCGTCTGTCCGAGGCGTTCTTCCGGCTCGACATCGCCCGGGGGATGTTCCCGGACGCGGTCACCATCGCGTTGCGCAACACCATCGTCTACACCCTGCTGGCGTTCGTCTTCGGCCTGACCCTCGGCCTGATCCTGGCGCTGATGCGACTGTCGTCGATCCTGCCGTACCGCTGGTTCGCGACCGCCTACATCGAACTGTTCCGCGGGCTGCCGTCGTTGCTGGTGCTCTTCATGGTCGGTTACGGCGTGCCGCTGGCCTTCCCGGACCGGGAGATCCCCGGCGGCGTCTACGGCTCGGTCGCGGTCGGTCTCGGCCTGACCGCCGCGGCGTACATGGCGGAGACGCTGCGGGCCGGCATCCAGGCGGTGCCGAAAGGACAGCTCGAAGCCGCCCGGACGCTCGGCATGTCACACACCCGGGCGATGATCTCGATCATCCTGCCGCAGGCGTTCCGGATCGTGATCCCGCCCCTGACCAACGAGATAATCCTACTGACCAAAGACACTTCCCTGGTGTACGTCCTGGGCGTCACGTCGACGACGATCGAACTGACCAAGTTCGCCGGTGACACCCTCAACCAGCGGGTCAACCCGACGCCGCTGGTGGTGGCCGGCCTGCTCTACCTGGTGATCACGCTGCCGCTGTCGCAGTTGGTCCGCGGGCTGGAGCGCCGCGCCGGACGGGAGAGGTGACCGGGATGTCCACCATCGAGATCAGTGGCCTGCACAAGTCGTTCGGCAGTCTGGAGGTGCTGCGCGGCATCGATCTGACGGTCGAGCCCGGTGAGGTCGTGTGCGTGATCGGGCCGTCCGGTTCCGGCAAGTCGACACTGCTGCGCTGTGTGAACCTTCTGGAACAGCCGACGTCCGGTTCGATTCGGGTGGCCGGAGCCGAGGTCACCGACCCGGACTGCGACATCGACGCCGTCCGGCGCGGGATCGGCATGGTGTTCCAGCAGTTCAACCTGTTCGGGCACCTGACCGTGCGGGACAACGTGACGATCGCCCAGCGCCGGGTCCTCAAACGCAGCCGCGCCGAAGCCGGCCGGATCGCCGCCGAGAACCTGCAACGGGTCGGCCTGGCCGAGAAGATCGGCGCCTACCCGGCGCAGCTCTCCGGCGGGCAGCAGCAACGCGTCGCCATCGCCCGCGCGCTGGCGATGGATCCGCAGTTGATGCTCTTCGACGAGCCGACCAGCGCGTTGGACCCGGAGCTGGTCGGTGAGGTGCTCGCGGTCATGCGCGGCCTGGCCGCCGAGGGCATGACCATGCTGGTGGTGACGCACGAGATGGCGTTCGCCCGCGAGGTCGCGTCGCGTGTCGTCTTCATGGACGGCGGCGTGATCGTCGAGCAGGGCCGGCCGGAGGAGGTCTTCGGCGCGCCCCGCGAGGAACGCACCCGCGAGTTCCTGCACCGGGTCCTGGAGCCGACACGCGTCAGCGAGAGCGAGATCGGCGTCCGCCCGGCGGAGTGATCGACCAGCACGGGGCCTGGGCGCTGAGCGCTCAGGCCCCGTTTTCATGCCTTGATTTGCATATTTGGCATCAAGCGCGACTTCTGAGAAATTCGTCCCCCATTAGGGGTTTATGGCGTGTTGTGTCCGGGTAAAGGGCGATTTTTCCCAGCTCATGCCTCAAGCTGATGTGGCAGCGCTCGACGAGCACTGCGAACCACCTTGAGGGAGAAATCATGAGCAAGACCATTCGTTACACCGCTGGCCTGATGATCGCGGCCGGTGCCGCCCTTGCGTTCGCTTCCCCCGCCGCGGCCGCCGGTGCTGGCTACAAGCCGGTCCCGACCTACCCGACGGTCACCTACCCGACCATCAGCTACCCGACGTTCACGAAGTACAACGCTGAGGTCAGCAACGCGCAGATCGCGATGGGCGGCTTCGGCAACATCGCCGGTGGCAACGTTGACACCGGCAACATCGGCAACAGCAACAACACGGTCGTGGGGCAGAACAGCACCTTCAAGTTCCCGTTCCCGATCTACTGATCTTGAGCGATCGGGCCAGGCGAGTGCCTGGCCCGATCCTCATGGCAAGAACCGTAGGACCCCCGGTAGGACCCCCCGAAAGTAAGGAAGCATCATGCGTCGTGCAGTTGTTTACACCGCTGGCCTGATGATCGCCGCCGGCGCGAGCCTCGCGCTCGCCGCGCCCGCCACCGCGGCCCCGGACCACCGGAGGCCGTCCAACGTCTCCAGCCCGGTCCGGTACAACCCGGGCAACTACAACCCGGGCAACTACAACCCGGCCAGCACCAACCCGACCCGGTTCAACCCGGCCGCCGGTCTGCTGTCCCAGAACCTGGTGACCACCAACGTGAACACCCAGATCGCGATGAGTGGCTTCGCCAACACCATCCTGGGCAACGGCAGCGTCAACTCCGGGCCGATCAACAACGTCAACGTCACCGGTCAGTCCCAGAGCGCCAGCTTCTGGCCGTTCGGCTGAACCGATAGTCAGGTTCGAGAGCGATGTGAGTCGCTGATGAACGAAGGACCCGTGGCGCGACTTCGCGCCCCGGGTCCTCGTTCGTTCGTCAGGCCGCGTACAGGGCCGCCACCTCGGCGTCGGTCAGTGCCCGGTCGTAGGCGCGGACCTGGTCGATCGACCCCGACCACCAGTCCGTGCGGGTGCCGGCGTACTTCGCGCGGCCCACCGACAGCGGGCCGGTGCTGACCACGTCCGGGCCGGCGGGGACCGTTGCGACGCGCTGGCCGTCCACGTACAACCGGATCTCTCCGGTCGCGTGATCGCGGACTCCGGCGACGTGGTACCAGCGGTTCAGGTCGGGTGCCACCACCAGGCGGGCCCGGTTGCCGCCGGGGGTGCTGAAGGCGAAGGCGCCCTGACCGTACTGCAGGTAGAACGGGTTCTCCCGGGCCCGGCCGTCCTGGCTGACGATGGTGGCGTAGTTGCCGGGCAGCTTGTCCAGGGTGACCCACGACGAGATCGTGTAGTCCTTCGTGGTGTCCAGGACCGGCGCGGCGGTGTCGGCGGAGTCGCCGGTTCCGTCGAAGCGCAGAGCCGTCCCGGACCTGCCGGGCGCCCAGGACGTGTCACCCGTCAGGGTGAGATCGCTGCCGGAGACGCTGTCGCGGGCGGTGGTTCCGCTGCCCTCGTCCAGGTTCCAGTCGCCGTTGCCGGGGAAGGTCGCGTCGGCACCCGCGGTACGGCCGGCTTCGATCACGGCGAGGTTGATCGCCCGTACCGGCGCGGGGTCGACCTTGATCTTGCGCCGGTCGTAGGTCCAGAGGCCGTTGAGTTCGGTCTCCAGGTCGGTGATCTGGGTGTAGACCGAGCCGGACAGTTCCGCTCCGGCGGCTTCCAGGTAGTACGTGCGGGTGTTGTCGACGTACTTCGCGGTCAGGGCCGCCTTGTCCGGTACACCGCTGTAGATCGCGGCGGGCGGTCCCGGCCACATGTGCCCGGGCGTGCGCAGCGTGAATCCGCCGTGCTCACCGTCCATCGCGATGCGGGTGGCGTCCGGGTACGGCGCGTCGTTGTTGACGTAGTCGTGGTGGTCGATCACGTCGCCCTTGCCGGAGTCGCCCTTGGACGAGCAGCAGTTGACGCCGCTGTGCGCGTTGAGGATCCGGGACGGGTCCTCGCTCTTGATCGCGGTGGCGATCTGCCCGGTGGCGGTCCGGTCCCACTCGCCCCAGCCCTCGTTGAACACGATCCAGCCGATGATCGACGGGAAGTTGTGCAACTGCCGCATCATCTCCCGGCCCTGGCTGAGGAACGCCTCCTGCCCGGCGGTGCTGTTGATGTCGGCCGACACGAAGTCCTGCCAGACCAGCAGGCCCAGCTCGTCGGCGTGCCGGTAGAACCGGGCCGGCTCGACCTTGATGTGTTTACGGACCGCGTTGAAGCCGAGCTTCTTCGTCTCCACCAGGTCGAAACGCAGGGCCGCGTCACTCGGCGGGGTGTAGAGGCCGTCCGGCCAGAAGCCCTGGTCCAGCGTGGCCAGCGAGAACACCGGCGTGCCGTTGAGCACCAGTTTCGGGAAGCCGCCGACCTTCTTGACCTCGATCTGCCGCAACCCGAAGTAGCCTCGCACGGTGTCGTCGCCGAGCGTGACCTTCAGGTCGTAGAGGTAGGGGTCGTCCGGGCTCCACAGACGGGGCTTGTCGATCTTCAGTCGCAGGTCGGAGTTGGTGACGCCGGCGGCTTTTCCAACCTTTCCACCCTTCTTGTCGTACGCGGTCGCAGTGATCTTGGATGACGTCTTTCCCTGCACCCGGAGCGTGATGGATCCGGTCGACACGTCAGGGGTGATCACCAGGTCGTCGATCGCGACCGGGGCGACCGGCTCCAGCCAGACCGTCTGCCAGATGCCCGACGTCGGCTCGTAGACGATGCCGCCCGGGTCGAGCGACTGTTTGCCCTTCGGCTGGTTCGGCCCGGTGGTGTCGGTGACCGCGACGATGATCTCCTGCGGGCCCCTCCTGGTGAGGGCGTCGGTGATGTCGGCGGTGAACGAGGTGTAGCCGCCGGTGTGCTCGGTGACCAGGGTGCCGTTGACCCAGACCTTCGCCTGGTAGTCGACCGCACCGAAGTTCAGCTTGATCCGCTTGCCGGTCCAGCCCTTCGGGACGGTCACCAGCTTGCGGTAGAACATGTGGTCCTCGCGCCGTTCGATCCCGGACAGCAGCGACTCGACCGGGAACGGCACGGTGATCTTCTCGGCCAGCGTCGCGCCGAAGACCGGTTGCTCCCCGGCCTGAGCCCCGGCGAACTCCCACGGCCCGTTGAGGTTGAGCCAGTCCGAGCGGACCAGCTGCGGGCGGGGGTACTCGGGCAGCGGCTTGCGCTTGTCGACCTTGTCACCCCACGGGGTGGTCAACCGGTGGGTGGACGTGTTGACCGCCGACCGGATGATCTGTGGAACCGTCTCACCGCCGACGATCAGACCACCGGCGCCGTCGTAGTTGACCCGTACCCGCTGGTCCTTCTGCACTTTCTCGGCGAGCGTGACGACCAGCTTCGAGCGGTCCCGCCGGTCCACCGCGACCGACGTGATCGGGAACCTGGTGGTGTCCACCTCGACGCTCAGGTGCTCGGCCACCTGTCCGGGGTTGTCGACGTTCGCGGCGAAATCAGCGACCACTGTGGTACCGGCGGTGTTGACGGTCAGGTCGACCGGGAAGATCTGGAAACCGTCCGGCGGGGTGAACGCCGACTCCGGCACGATCTGTCTCGCCAGCCCGTCGGCGGCCCAGCGCAGGAACAGGTTGGCGCCGCCGACGTCCTGGAACATCTCGATCCGGACGTCGTGGGCCTCGCCGGCCACCAGGCGCAGCGGCGCGGCGGTCTGCTCGCGGTCCCAGTCGCCGACCCAGTGGTCGATGACCGGCTGCCCGTCGAGCAGGAACCGGAACCCGTTGTCGCCGATCATGGAGAAGGTGTAGTCGCCGGTGGCCGGGGCGGTGATCCGCCCGGTCCAGCGGGCGGTGGTGTGCTCGGTACGCCCGGCCAGTGACTCGAAGGTGCCGGCCAGACCGGGCAGGTCGATGTTCGGATCGAGGGCGATACCGCCGAGTTCGGCGAAGTCGCGGGCGCCCGGTGCGGACATCCGGAAGTACTCACCCTTGAGGCCGTGCACGGGCGCGGCCTCCGCGGCTCCCGCCGGAACCACGAGCAGGGAGAGCGTCAGCAGGGCAGCGGAGAAGAGGGATCTCAGGGACGTTCGTGGCATCGAAATGTTTCCCTTCGCGCAACGACGTAACGAGATCACATTGGCTTATTTACGTATCTGATGTCAACGAAAAGCAACAGGATCCAACAGTTCCGCAACTTGCCCTGTGTGACGCTTGTGTCACTCCGATGACGGTTGCGCTGCAACCGATGGCGACGGCGCCCCGGCGGGCAACAGTTGACTCGAACCCGCTGCCCGAGAGGAGTGCAGATGCCCCGCCTACACGACACCGAGATGATCCACAGCGACAGCGCTCACCTCGGGTCCACACCCCAGGTCGTCGCCACCGCCGCCGACTTCGCCACCGCCGAGCGCGCGGTGGCGCAGCTGATCGACGGGGGAGTGCCGGCCGGCCGGGCCGTGATCGTCGCGTGCGGTCGGCAGCTCGCCGGCCGCCGCCCCGCCGCCCGTGCCGCTCGCCGTGGCGCCCTGTCCGGCCTGGTGGTCGCGGTTCTGATCGAGCACCTGCTGGCCTGGTTCGACCTGATCATCCCGCTCGCCGACATGACCTGGAGCACCCTGGTCGCCGCCGGGCTGGGCGCGCTGATCGGTGCCGGTCTCGGCCTGATCGGTCACGAGTTCGCCGGGGAGGACGGTCCCCCGGTGGTCCTCCCCGGCCACTACGACGTCCTGGTCGCCGGAGACGTCGCCGATCACGCCGTCCGGCTGCTGGGAGCCGAGCGGGTCTGAGTCACCCGTGGGGTGGGCCGGTCCAGGAGACCTGGACCGGCAGGCGCAGGCGGCGGCTCTCGCCGGGTGACAGCATCGCCTCGGCCAGCAGATCCATCGCCGCCCGGCCGAGGCCGGCGCCGGCCGGAGTCGGCGGCCTCGCGAACGGTTTTCGAGGCCGGGAAGACTCTGTTGCCTAATTCGGTCTATGCGGCGAGGGCGAGATCGAGTCTGCTCAGGTGGGTGGTTCGGGTGCGTTGCAGGGGTGTGCCGGTCCACCAGGTGTTGAGGCGGATGAGGTTGATCGTGGTGGCGGCGAAGGCGTGTTCCCGGGTGACTTTGTCCAGGCCGACATCCTGGCGGTCATGATCGTGGGCGCGGTGCTGGGCGCGTTCCAGCAGTTCCTGCTGCAGCGCACCGGCGAGGCCGTGGTCTTCACCGTGCGCCGCACGCTGGTCGCGCACCTGCTGCGGTTGCCGGTCTCGGCGTATGACGAGCGGCAGTCCGGCAACCTCGTGTCCCGGGTCGGCGCTGACACCGCCCAGGTGCGCTCGGTGATCACGTCCGGGGTGGTGGACCTGGCCGTCGGCGTCCTGCTCGTCGGCGGATCGGTCATCGGCATGAGCCTGCTCGATCCACTGCTGCTCGGCATCAGTCTGCTGCCGGTGCTGGCCGGCACCGTCCGGGACAACTTGACGCTGGCCGCGCCGGACGTCCAGGAACGGACGATCCGCCGGGTCACCGCGTCGGTAAACCTCGACGACCTCTTCGCCCGCGATCCGGCCGGCCTGAACGCGCCGGTCGGGGACGGCGGCGTGCTTTTCTCGGGCGGCGAGCGGCAACGGCTCGCCGTCGCGCGTACATTGCTCGCTCCGGGCGAACTGCTGCTCTTCGACGAGCCGACCGCCCATCTGGACGCGCGCAACGAAGAAGCACCGCAGCACAGGCTCACCGCACACGCGGCCGACCGGACTCTGCTGGTCGTCGCCCATCGGCTGGCCACCGTGGCGCAGGCCGACCAGATCCTGGTGATCGACGACGGCCGCTCGGTGGCCGCCGGACGGCACGAGGAGTTACTCGTGCGCGACCCGCTCTACCGCGAGTTCGCCACCCGGCAACTGCTGACCTGAAAGTCGAGGTGTCCGCCATGCTCAGTGTCCTGGACCAGGTGCCCGTGTTCCGTGGCGACGAACCCGCCGACGCGGTCCGCGAGGCCGTCGGGCTCGCCCGTGCCGTCGAATCGCTGGGCTACCACCGGTTCTGGGTCGCCGAGCACCACGGCAGCGCCGCCAACGCCTGTGCGGCGCCGGAGATCCTGGTGGCGGCCGTTGCGGGGGCCACCGAACGGATCCGGGTGGGCACCGGCGGCGTGCTGCTGCCGTACTACAGCCCGCTCAAGGTCGCGGAGACCTTCCGGGTGCTGTCCGCGCTGTACCCCGGTCGGATCGACCTCGGATTCGGGCGTGGCCGCGGCGGCCCGGCGGTGATGGCCGAACTGCTCAACCCGTACACGATCGCCACTACGGAGGCGTACAGCGAGCAGGTCGGCCGTCTGCTCGCTTTTCTCGGCGACGTCCGGACCGTCAGCCGGGTCTCGGTCACGCCGGCGTTGGCCGAACCGCCGATGCCGTGGCTGCTCGGATCCGGCGCCGGCAGCGCTCGCCTCGCCGGGATGCTCGGACTGCCGTTCTGCTTCGCACAGTTCATCGTGGCCGACGAGTGCCCCGAGGCGATCGAGGCCTATCAGAAGGCCTTCAAGGCCTCCCCGTGGCTGGACTCGCCGCAGGCGATGCTGGCGCTGCGGGTTCTAGCGGCCGACACCGCCGACGAGGCCGAGGAGTTGGCCACCTGCTTCTGGATGTCGTGCACCACCGGCTGGCGGGCCCAGGTACGGCCGGCAGACGACTACCGGGGTGGCGTGCCGACCCTGGTGGACGCGCAGCGGTACACGCTGACCGACGAGGACCGGGCGTTGCGCGCGAGCCGGCCGTATCTGCAGATCTCCGGCACGGCGGAGGCGGTCGGCGACGAGATCCGGCGGCTGCGCAAGGTGTACGACGTGTCCGAGGTCATGCTCACCACGAACTGTCCCGGCGGGGCCGCCCGGCGCCGTTCCTACGAACTGCTGGCCACCGAGTTCGCGCTGACCGCCTCGGCCTGACGGCGGCGGCTGCCCCGTTCCGCTCCCGCCCCGGAGGGAGCGGGACGGGCACACGTCCCATGGCCATCGTGTCAGGCGAGATCGTCCGCGGTGAGGCCGGCGGCGTACGCCAGCACGGCCGCCTGCACCCGATTGGCCACACCGAGCTTGCGCAGGATGACACTGACGTACTCCTTGACCGTGGAGTCGCTGATGAACAGCCGGCGCGCGATCTCCGCGTTGGTCAGCCCTTTCCCGACCAGGCCCACGATCGTCTGCTCCCGGTCGGAGAGCTGTTTGATCTCGTCGACGGACGTCTCGGAGGCGAGAGTGCCACGGCAGGCGGCCCCCAGCATGATCGACGAGGCCTCCGGCGCGAGCACGGTCACTCCGGACGCCAGCGCGCGTACCGCCGCCACCAGCTGCTCCGGCTGACTGTCCTTGAGCAGGAACCCGCACGCGCCGCCGCGGAGCGACTCCAGGACGGTGCTGGGCGTCGCCAGCGTGGTCAGCACGGCCAGCGCGGGGCAGGACTCCAGGTCGCGCAGCTGCGTCAGCAACGGCACGCTCTCGCGCAGCGTCACGTGGGTATCCAGCAGGACGACCGTGGGCCGATGTTCCGCGACCGCGGAGAGCGCGCGGTCCCGGTCGACGGCGACGACAGTAAAGCCGCCCATCATCTCGAGAATCATCTTGATGCCGATCGAGACCAGGGCCTCCTCGGCCACCACCAGTACGTCCGCCATGCCTCCCCCAGGCAATGTAGCCGTACGCGATTCCGGCAAGCCGGCTACCGACGCCGATCCTTCAGCTCCGCCTCGGTAGTCTCGTAGTGCACAAAAACGATCGAATTACTGCCGTTCCAAATTATACAGTTTTATAGGCAATTAAGTAGCTCTGCACTGCGGCGATCCGAGACACCCGGGCCGGCGTCTCGGATCGCCGCGGTACGACCGCGCGGTGCGACCGGTAGCTATCGCACGAGGCCTTCCGCGGGGGCGATCCGCGTGGCCCGGCGAGCCGGCGCGAGGCTGGCCAGAACCCCGGTGACCGCCGCGGCCACCAGCACCAGGCCCAGCTGTGGCCAGGCCGGCCGGATCACCGGATCCGCCTGCCGGCCCACCGCCGCGATCACGCCGACCAGCCCGACCGGCACCCCGATGACGATGCCGGCCACCGTGCCGAGCAGGGTGATCGTGACCGCCTCGATCGCGACCATTGCCCGCAGCCGGCTGCTGCGGGTGCCGAGCGCCCGCAGCAACGCCATCTCCCGGGCGCGTTCGATCACCGACAGGCCGAGCAGGTTCGCGATGCCGAGCAGCGCGATCACCACGGTGACCGCCAGCATGCCCAGCGACAGCCCGAGAAGGATTGACAAGACGTTCATGATGTCGCCGCCCTCGGTCAGGCCGCCTCCGACCTCCACCCCGGCGTCGCGTGCGGCCACGGCGTTGACGTCGCCTGCCAGCGATTCCCGGTCAAAGCCGCCCGGTGCGGTGCCCCAGACCGCGGTCGGCACGGTCCTGACCCCGGCGGCGGTCAGCGCGTCACCGGAGGCGACCCCGAGCAGTTGCCCGGTGGTGTCGGCCAGCCGGGAGCCCCGGGCGGTGAAGTGAACGTCGCGGTCATCCACCTTGATCGTGATGGGCGCGCCGTCCTTCAGCCCGCGAGCAGTCAGGTAGGCGTTGGGCAGCAGCAGAACCGGGCCGCCGCCGGCCATGCCCAACTCCGGCGCCAGCCTGCCGCCCAGGCCGGCGGGAATCGACGCGATTCGGGCCGGCGTGGGTTTGCCCGCCGCCGGGAACGTCGCGGCGGTCGTCTGCACCGTGGTCGTACTCAGCCCCGGTATCCCGGCCAGAGCCTGAACGGTACGGTCGTCGATCGCGGCACCGTCGGTGTGCACGCTGACCGCCACCGGATAACGCGCCTCGAGGTCGGCCTCCACCGTGGCACGCCCACTCGCGGATGCCACGGCCAGGCTGGTGATCAGCGCTGCGCCGACGACCACGGCCATCGTCGCCGATGCCGTCCGGCGCGCGTTCTGCCGAAGGCTGCCCCCTGCCAGGCCGGCCGCGACCCCGAACCGTTCCAAACCGCGAGCGGTCGGTGGCAGCAGCAGCGCGATGCCCAACGGTAACGCGATCAGCAGCCCGGCGGCGAGCAGCACCCCTCCGACCAGCGCCAGCGGGAGCGAGGCACCGACCCCGGCGCCGACCAGCGCACCAACGGCGAAGACGAGGAGCGCCAGCCCGACGGCAAGCCGGCGGCCGCCATGGACCTGCGCGGGAAGCGTTTCGGGAATGTCCTGCAGCGCCCGTACCGGCGGCACCCGGGTCGCTCCCCTGGCCGGCGCCCAGGCCGCGACGACCGTGGCGGCCACACCGGTGAGAACGCACAGCACCAGCATGATCGGGCTGACCGCCAGACCGCCGCCGTTGATGTCGAGCAGACCGGCTCCGAGATATCCGATCCCGACGCCGGCCACCGCGCCGAGAACCGCGCCGATGCTCCCGGCGATCGCGGCCTCGGTCAGCACCACCCGGCTCACCTGCCGGCGGTGCCCGCCGACCAGCCGCAGCAATGCCACCTGACGGATCCGCTGGGAGACGATCATCTGGAAGGTGTTGGCGATGACGAGAATCGACGCGAGCAGCGCCACCGCGGCGAAGGCCAGCATTATCACGACCAACTGGGTGTTGCCGCCGGCGAACCGGGCGGCGGCCATGTCGGCCGCCACCGACGCGTCGGTCGCCGTCGCCCCCTGGGGCAGAACCTTGCCGACCGCGCCGACGGTCTCGGCCAGCCGGTCCCTGTCAGCGACGGTCAGCAGGGCGGCAGGCGGCGTGTCACCGGCGAAGAATGCCGGAGCGGCGTAGAAGCGGTAGTCCGATCCGGTCAGCGGGCGGAAGCCGAGGTCGGCCGAGCCGACCACGGTAACCGTCACCGGATCGGCCGCGCCCTGCCGGAAGACGAGTGTGGCGCCGACCCCCACGCCCAGGTCGGTGAGCGTGCGCCGGTCGGCGACGACCTGGCCGGCCGCGCTGGGCCAGGCTCCTTCGTCGATGTCGAACCAGCGAACCTGCGGGGTCGCCGGGATGCTCTGCACGTTGGCCGATCCGCGCCGGGCACCGCCGAACACGCTGACCGTCCGCGCGAACTGCGCATCCACGGTCCGGACGCCCGGCACTCCGCCGGTCACCTGGTACCAGTTCGGATCGTGCACCGTGTCGCCGGCGTCGAGCACGATGTCCGCAGTGGTCAGCGGCGCGGCGGCGGTGAGCCGGAGGCCCTCGTCCGACGTGCTCGCGAACGTGGCCGTAGCGGCCAGGAAGCCGGTGGCGAGGACGACCGCGGCGACGATCGCGAGCAGGCGGCCCGGATTCGACCGGACCTGCGACCAGGCGAGCGTGAAGATCATGAGGGCACCGCCACCGAGGCCATGACGGCGACGATCGACTCCATCGTGGGCGCCCGGAGCTCTTCCCAGAGCCGCCCGTCGGCCATGATGAGGACCCGATCGGCATACGTGGCGGCCGCCGCGTCGTGCGTCACCATGATGATCGTCTGACCGGTCTGCCGGGCGGCGGTCTGCAGGCCGGCGAGCAACGCCCGGCCGGTGGCGATGTCCAGCGCGCCGGTCGGCTCGTCGGCGAACACGACCGACGGCTCGGTAAGAAGCGCACGGGCCACCGCGACCCGCTGCTGCTGACCACCCGACAGTTCGGCCGGGCGGTGACTGAGCCGATCGGCGATCTGCAGCGACGCGGCGATCCGCTGCAACCGGTCGCGGTCGACGGGCCGGCCGGCCAGCCGCAGCGGCAACACGATGTTCTGCTCGGCGGTCAGCGTCGGCAGCAGGTTGAACGCCTGAAAAATGAAGCCGACCCGGTCCCGGCGCAGGTCGGTGAGCGCGCGGTCGTCCAACCCGGCGAGCGGCACCCCGGCCAGGCTGACCTCGCCCTCGGTCGCCGTGTCGAGGCCGGCGAGCAGGTGCATCAGCGTCGTCTTCCCCGAACCGGACGGGCCCATGATCGCGGTGAACTCGCCCGCCGCGAAAGCGACCGACACCCCGTCAACGGCAACCACCGCGGCGTCCCCGGTCCCGTACCGCTTACGCAGGTTGTGGCAGCTGACCATCTCGCCGCTCGTCGTCTGCATCATCACTGTTTCGACGTTAAGGAGAAGGCGGGTACGCCCACATCCCTCCATGGCATCGAGACGACCGATACCAAGGTATCGACCTCGGGCTCGCATGGTGCCGCGAGCGCGTGCTGTCCCTAATCTGAAAACGTGTGGAGCTGGGACAGGAGAACGCTGACGGTCGACACCGCCATCGCGGCCGCCGCCGTCACGGCGTGCCTGCTGCTCGGGCTGGCCGGTCTGGCGGAGTGGTACTGGTCGGCGCTCGTGGCCGTCACCCTGGTCATCCGCCGCTCGGCGCCAGTGGTCTTCCTCGGGCTGGTCGCGGCGCTCTCCGCCATCCACATGACTCTCTCCGGAAGCTTCGCGTTCCCCGGTGACCTGATCGATCTGGTCGCGGGGCATGCGGTCGCCGCATACGGCCCGGCCCGGTTGCGCCACGCCGGCCTGCTGCTCGGCGTGGCCGGTGGTCTGGTGGTGACCGCCCGGGCGCTGAACGACCGGCTGCTCTCGGCCGCGATGCTGCCCGCCGCGCTGATCGTCGCGGCGACACTGGCCGCCTGGTCGATGGGCCTGATGCAACGCCAGCAGCGAGCCGCCGTCCTCGACGCGCAGCACCGCCGCCGTCTGGCCGAGCAGGACAGCGCGATGCGCGCCCGGCTCGCGACGATCGAGGAACGCACCCGCATCAGTCAGGAGATGCACGACATCATCGCGCACTCCCTGGCCTCCGTCATCGCGCAGGCCGAGGGCGGCCGGGTCGCCGCCCGCGCCGACGCGATCGTCGCCGGTCCACTTTTCGACCGCATCGCGCACATCGGACGGGAAGCTCTCACCGACGTGAAGCGGCTCCTGAACTCGATCGACTGCGACATGCAGGGCGACGACTTCGCCCAGGGACTGCGAGAGCTCCCCGACCTGCTGGGCGGGGTCTCTGCCGCCGGCCTCGACGTGACGCTGGAAGTGGCGGGGGAGGAGCAGCCGCTGGCATCCGGTATGGACCTGGCGGTGTACCGGGTCATCCAGGAGTCACTGACCAACGTGCTCAAACACGCGCCTCAGCGGCGGGCGCTTCTCCGGCTTGTGTGGACGCCGGCGCGCCTCGAGGTCACGGTGACCAGCCCGCTGGCCGGCGCCGGCGGCGGCTCGCCCCGGGAGGGTCGCGGGCTGTCCGGGATCCGGCAGCGGTGCTCGTTGTTCAACGGCGACTGCGAGATAACGGCCGGCCAGGACTTCAGCGTGGTCACCCGCTGGCCCCTCACTCGTCTGGACCTGCCCGTCTCATGACCGAGCAGATCGACGTGCTGATCGCCGACGACCAGGACCTCGTCCGCACCGGTTTCGCCATGGTCGTCGGCGCCGCCCCGGACATGCGGGTGGTCGCGACGGCCTCGGACGGCGCCGAGGCGGTCCGGCTGACCGCGGAATTCCGTCCCGACGTGGTGCTCATGGACATCCGGATGCCCCGTCTAGACGGTATCGCTGCGGCCCGCGCGATCCTCGACGGCACCGATCACCCTCCGAAGATCCTCGCGCTGACCACGTACGACAACGATGAGTACGCCAGCCGCATCCTGGCCGCGGGCGCCAGTGGATACCTGCTGAAGGACACCACAGCCGAAGGCCTGACTGCGGCGATCCGGACAGTCCACCACGGCGGTTCGGTCCTCGCCCCGTCGACGACACACCGCCTGGTCACCGCCCGCCGCCCGGACCCGCCACGACCGTCGGCGCTGCTGGACAACTTCACCAGCCGGGAGCGGGACGTCTTCGACCTGATCGTGGCGGGCGCAAGCAACGCCGAAATCGCCGACCGCCTGCACCTGGCCGAGGTGACCGTCAAAACCCACGTCGGCCGGGTGCTGGCCAAAATTGGCGTTCGCGACCGCGTGAATGTCGTCATCTGGGCCTACCAGAACGGCGCCGGGCAAAGGCCCGGCTAACTGCTGATACTGCGCATTCCAGTCCTGCGCCGTTCGAATGCTCGGTTTCGGCTACGCAGCCTGCGAATACTCGTTGATCAGCCCGTCGCGGACGCTGTGGGTGCCGATAACTCCATCCGCGCCCACATCAGCCTTGAGAGCGCGCAGCGCGAGCGCCCCAACAACCACGGGAACGTCCCCGCGCCGAGCAGTCAATCTGGACAACTCATCCGGATCGAACACCCGCCGACCACCCGGTGACCGCCGATCCGGCAACGTGCCGTCGGCGGTATACCGCCGCAAAGTCCTCGTCGACACACCCAGCCGCTGCGCCGCGGTCGCAGCGGACACCAGCCGTCCAGCAACGCCCATATCGCCATCATATGACCGGCCACGGCCGGCAACTCAGTCCACAGGCGTCAACTCGTGGTCGGCCGAGGCCCGCTTCCAGCAGGAGATCGCCGCTCTGTAGCGGGTGCTCGGGTAGGGCCGTCCGACCCTACCCGAGTTAACGATCCGGAAACTCCGGCTACTCCACGCCGACTCATCCGGTCCCTAGCTTCTCCTTCAGCTTGAGTCTCGCGACGCACATCCTCGTATTCGCCTCGCACGCTTCTCCGGCTCCATAGACATTTCGTGCTTGTCTGGAGACCGCATTGTTCGACATATTGATCGACATGATTCGCGAGCGTTTCACGTGAGTGCCGAGGCGATCCGGGTGGACCGGGTGCGGCGCGTCTACGACATCGGAACCGGCGGCTCGCTGACCGCACTCGACGACGTCAGCCTGACGATTTCGGCCGGCACCTTCGTCAGCGTGATCGGCCCCAGCGGCTGTGGCAAGTCCACGCTCCTGCGGGTGATCGCCGGCTTGGAACAGCCGGACGGCGGCGCGGTGCACGTCGGCGGGGTCACCCCGGCGCAGGCCGCCGAGCACAAGATGCTCGGCCTGGTCCCGCAGACCCCGGCACTGCTGCCCTGGCTGTCGGTGCTGAAGAACGTCTCACTGCCCGCGAAGGTCAACCGGTCGGCGGGCCGCAAACGGCGCGCCGCGGCCGGCACCGGCGCCCCGGACATGGTGGAACTGCTGCGCAAGGCCGGCCTGCACGACGTGATGCACAAGCTGCCGTCGCAGATCTCCGGCGGCATGCAGCAGCGGGCCGCGATCGTGCGGGCGTTCGGCCTGCACCCGGACGTGCTGCTGATGGACGAGCCGTTCTCGGCGCTGGACGAGTTCACCCGGGAGTCGCTGCAGGAGCAGCTGCTGGACCTGTGGGACGAGCTGAAGGCGACCGTGCTGTTCGTGACCCACTCGGTCAGCGAGGCGGTCCGGCTCTCCGACAAGATCGTGGTGATGGCGCCGTACCCGGGCCGGATCATCGACGTCCTGGACATCGATCTGCCGCGCCCGCGGGGGCAGGCGATCCTCAAGACGGCGCATTTCCACCACTACGAGGACCTGGTTCGCGACCGGCTCCGCGGGGCTTTCCAGGGAGCGGCCTCATGACGGCCGCGATCCGCACCCGCCGGCGACCCGACCTGTCGTTCCTGCGGCCGTCGTTCTGGCTGCCGCTGGTGCTGATGATGATCGTGCTGGGCCTGCTCTGGCAGTGGGGCGCACAGCGGATGCCGTACCTGCTGCCGCCGCTCGGTGACATCGGCGCCACCCTGGTCGAGGACGCCGGCTACTACCTGCGCAACGCGTACGTGACGTTGCGCGAGGCACTCGGCGGGCTGGTGCTCGGCGGACTGGGCGCTTTCGTGATCGGCGTGCTCGTCAGCGAGTTCACCCTGGCCCGCCGGGCGATCATGCCGGTGGCGGTGATCCTGAACGTGACGCCGCTGGTGGCGATCGCCCCGGCGCTGGTGGTGGCCTTCGGGTTCGGTGCCGCGCCGAAACTCATCGTCACCGGGCTGATCTGCTTCTTCCCGGTGCTGATCAACACGTCGGTCGGGCTGCGCGCGGTGCCGTTGCCGGTGCTGCAGGTCTACCGCACGGTGCACGCGTCCCGGCTGGAGACGCTCTGGTACCTGCGGATCCCCAGCGCGCTGCCGTACCTGTTCGCCGCCCTGCGCATCGTGTTCCCGCTGTCGGTGGTGGGTGCGGTGGTCGCCGAGTTGTCCGCGGCCGGATCCTCCGAGGGTCTCGGTACCGCGATCAGCCTGGCGTCCTCGATGAACCGGCTGTCCGCCGTCTACGCCTCCATCGCGATCCTCGCGGTGCTCGGCTCGCTGCTGCTGCTGTTCGTGACCCTGCTGGAGCGCCGTCTCCTGCACTGGCACGAGACCCAGAGCGCCGGCAAGTAAGAGTCACCCCGTACGCCTGTTCGGTTTGCCCTGCCCGGAAACCTAGGAGTGCATATCATGAAATTTCGTATCCTGTTCGCTGCTGTCGCCGCGTTGTCGATAACCGCCTGCTCCACCCCCGAACAGGAGCCGTCGCCCGCGGCCGCCACCGCGATCTCCAGCGAGCGGTGCGCGCAGAACAAGGCCGCCGGCAAGATCACTTACCTGTCCGGCTACCAGTGGCAGGCCTCGGCCTCCATCCTGGAGTACGTGGCGGCCGACAAACTGGGCTACTTCAAGGCGATGTGCCTGGACGTGGACATGAAGCCCGGTACCGGTGACACCAGCCAGAACACGAAGCTGCTGGCCAGCGGGCAGGTGACGGTCAGCCCGGTCAGCCAGCAGGACGTGCTGTCGGCCAACGCGAACGGCATCAAGGTGCAGGGCGTCTCCACGTACTCCCGGGTGGGTCTGGAGATCCTGATGACCATGCCGGAGATCGCCGACCTCAAGCAGCTCGACGGCACCACCCTCGGTCAGAAGGGCGCCATGCCGATCGGCGTGCAGGCGATGCTGAAGAAGGCCGGCGCGGACTACGACTCGATCAAGCAGGTGGTGGTCGGTTACGACCCGTCGATCCTGCCGCGCGGCCAGGTCAAGTCGCTGACCGGTTTCATCTCCAACGAGCCCAACCAGCTCAAGGCGGCGAACACCGAGGTCAAGGTCTGGCGTCCGTACGACTACGACGTGCCCGGTTCGCTCGGCGCGATGGCGGTCAACCCGAAGTTCGCCGCCGAGCACCCGACCGCGGTCCAGGACTTCCTGCGCGCCGGCCTGCACGCCTTCGCCTACTGCGAGACCAACGGCGCCGAATGTGTCAAGGCCGCCGGCGACCTCACCGGTGCGGGTTACGACGAGAAGCACAATCTGAACATCTGGCAGACCGAGGTCGAGGTGATCCGGGAGACCCTGAAGGCCGGCACTCCGCTGGGCACCATCGACACCGGCAACGTGCAGTCGCTGGTGGCGCTGCTCAACACCTACGGCAAAGCCGACATCGACCCGGCGACCGGCGCAGGCGAATTCAACACGTCCTACATCAAGGAAATCTACTCCGGCGACAAGCTCGTCTGGCCCGCCCCGTAATTCCCGCAATCGAAGAGGTATCGATGTCCGACAAAGAGTACGGGGTGTTCCTGCCGATCGGTAACGGCGGCTGGATGATCTCCGAGACGGCTCCGCACCCGGAGGCCACCTACGCCTACAACCGCAGGGTGGCGGTCGACGCGGAAGCCATCGGCCTGGACTTCATCATGTCGATGGCCAAGTGGAAGGGCTTCGGCGGCACCACCGACCACTGGGGCCAGACCCTGGAGTCGATGACCATGATGTCGGCCCTGGCCGAAGCCACCAGCCGGGTCAAGATCTGGGCGACCATGCACGCCAACATCCACCACCCGGCGATCGCCGCGAAGATGTACACCACCCTCCAGGACGTCTCCGGTGGCCGGGCCGGGATGAACATCGTCAACGGCTCGTACGCCGCCGAGTTCCAGCAGATGGGCCTCTGGGACGAGGCTCTGTCGCACGCCGACCGGTACCGGATGACCGAGGAGTGGACCGAGGCCGTCAACCGGCTGTGGACCGAGGACAGCGTCACCATGAAGAGCGACTTCTTCACCCTGGAGGACTGCGAGTCCCGGCCGCACCCGGCCAGCCGGCCGACCATCATCAGCGCCGGACGGTCCGACCGGGGACGCGAGTTCCAGGCGAAGTACGCCGACGGCGCGTTCCTTAGCGCCGACAGCCTCGACCAGATGCGCGACTTCTCCCGATCCGTCCACGACCGGGCCGCCGAGCTGGGACGGCAGTGCAAGACGTACTCGATGCTGACCGTCGTCCTGGACGAGACCGACGCGGCCGCCGAGGCCAAGGCCAAGGCCTACTCGGCGGGGCTGGACAAGCAGGCGCTGATCGGGATGCGCACCTCCTGGGGCATCCCCGCCGACGTGGCCCGCGCCTGGGCCGACGGGGCGACCGGGGCCGAGGCGTTCCAGACGCCGTACGTCACCGGCAGCCCCGACACCGTCCACGCCCACATCCGGCAGATCGTCGACACCGCCGAACTGGACGGCCTGATGCTGATCTTCCCCGACTACCACGCCGACATGATCCCGTTCGGCGAGACGGTCCTGCCCCGGCTGCGAGCCGACGGATGACCGAGTTGCGGGAATCCCAGCTGGCCGCGCTGACCGGCCGGCCGGCCCTGGTCGTCGTCGACGTCCAGCGGTCCTTCGCCGACCCCGAGGTCATCGCCGAGTACGGAGCGGACCTGCCCACCGTCGCCGCCGCGGTCGAGACCGTCGCGGAGCTGGTTGCGGCAGCCCGCGACAACGGCGTGCCGGTGGTCTGGGTGGCGCTCGGCAGCGATCCGGACCGCCCGTGGAAGGCCAGTGCCTGGCTGCGCCACGGCGACCCGGCCGCACCCTACGGACCGGACGAGCCCTGCGTACTCGGCACTCCCGGCGCCGACTGGTGGCAGGTCGCGCCCGCCGACGGTGAGATCCGAGTGGTCAAGCGTGGCTACAGCGGTTTCCTCGGCACCTCGCTGGAACTGCTGCTGCGGCAGGAGGGCATCGGCTGGCTCGCGGTCTGCGGCCTGACCACCGAGTGCTGCGTGGCCGCCACCGCCACCGACGCGTTCCAACTGGACTGGCCGGTGCTGATCCCTCGGGACGCGACCGCCGCGTACGACACCGACCTGCATCAGTCCGCACTGGACCAACTGGAACTCAACGTCGCCGTCCTCACCGACGCGGCCGAACTCACCAGCCTGTGGAAGGGGGTGCCCGCATGACCGGGATGCATCTCGCGTTCGATCTGTCGTTCACCCACACCGAGGGCCGCTGGGCACGCCGTGGCTCCTGGGTCGGCACCGACTTCCCGGACCCGCGGATCTACATGGAACTGGCCCGGACCGCCGAACGCGCCGGGATCGGCATGCTGTTCTTCGGCGACGGCACCGGCATCCCGGATACCTGGCGTGGCTCGATCGACGCCGCCGTGGAATGGGGCGTGCAATGGCCTCGGCACGACATGAGCCCGATCATCGCGGCGATGTCCACGGTGACCGACCACATCGGGTTCGGCCTCACCTACTCGTCGACGTTCATGCACCCCTTCTACACCGCCCGCCTGCTCAACTCGCTCGACCACGTCACCGGCGGCCGGATCGCGTTCAACGTGGTCGCCTCCACCCGCAGCGCCGACGCCGCCAACTACGGCTTCGACAAGCTGATGGCCCACGGCGAGCGGTACGAGCGGATGGAGGAGTTCATCGACGTCTGCCAGGCGTTGTGGGCGTCGGTGGCGCCGGACGCGGTGATCCGGGACCGGGAGACCGGGCGGTTCGCCGACCCGGCCAAGGTCTCCCGGATCGACCACCACGGCAAATACTTCGACGTACGCGGCCCGCTGCCCAGCATCCCCAGCCCGCAGATCGCCCCGATGCTGGTCCAGGCGGGCAACTCGCCCCGGGGCATCGCCGCCTCGGCCCGTTTCGCCGACCTGGTGTTCGGGTTCGGCGGCAGCGTCGCCTCCCAGCAGCGGCACCGTACCCTGCTGGACGCCGCGCTCACCACCGGCGGCCGTGACCCGGCGAAGGTCGGCATCCTGTGGGCCACCCAGGTGATCGTCGGCCGTACTCTCGACGAGGCCCGTGCCCGCCGCGACGAGGTGCTCGCCTTCTGGAGCGAGGAGGCGGTCGGCGCGTTCCTGTCACACAACGCCGGCATCGACTTCTCCAAGCTGCCCGCGTCGTTCCCGCTCGGTGAACTGCGCCAGCAGGCCGAACAGGCGCAGGCGTCACCGTCCGGGCTGATCGGCACCCTCCTCGCCGAACACGGCGAGGACTACCAGATGAGCCGTACCGAGTTCTTCGAACACGGCTGGACCAGCGCCACCGGCCTGGACCACACCGTGATCGGGGACCCGGCGGCCGTCGCCGACCACCTGGAGGAGAACTTCGCGCAGACCGGGGAGCGGGGCGGCTACATGCTGTCCAGTCCGCTGGCCATGCCGTCCGGGCTGGCCGACGTCGCCGAACTGCTCGCACCGGAACTGCGCCGCCGCGGTGCCCTCGCCCCGCGCTACCCGGGCCGGACCCTGCGCGAGAACCTGGCGATCTGATGAAACCCCCGGCCGCTTTCGAACAGACCGTGCTGATCTGCGCACTCATCGGCACCGCCCAGATGACCTGGGGTGTCACGGTGCCGGTGCTGCCGCTCTACCTGGACGAGTACGGGATCGCTGTCGGTGTGCTCGGCCCGGTGGTGGCCGCGTTCGCGGTCGGCCGGGTGATCGCCAACGTCCCGGCCGGGCTGGCCCTGCGGCGGCTGCCGGCCCGTGCCTACCTGTGGGCCGTGATGCTGGCGCTGGTCGTCGTCACGGCCCTCACCGGCCTGGCCGGCTCCACCGCCACGCTGCTCGGCTTCCGCCTGGTCGCCGGGGTGTTCGGTGGCGCCGCGGTGACCATCGGGTTCGCTCTGCTCGTCGCCGGAGCCCCGGCCGGGCGGCGCGGCTCGGTGATGGCCACCGCCACGGTGGTGCAGATGAGCGCGGGCGCGGCCGGAGCGGTCCTCGGCGGCTCGGTGGTCGGGCTGGTCGGCCCGGCGTGGACCTTCGCGATCGCCGCCCTGCCCGCGGTGGCCTGCCTGCTCTGGGACGCGGCCCGTCCGGCGCGTCTCTACTGGTCGGCCCCGGTCGCGGCGGCCCCGTCCGCCGCGCCGGCTTCGGGTTCGGGTGCCCGGAACCCGAACCGGGCGCTCCTGGTGGCGTTGTGCGGACTGTCGTTCGCCACCTTCCTGGTCCGGTTCGCGGGGGAGCAGGGCCTCGTTCCGGTGCTCGCCTACGACAGCGGTGGCCTCACCCCCTTCACGCTCGGGCTGGCCACCGCCGCCGGGACGATCGCCAGCCTGGCCGCGATGCCGCTGATCGGCCGGTGGGTGGACGGGGGCGCCCGCAACAGCCTGATGCTGCCCGCCGGAGTCGCCGGGGCGATCGCGCTGGCGGCTCTCCCCCTGTTGCACGCGCCCCTCGGGTTCAGTGCGGCGATCGTGGTGTACTCGCTGGCTACGAGTGTGATGGGGGTACTCCCGGGGGTGGTCACCGGCGAAGCCTTCCCGGCGGATGCGGCCGGTGCGGTGATCGGCCTGACCCGGACCGCGGGTGACGTCGGCGCCGCTGTCGGGCCACTGGCCGTCTTCGGCGTCGCCGGTCTGGCGGGCGACCTGGCCGCCTGCGTTCTGCTGGGAGTGGTCTTCCTGGCGGCCGCGCTCGCGATGACCGGGGCCCTGATCCGGCGCCCGGTTCGCCCGCTGGTGGAGGTGCCGTGACCGTGATCATCGGCGAGGTCGTGCACGGTGCGGGGCGGGGCCGGCCGATGGGCTTCCCCACCGCCAATCTGGACGTGACCGATCCCGGGTCACTGCCGCCGGACGGTGTCTACTTCGGCCGGTTCACCGTTGACGGCCGTACCGATGCGGCGTTGGTGTCGATCGGCACCAACCCGACCTTCGGCTCCGGCGCGCGCAGTGCCGAGGCCTACGTGCTGGACCGGGACGAGGACATGTACGCGAAGACCGCCCGGGTGGAGATCGTCACCCTGATCCGCGGGCAGACGCGGTTCCGGGACGCCGCGGCGCTGGTCGACGCGATGCGCACCGACGAGCGGTACGCCCGGCGGCTCGCCGGCGGTGAGACAGTGGAGGAGTTGCCGTGGTCCCCCTGATGGGCACGAGATCGCCGGTGTGTGGACGTAGGGTGGTACCCATGTCTGACGGCGACGAACGTGGCTGGCGCCGTTTCGGCCCGGAGAGCATCGAGCGCGCGATGCTGCTGGCACTGGGTGACGAGTTCGGTGTCTCGCTGCGGCCCCGCTCGATCGACCTCGGGGACGGCACCCGCCTGGAGATCGAGGGCGCCGACGAGGGCTGCGATCTGCTCGTGCAGATGGTCGGCAACCAGGGCACCTTCCGGTCCCTGCACCGCAACAAGGTGATGGCCGACATGTTCAAACTGACCTGGCTGCGCAGTGCGATGTTCCCGGAGAGCCGGGCCGTGCTCTGTGTCAGCGAGACCGTCGCTCAGGTCTTCACGCCGTCCGGGTGGACCACCCGGGCCGCCCGTGACCTGGGCATCGAGGTGTGGATCTTCGACGCCGCCGGTAAGCCGGCTCCGTTGCAGCACGCCTGACCCCGTTGATCTCCGCAGGATTCCCCGGTCTCATCCCTAACCGATGTGCCTGGCGACCATTCCGGACGGCTCCGCGGTAGCTGAAATTCCCGGCAACTGTGAAGGAAAGTCATGAGAATCGCGATCGTGGTGGGCAACCCCAAGCCCCGCTCCCGAACCTTGGCGGTGGCCGAAGCCGTCGCCGGTGTGCTGCCGGGCGACGTCGTCGAGACGATCGATCTGGCCGACCACGCTGAACGGCTGTTCACCTGGGGCGACCCGGTCCTGGACGAACTGACCGCCAAGGTCGCCGCCTGTGACCTGCTGGTCGTGGCGTCGCCCACCTACAAGGCCACCTACACCGGGATGCTCAAGGCGTTCCTGGACCGCTACCCGAGCAACGGCCTGGCCGGCGTGGTCGCGGTGCCGGTGATGACCGGTGGCGCGCCGGACCACGCCCTGGCCGTCGAGGCGTACCTGCGCCCGCTGCTGGTGGAGCTCGGTGCCTCCGTACCGACCCGGGGTCTTTATCTGGTGATGTCCCGGATGGCCGAGCTGACCGAGATCACCGCGGCGTGGGCGGCCGAGAACACGGCGGCCCTGAATGTCTGACCAGTCCCGCGCGCGTGAGTTCCGCCGTGTCCTGGGCGGTTTCGCCTCCGGCGTCACCGTCGTCACCGCCGTCGTCGACGGCGTCCCGGTGGGGCTGACCTGCCAGTCCTTTTTCAGTCTGTCGCTGGATCCGCCGCTGATCGCGTTCTCGCCGTCGCGCACCTCGCAGTCGTACCCGCTGATCCGGCGGGCCGGCGCGTTCTGCGTCAACATCCTGGAAGCCGGTCAGGAACAGTTGTGCCGCCAGTTCGCCCGCAGCGGCACCGACAAGTGGCAGGGCGTCGGCTGGCGTCCCGGTGTCACCGGCAGCCCGGTCCTGGACGGCGTGCTGGCCAGCATCGACTGTGAACTGGAACGCGACCTGGAGACCGGCGACCACTACCTGACCATCGGCCGGGTCGTCGACCTGGAGAGCACCCCGGGCCGCCAGCCGCTGCTCTTCTTCAACGGCGCCTTCGAACGCCTCCAAGCCGCCTGACCCGCCCTACGTGCCGAGTCGTTGTGCTCAACTCGGCACGTGGGGGCTCCGGGTCAGTCGAACTCCTCGATGTACTCCTCGGTGGGGCCCAGTTCCGGGCGGGCGCGTAGTTCCAGGACACCGCCCGGTTGATCCAGTTCCAGGACCGTGACGGTGTTGGCGCCGGGACGCAGCAGCGGGGCCGGGCAGTAGAGGGTGACCTGCGGGCCGATCTTCCAGTACCGGCCGAGCAGGAAGTCATTGATCCAGATCAGGCCGCGCCCGGAGCCGGGCAGGGCCAGGAACGTGTCGGCGGGTTCGGGGACGTCCAGGTCGCCGGTCCAGAAACCCGGGCCGCTGTCCTCGACGGACCCGGCTGTGGTCATCGAGGACAGGTCGGCGGCGGTCCACTCGGGGACCGGGATCGGGGCGTTCACCCAGTTCTGCACGATGCGACGATCGAGCAGCACCGGGCCGAGCAGGCCCTTGTGCGCGCCGACACCGGGGCCGTAGTTCACCCGGCCCAGGCTCTCCACCAGGATCTCCAGCCGGACCGGGGTGCCGGTGCCCCGGATCGGGACGGTTCCGGTGCCCGGTCCGACAGTGCCGAGCAGGTGGCCGTCGGCGAAGACGAGTGCGATGTCGCGTACGTCAGCAAGGGTCACAGTGTGGTCGCCGGCCGGGACCCGCGGATGTGCCGTGTGCAGCGCGAATCCCGCGTCCAGGCCCATCTTCTCGAAGGAGGCCGGCCGGGTCGAAGACGACACCTGTGCCGTGCCGTGCCGCAGAGCGGCGAGAAGACCCGAGGTCTGCCGCAACGTCACGGTCCGTGGGGCCAGGGTAGGCGATCGCGGTGGTACGCGTAACTCGCCCCGCGCCCCCAGCACCTCGCGCATCGCCCAGAACTTGGGAGTCAGCGTGCCGTCCTCGGCGATCGGCGCGTCCGAGTCGTAGCTGGTGATCGTCGGCTGCAGGACCCCGCCGGTCTCGTTGGCGCCGGCCCACAGCCCGAAATTGGTGCCGCCGTGTGCCATGTAGATGCTGACGCTGCCGCCGTCGGCGACGATGCCCCGCAGGGTGCCGAGCGCGCTGTCGACGCCGCGCACGTGGTGGCGTTCGCCCCAGTGGTCGAACCAGCCGTTCCAGAACTCGGCGACGATGAACGGCTCGCCGTCGCGGCGGGCGGCGAGCAGGGCCCGGGCGGCTTCCGGTTTGGAGCCGAGGGTGGCGGCGGCGAGGGTGCCGGGCAGGGTGCCGCCGTCGAGCATGAGTTCGGTGGGGCCGTCCGCGGTGAACAGCAGTTCGGTGATGCCGCGGTCGGTCAGCGCGTCGCGGTTCCAGCGCAGGTAGGCGTGGTCGTCACCGTAA
The DNA here is from genome assembly GCF_900104725.1 of Actinoplanes derwentensis. Classification (NCBI taxonomy): domain Bacteria; kingdom Bacillati; phylum Actinomycetota; class Actinomycetes; order Micromonosporales; family Micromonosporaceae; genus Actinoplanes; species Actinoplanes derwentensis. Next base: position 10,460,826 of record NZ_LT629758.1, read on the forward strand.
CTACCGAACTCGTTCTCCACCTGCACGGCGACGATCGGCCCGCCATTACCTGCCTGAAGTACGGCTAGCCGAGGGATGAGCATGTCAAACCAGCGACCGACCGGCGTAGTGAACCCGGGGTCGGAACTCCGCAACGCGACGTCACGCCCGGTGAGCCAACTGGGCAGCCCACCGTTGGACCATTCGGCGCAGATGTACGGCCCGGGCCGCACGATCGCGTCGAGCCCCTCCGCACCGATCATCTCGAGGAACCCGGCCAGGTCCCGCCAACCTTCGAAGTCCGGTGCCCGGTCCGATCGCGGCTGGTGGAAGTTCCACGGCACGTAGGTGTCGACGGTGTTGAGGCCCAGGTCGGCGAGCCGCCGGATCCGGTCACGCCACAGCCGCGGGTGGACCCGGAAGTAGTGCAGGGCGCCGGAGAGGATCTGGTGTTCGGCGCCTCGCCGATACAGCCGGCGACCGGACCAGGTGAGCGCCGTGGTCTCCGGCGCGGAAAGCTCGATCACGGCGCGAGCCTATGTTATCGATGCCATCCGTAACAACGGCAGTATTATCGACCGGCACCGAGCAGTGGGAGGGCGCATGAATGGCGGACGGCAGCCGAGCATGGCCGACGTGGCCCTGGCGGCCGGGGTCTCGGCGCAGACGGTGTCCCGCACGCTGCGCGGCTCGCCCAACGTCAACCCGGAGACGAAACAGCGGGTGCTGGCCGCCGTCGAGCAGCTCGGCTACCGGTTCAACAACGCCGCCAAGATGCTCTCCTCCGGGCGCAGCCACACCATCGGCCTGATCGTGCTGCAGTCCGGCGGCTACTACTCCCGCTCGGCGGTCACCGCCGGTGTCGAGGCCGCCGCCGGCGAGGCGGGGTATGCGGTCAGCATCGCGACCATAGCCCGCCTGGACACCGGACTGATGGAGCGGGCCCTGACCAAACTCGCTGATCAGGGCGTCGACGGCATCGTGATCGCGGTGCCGCTGATCTCGGTGACCCAGAAGATGGAGGACATCACCCGGGACATCCCGACGGTCACCGTGGACGGCTCACGGACCGCCGGCGCCCGGGTGCTCGGGATAGACCAGCGGGCCGCCGGCCGGGTCGCCACCCAGCACCTGCTCGACCTCGGGCACCGCCAGGTCTGGCACGTGGCCGGGCCGGACGAGTGGATCGAGGCCCGGCAGCGCCGGGAGGGCTGGCGGGAGTGCCTGGCCGCGGCCGGGATCGAGACGCCGCCGGTCCTGGAGGGCGACTGGTCACCGGCGTCGGGGTACCGCCAGGGGCAGATCCTGGCGATGATTCCCGAGGTCACGGCGGTTTTCGCGGCCAGTGACGAGATGGCCTTCGGGATCATCCGGGCGCTGCGCGAGCGGGGCCGTTCGGTGCCCGGCGACGTGTCGATCGTGAGTGTGGACGACATCGAGCTGGCCGCCTACTGCGCGCCGCCGCTGACCACGGTCCGCCAGGACTTCTACGCCTCCGGCGCGGCCGCGGTCACCCTGCTGCTGCAAGGGGCCGGGGAACCGGAGATCGAACCACCGTCGCTGTCGGTGCGGGAGTCCACCACGGCACCGCGGGTCACTGATCGATAACTAGGTCTTGCGTGTTCATGTTATCGATGCCACCGTAACAACATCCGGCCCGCCGGATCGGTTCTAGCACGGATGACGTGGCATGCCCCGGCCACGGGAAGGACCACATAGACATGAAGAAGTCACTCGCCATCGCCGCCGCGGCGGTCACGGCGCTCGGCCTTCTGGCCGGTTGTTCGGGTTCGGACACCGAGGAAAAGAAGAAACTGAGCGTCGCCGCCCTCGAAGGCGGATACGGCAAGGACATGTACACCCAGGTCATCGCGGCGTACAAGGCCAAGCACCCGGACCTCGACGTTCAGTTGCAGATCTCGAAGAGCATCGAGGACGAGATCAGCCCCAACATGAAGGCCGGGAAGTTCCCCGACGTGGTGGTGCTCGGACAGGGCCGCAAGGCCGGGCTGACCGAGACGCTGATCAAGGACAAGGCCCTCGAAGACCTGACCCCGGTCCTGGCGACGGTCAAGGACCGGCTGACCGAGGGCATCGTCGGCAACCTGAACACCGACCCGTACGGCGACGGCAAGACCTTCCTGATGCCGATGTACTACGCGCCGACCGGCCTGTTCTACAACAAGGGCCTGTTCACCAAGAACGGCTGGACGGTCCCGGAGACCTGGGATCAGATGTGGACCCTGGCCGAGGACGCCAAGGCCAAGGGGGTCGCGCTGTTCACCTACCCGACCGCGGGTTACCTGGACTCCTACTTCTTCTCGCTGCTGGCGGGGGTCGGTGGCGAGCCGTTCTACACCGACGTGATGACGTACAAGCAGGACGTCTGGAAGACCCCGCAGGCCAAGCAGGCGCTGGACATCACCACCAAGCTGCTGAGCTACGCCGCACCGACCACCGTCGGGTACGCCAACGAGCAGGACTTCACCAAGAACCAGCAGAGCATCCTCGACAACAAGGCGCTGTTCATGCCGAACGGCACCTGGATCGTCGGCGAGATGAAGGACGCCCCGCGCGCCGAGGGCTTCGAGTGGGGCCTCACTCCGCTGCCCGCCGTCACCGCCGGGACCAAGCGCTACCTGACCACCTCGGTCGAGTCGGTGTGGATCCCCTCGGCTGCGAAGAACAAGGATGCCGCCAAGGACTTCGTCGCGTTCCTCTACTCCGACGAGGCCGCGAAGATCTTCGCGGCGTCCAACGCCATCCAGCCGGTCAAGGGCATCGCGGCGAGCGTGCCGGCCGAGAACGCCGGATTCTTCAAGCTGTACGAGGACCCGAACGTCGCCGCTCTGGTCGGCGGGTTCGCCAGCACCGCCCCGGTCGAGGGGGTCGACATCAAGGCCGTCCTCTTCGACACCGCGAACAGCATCATCAGCGGTGACAAGACCGAGGACCAGTGGCAGACCGCGCTCCAGGACGCGAGCGAAAAGCTGCGCCAGGCCGGAAAGTGACCCGGAAGCCAGACCGGAAGATGACCCGGAAGACAGGCAGGCAAGTGAGCCGGAAGCCCGGCGACGGCCGCTTCGTCGCGCTCTGCCTGATCCCGGCGCTGGCTCTGTTCGCGCTGTTCATGATCTGGCCGACCGTGAACGTGTTCCGGATGTCGCTCTACACCTGGAGCGGCTTCTCCCCGGACATGCGGTTCGTCGGGCTGGACAACTTCGCCAAGCTGCTCGACGACCAGCAGTTCCTCCGTGCCTTCCAGAACACCGTCGCCCTGCTCGTGGTGGTCACCGTGATCACCATGGGCATGGGCCTCTTCCTCGCCGCGATCATGACGAGGCAGAACCTGCGCGGGCGCAACCTCTACCGGTTCGTGTTGTACATCCCCAACGTCCTCAGCGTGGTGGTGATCGCGGCCGTCTTCTCGGCGCTCTACGACCAGGAGAACGGCCTGATCAACGGCACGCTGCGGGCGCTGTCCCTGGACGGGTTGCAACTGGTCTGGCTCGGTGACCAGAAGGTGGTCCTCTGGTCGGTGGCGATCGCGATGGTCTGGCAGTCGCTGGGCTACTACATGGTGCTCTACATGGCGAGCATGTCGAGTGTCCCCGAGGAGTTGTACGAGGCGTCGTCCCTGGACGGTGCCTCGGCGTCCCGCCAGTTCTTCGCCATCACCCTGCCGCTGATCTGGCAGAACCTGCGCACCACGCTCACCTTCTTCGTGATGAGCGCGGTAAACCTCAGCTTCGTGCTGGTCCGCGCGATGACCGGCGGCGGACCGGACGGATCCAGCGAGGTACTGCTCAGCTACATGTACAAACAGGCCTACACCAATTCGTCGTACGGGTACGGCATGGCGATCGGTGTCGTCATCTTCATGTTCTCCTTCCTCGTGTCGCTGCTGGTGAGCCGCGCGACCCGGCGTGAACCCCTCCAGTTCTAAAGAGGCCTTGGTATGACGCACAAGCTGGGCCGGGGCCTGACGTACGCGCTGGTCAGCGTGATCGCGCTGCTCATCGCGGTGCCGGTCGCCTGGGTGCTGTTCGCCTCGGTGAAGACCAAGGGCGAGTTCTACGGCAGCCCGTGGGCGCTGCCCGGGGCGCTGCACGTCCAGAACTATGTGGACGCGTTCGTCACCGCGAAGATGGGGCAGTACTTCCTGACCTCGGTGCTCGTCACCCTGTTCGGGCTGGTCCTGGTGCTCGCCGTCTCGGTGCCGGCCGCCTACGTGGTGGCCCGGTACGACTTCCGCGGCAAGAGCCTGGTCGAGGTGCTGCTGATGGCGGGCCTGTTCATCAACGTGAACTACATCGTCGTCCCGATCTTCCTGATGCTCGTCGACTGGGACCGGGCGCTGATCGACGTGCTGCCGGACGGGTTCTTCATCGACAACCCGGCCATGCTGTCGCTGGTGTACGCGGCCACCTCGATCCCGTTCACCATCTACCTGCTCACCGCGTACTTCCGGACCATCCCGAAGGAGTACGAGGAAGCGGCCGCGCTGGACGGCGCTTCCCGGTTCCGGATCATGACGCGGGTGATGCTGCCGATGGCCCGCCCGGCGGTCACCACGGTCATCCTCTTCAACTTCCTGGCGTACTGGAACGATTTCATCATCTCGCTGACCCTGCTGCCCGGTGACGGTAAGACGCTGCAGGTCGGCCTGCTCAACCTGATGACCGCGCAGAAGGCCGCCGCCGACTACGGCCGGCTCTACGCCGGAATGGTCATCGTGATCGTCCCCGTCCTGATCGTGTACGCCCTGATCCAGCGCAAGCTGATCGAGGGCATGGCCGCCGGTGGGGTGAAGGGCTGACATGTCATATCTGATCGTCGCCGCGCGGACCGTCGTCGTCGGAATCTGTCTCGGCCTGGTGATCGGCTACCGCGCCGACGTCGGCTGGACCGGTCTCGGAATCATGCTGGCCGCCCTGCTCGGGCTGCTCGCCGTCCTCGCGTCCTACAACCGGAGGTACCGGTGAACGACAAGCTGATCGCGGTCCGGCCGAGCGCCCGCCAGCTCGCCTGGCAGCGGATGGAGTTCTACGGCTTCGTGCACTTCGGGATGAACACGATGACCGGCCGGGAGTGGGGCGACGGCACCGACCGCCCGTCGGTCTTCGACCCGGCCGCCGTCGACGCCGATCAGTGGGTGGCCGAGCTGAAGAACGCCGGGATGACCGGCGTGATCATCACCGCCAAGCACCACGACGGCTTCTGCCTGTGGCCGACCGCGACCACCTCGTACTCCGTGGTGTCCTCGCCCTTCCGCGGTGACGTCGTCGGGCTCGTCGCCGAGGCGGCCCGCGCCCACGGCCTGAAACTGGGGATCTACCTGTCGCCGTGGGACCGCAACAACGAGTCCTACGGCACCGGCAAGGGCTACGACGATCTGTACGTCGCCCAGCTCACCGAGTTGCTGACCGGCTACGGGCCGGTGTTCACGGTCTGGCTGGACGGCGCCAACGGCGAGGGGCCCAACGGCAAGGTGCAGGAGTACGACTGGGACCGGTACTACGCCGTCGTGCGTGACCTGCAGCCGGACGCCGTGATCAGTGTCTGCGGCCCGGACGTGCGCTGGTGCGGCAACGAAGCCGGCGAGACCCGCCCCGACGAGTGGAGTGTCGTCCCGCGCGCGCTGCGCAACGTCGAGCGGATCGCCGCGAAGTCGCAGCAGATCGACGACGGCGAGTTCTCCCGCCTGGTCCGCAGCGACGACCAGGACCTGGGCAGCCGGGCCGTCCTGGCCGGTTGCGAGGACGACCTGGTCTGGTACCCGGCCGAGGTCAACACGTCGATCCGGCCCGGCTGGTTCTACCACTCCGCCGAGGACGACGCGGTCCGTACGCCGGACGAACTTTTCCAGATCTACCTCAAGTCGGTGGGCGGCAACTCGACGTTCCTGCTCAACGTGCCGCCCGGACCGGACGGCCGGATCCACGACGACGACGTGGTGGCGCTGCGCGGGCTGGGGGAGCGGATCGCTGACTTCCGGGCCCGTGCGATCCCGGCCACCCGAGGCGGCGACCTGACCCTGCACCTGCCCGAACCGCGGGCCGTCGAAGCGGTGGTCGTCGGCGAGGACATCACCCAGGGGCAGCGCGTCGAGAACCTGGTGGTACACGGCCTGGTCGACGGCGACTGGACCGTGCTGGCGTCCGCCCGGTCGGTCGGTCACCGGCGCATCCTCACCTTCGACCCGGTCACCGTCGAGGCCGTGTGGGTGGAGATCCGCGAGACACGTGGTGAACCGGTGATAAGCCGGCTGGAGGCGATCGGGGCGGCCCGGTGAAACGGTGGGCGTTCCTCGTCGCGGCAGTCGTCGTCGCGGCCCTGGTAACCGGCGTGATCCTGCTGAACCGGCCGGATCGGGTCGCCACCCTGAACGGGCACCCGATCACCCAGGACGAACTGGTCTTCCACATGGATCGCCTGGAACGCACCACCTCGGGTGACTCGCCGCTCAGTGACCGGGTGCTCGACGAGATCAAGCACGACAAGACGCTGTGGCTGCTGGCGCAGGAACAGGGGCTCGTCGACTCGGTGGACCACGCTGATCTGCTCGCCTCGCTCGACGAGGAGAACAAACGGCGGGCCCGGACCGCCGCCGAGGGTGGGGTCGTGCACGGGCTCGTCGAGTTCGGTGCCGAGGAGTACTACGCGCACCGGCTCGCCGAACTGACCACGGCACTGCGCCAGGCTCTGAGTGATCAGTTGCCGGTCACCGACGCCGAGGTGCGGGCCGCTTTCGACGCCGACAAAGCGCAGTGGAGTGCGAACGCGACTGTTTACACGTACCGCGAATTGGTGGTGCCCGAAGCTCTTGATCTTGAAGTTGTCGCCTCTCGTCTCGCCACTCTCGCGACCGTCACCGTGCGTGGGGAGAGCCGGCACGACCAGGATCTCCTGGCGGTGCTCAGCGCACTGGGGCCGGGGCAGATCTCCGCCCCGGTCATCGGCGCCGGCCAGGTCACCTACTACGAGCTGACCGGCCGGACGGTGGATGAACGGGCGGCGTTCGCCACCTACGCGAGCCGGATCCGGCAGTCGCTCGTGGAAGAGAAGTTCCAGCAGTTCCTGCAGCGCCGGGTGGACGGGGGCGACTTTCGGGTCGACACCACGGCGGTCGAAACCATCAACGCAGAGGATGGGAACGGATGAGAAAAGGGTTGATCGCCCTGCTCACGGCGATCGTCGCGGTGCCACTGGTGCCGGGAACTCCGGCTGCGGCCGCTGTCGCCCTGTCGTGGCCGGGCGACAGCGCGAACCAGACCGGCGGCAAGGACTACTACCTGGACGCCACCGGCGGGCGGGACACGGCGGCCGGGACCACGGCCGCGACCGCTTGGAAGACTCTGGCCAAGGCGAACGCGACCACGTTCCAGCCCGGCGACCGGATCCTGCTCAAAGCCGGGGAGACCTGGCAGAACGAGCAGCTGTGGCCGAAGGGTTCCGGCTCCGCCGGGAAACCGATCACGATCTCGGCGTACGGTACGAGCAGTAAGCGGCCATATATCGCGACAAACGGTAACGTGCCCAGTCCGTTTCTCGCCAACGGCACCAAGAACCCGCAGACCGTCGGCCTGACCGGGGCGATCGTGCTGCGTAATCAGCAGTACTTCGCGATCAACAACGTCGAACTGTCCAACGACAACGACTTCAATACGAACATCACGACCGGTACATATGTACGCGACGGTATCGCCGTGTCGATCAATGCTGATCTGCTGCCGGCCGGTGCCGACAACGTGATGGACTACTTCCGGATCAACGACGTGTACGTGCACGACCTGGACGGGCCCAGCAGCTGGCAGAAGATCCACTACGGTGCGGTCAACTTCCAGGTGTTCGGCGCCAAGTCCTACAAGGAGTACTCGGCCGCCGGCTGGTACTTCAAAGACGTACGTATTGAGAACAACACGTTCATCAACGTTGAGTTGCACGCGATCCAGATGGCGTTCAACTGGTTCAACGCCGACGGGACGGCAGCGGGTCAATACGACGAGGCGGGCAAGTTCCACGAGGGCTGGGAGCAGCTCTGGGTCCGCACTCGGGACCTCTACAGCCGGGACGTGTACGTCGGCCACAACTACTCCGAGAGCATCGGCCAGGGTGCCATCCAGCTCGCCAACCTGCTGCGGGCGACCGTCGAGTACAACGAGGTCAACGGCTTCCTGGAGCGGTACGACGCGGTGTCCTGCGGGCTCTACCTGTGGGCCGGCGCCGACTCGGTGATGCGGTTCAACGAGGTGTACGGCGGGCCCGCCAACGAGTACGACGGCACCCCGTGGGACCTGGAGTACACCAACTTCAACGTCACCTACGAGCACAACTACTCGCACGACAACGCGGCCGGGTGGATGGCCTACATGGGCAACAGCTCCAACTCGGTGGCGCGCTACAACCTCAGCGTCAACGACAACGGGGTGCTCGTGAAGAACATGCTGTCGACGAACTACTCGCCGACCTATTTCGCCAACAACACCTTCGTGTACGACGGCGCGGCCATGGACTACGTGCACGACGAGACGTTCCTGAGCCGCGTCTACTTCCTCAACAACGTCTTCCACAACACGTCCACCACGACGGCTACCCCCTGGTACCGCCGGACCGGAGCACTACGGCAGGCGGTGTTCTCCAACAACGCCTACTACGAGGCGAGCGGCACCCACTCGGCCCAGGAACCGGCCGACCCGCGCGGAGTGCGGACCGATCCGCGCTTCACCGGAGACCCCACCGCCCGCGTGGACGGGGAGGGCATCCGTACGGCGGCCCAGCGTTTCGTCCCCCGCGCCGACTCCCCACTGATCAACGCCGGGCGCTACAACCCGCACCTGGGTTCGGCGGACGCCCTCGGCACCCACCTCTACTACGGTCCGGCCCCCGACATCGGCGTCGTCGAGACCCCGGCCGGCACGAAGGTCGAGAACCCGGTGGACACCGACCCGATCGAGGAACAGGACGGCACCCGGGTCAACCTGGCCCTCGGCAAGCCGGTCACCGCCAGCTCCACCCACTCCGGCGCGGGCGGCACCCTCGGCGCGGTCAACCTGACCGACGGGAACCTGTCCACCCGGTGGGCGGCCGCCGACGCCGCGACCTACCCGATCACCCTGGACATCGACTTCGGTAGCCCGGTCACCTTCGACCAGGTCTACCTGGACGAGTACACCGACTCGGGCACCAACCCGCGGGTCTCGACGTTCAACCTGCAACGCTGGGACACCACCACCGGGGCCTGGGCGACGATCGCGTCGCTCACCGGCGGCATCGGCCACGACCGGACCGTGACCGGGTTCGGCACGGTCACCAGCAGCCGGTTGCGGGTCGCCCTGACCAGCAAGATCGCCTCCGAGCAGTACACCCCGACGATGACCGAGATCGCGGTCTATCAGTCCTGATCAACATCGGTCAGCGCGTCCCGGACGAAGGTCTGCCCGTCGGCGCGCAGCAGTAGGAAGGTCGGGACGGTGCGGGTGCCGTCCGGATTGAACGAGACCTGCCCGGACACCACGGTGGTGTCGGTGGCGGCCAGTGCCTCGCGAACAGCCGAGGGCCGGTCGTCACCGGCACGCCGGATCGCGTCGACCGCCACCCGCACGGCGTCGTACGCCTCCACTGTCGACGGGCCCGGCGCGGAACCGAAAGCCGCCTGATAGCGGGCCGACCAGTCGCCCAGTTCCGGCATCAACTCGGGGAACAGCAGCGCCGTGCCGTACACGCCGGTGCTCTGCGCCCCGCTCAGATCGGCGAGCAGCGGCCCGTCGGTGGCACCGTCACCGACCACGATCCGGCCGGTGAAACCCTGCCCCCGCAGATCCTTGATGAGCTGGTTCGCCTCGGCGTAGTAGCCGGTGAAGTAGACGGTGTCGGCCTTACCGGCGATCACCGTGTCCGCGATCCGCCGGAAGTTGGGCGCGCCCTGGCTCAGCTTGATCTCCTCAGAGATCACCACCGCTTTGGTACGGGTGGCCACGGCGACCGTCTCGTCGGCCAGGGTCAGCGGGAAGCTGGTGCCGTCGTGCACCACCGCCAGGCGTCTCCCACCGAGCCGCTTGATCCGGTCGACGGCGAACTCGGCCTCGGCGGCCACCGTCCCGCACATCAGGAAGACACTGTCGTACTTCGGTTTGATCAGGTCCGTCGAATTGGCCTGCGAGATCACCATCGGGATCCCGGCGTCCCGGAAGATCCGCAGGGTCGGCACCACGGCGCTGCTGCAGTACCCGCCGACCGACACCACGATGCCGTCGTCGACGATCTGCTGAGCCGCCGTCACCGCGGTACCCGGATCACAGGCGTCGTCCGCGACGACCATCTCGACCGGCCGGCCCAGCACCCCGCCCGCCGCGTTGATCTCCTCGACCGCCAGTTGGGCACCGTTGCGCATCGCCTCACCCGAATGACTGCTCCGGCCGGTCAACGGCAGCAGCGCGCCCAGCCGGACCGTCGCCGCCTCCGACGCGGTGGGTTCGCCGCTCTCCTCCGCCGATCCGCAGGCTGCCAGCGTGACCGCCGTCAGCAGAACGGTCAGTAATCTCCGACCCGGCACCCGAGGACTCCGTTCGACCCGTTCGATCCGTTCGCGCGGTTCGGCAACCTGTTCGGCGTACCGCCGCTTCGCCTGAGAGGTTTTCCGCACCGGATCGCCGCGAGCGCGGGAGGTTTCCCTGGCCGGAACGCCGCGAGCGTGGGAGGTTTTCCTCACCGGAACGCCGCGAGCGCCGATCAACCGGATGTGACCCGGACCAACCGTCGGTACAGCGTGCTGATGCCCGTCGCGCTGGCCGCCGTCCTGCTCACCCTGGCCGCCTACGTCATCCAGGGCACCGTGCACACCACCCGCGCGACCAGCCAGCAGGGCGACGCGCTGGTGGTCGACATGCTGTTCACCGAAGCCCGGATCGCCGTCGCCATGCAGGAGGTCAACCTGCGGCACTACCAGGTCGAACCGTCGGTCGCCGTCAAACAGCGCTTCGACCAGGTCGCCGCCGGTGCCGACCGGGTGCTCGCCGAAGTCGCGGGCAAGAACGACCAGCAGGCCCGCGCCGACGCCGGCCGGCTGCGCGCCGCCCAGACCCGGTACCGCAAGCTCGCCGAACAACTCATCACCATGGTCGCCGACAGTGACCCGGAATCCATCCAGCTCGACCGGCTCGAGGTGACACCCGCGTTCTACTCCCTGCAGAACGACGTCGACGAAGTGTCCCGCGCCTACCACGAGTACGCCCAGCAGCAGGTCAGTGCGTTACGGCTAACCCAGGTGCGGCTGCTGTTCGGCACGTCGGCCGGGTTCGCCATCGGCCTGATCCTGGTCGCGATGATCCTGAAGATGGTGGTCGGCTACCAGCGCCGCCTCGTCGACCAGGCCACCGAGAGCCGGCACCGCTCCCTGCACGACCCGCTGACCGGCCTGCCCAACCGCGACCTCTTCCACCGCGAACTCAGCCGGTCACTGGCCGCCGCCCCGGTCGCCATGATGGTCATCGACCTGGACGGTTTCAAAGCCGTCAACGACACCCTCGGCCACCAGGCCGGCGACCTGCTGCTGATCGAAACCGGCCGGCGCCTCAGCACCACCGTCGCCGACCACGGCCTGGTGTCCCGCCTCGGCGGCGACGAGTTCGCCGTGCTGCTGCCCCACGCCACCCTGCCCGAAGCCGCCGAACTCGCCGGCGAACTGGTCGCCGTCCTGCGCCACGAATTCCTGCTGAACGGCAGTCCCGCAACGATCAGCGGCAGCCTGGGCATCGCCCTGGCCCCGGCCGGAGCCGACGGCGACGAACTGTTCCGCCACGCCGACGCCGCCATGTATCACGCCAAGACCACCGGCGGCGGCGTCGCCACCCACGACCCCGACCACCACACCCGGGACGCCCAGAGACGCGCCTCCTGACGAGGAGGACTTCTTTCTATAGCATATTCGCGATATTTTGCAGTAACCCCCGGATGTGGAGCTGCAATCTGTCACTTTTCCGCTATAGATTGAAGGTATGAGTGGCGGGTGGTCTGATGTCCTGACGGTTGCCGACGAGCAGTGGGGGCTGGTCACCAAACAGCAGGTCGAATCGACCGGAGTCGCCTGGGCCACGCTGGCACGTGGGGTGCACCGAGGTGCCCTGGAGCGGGTCGCGCACGGCGTCTACCGGGTTCGCGGCGGCGGTGGGACCGACCATCTGGAGCTGCGTGCCGCCTGGCTGCAGCTCGAACCCGGGCTGCCGGCCTGGGAACGTGTTCCGGAGTCCGGGGCCGTGTCGCACCGATCCGCGGCGATGCTCTTCGGGATCGGGCATCTGCCGGCCGACACCCACGAGTTCACCCTTGCGACCAGAAAGCAGACCCGGCGTACGGATGTCCGGCTGCATCGTGGTGACGTGGCGGCGGACTGCGTCACCCTGGCCGGCCTTCCCGTGACACGACCCGGCCGGATCGCGGCGGACCTGCTGGCGGACCGGGAGGATCTGGGCGCGGTGGGTCAACTGGTGGCCGACGCGCTGCGGCTGGCCCTGGACGGTCCCGCATCGGTTGCCGCGGCCATCGCCCCGCATGCCGCGGCGTTCGAACTGCGCCGCCAGGACGGCATCGGCCTGCTTCGCTGGCTGCTGGATCTGTCCGGAGACCCCGAGCAGGAGAGGTGGCTCGCCGAAGCCGCCGCCGCCGCCGCCAAGGAATGTGCCGGATGACACGGCCGAACCCGTGGCACCGGACACCGGACGCCATGCGCCGGGCTGTCACCGACAAACTTCGCGTGGAAGCGTCAGGCGGCTCTTGGCCGTTGCCGGACCTGCAGCGCCAGTACGCCTACGACCAACTGATCGAACGGCTGTACCGGACCGATGACGGTTGGGTGATCAAAGGCGCCACGGCACTGCTGGCCAGGCGCGTCTCCGCCCGCCACACGATCGACGTCGACGTGTACCGGGCCGGTGCGATCGCCGACGTCGAGCGGCAGCTGCGGCTCGCCGCGGCACTCGACATCGGTGACTGGATGAGGTTCGAGGTCGGTCCGGCGGCCCGGATCCGGGCCGCCGGTGCCCAGGCGGCGCAGGTGCGGGTCAGATCGTTCATCGGTACGAAGGTGTGGACCGCCTTCCAGGTCGACATCGTGGCCGACGGCGTGGAGATGAGCGCCGAGCCGGATTCCGTCCCGCCGCTGACCTCGCTGTTCGCCTCGGAGAAGAGGCTGTGGCGGGCCTACCCACTGGTCGACCACGTCGCCGACAAGGTGTGCGCGATTTTCGAACGGCACGACGGGCGGCCGTCCACCAGATTCAAGGACCTGATCGACCTGGTCGCGATCACCGAGCGGGCCACCGTCGACGCGGAACTCCAGATGCGGGCGCTGCGTAAGGAGGGCCGGCGCCGCGTTCTGGAACTGCCGTCCGAGTTCGGCGTTCCTGATCGTGGCCTGTGGACGGCCGGATATCGGGCCGAGGCGCGCCGGGCGGTCGGCCTGACGGCGCTCGACCTCGACGGCGCGCTCGCCGTGGTCGGGCCGTTCCTGGATCCGCTTCTGGACGGGAGCGCCGGTGGCGCCTGGGACTTCGTGCGCCGTGAGTGGGCGCGGTCCGCCGGGTGAGCTATCTGGCCGCAACGGCTTGGGCGGTGCTGAACAGCCCCGCCTGATGTTCTGCCATGGCCGCCAGTATTGCGAGGCGCCGCGCTTCCACGCAGCAAATGTACTGCTCACCGTTACAGAAGTCCCCAAGTAGGGAATCCGCTGGCGCCTCAGGGCCTGTCGAGCATCGGATAGACAACAGTTAAGTTTGTCCACAGTGGAAGTATGCTGATCCGCGCTCGGGCGGTAGTGCCGTGTTCCCCGGCGGAAGAGGCTTCCATGTCGCGTGATCTGCCTTCCTGCCTGCGTCTGTTCGGTGAACTCGACCTGCGGCCGGTGGACGAGGCGCGGACCGTCTACTCGCCGGGGTCTATCTGGCCGACCTGTTGCGGATGATCCTGGCCGACCAGCCCACGGTGACGAAGGACCAGCTGTTCGCGCGGCGGCCGGATCTGAAGACGCTGCTGCTGGACGGGCCGAACACGGTCGGTGAGGTGCCGTACCTGGAGATCGTCACCGAGGTGCTGGAGGCGGTGCTGCGCGGGCGGCTCCCGGAGGACGCGGACCTGTACGCGTGGCTGGCTGAGGCCCGGTTCCCGGCCGCAGCGCCGTTTCATCTCGCTGATGTGCGGATGCGCCGCTACCTGGCGGGATTCGCGGTGCCACCGGCCGACCTCTACCGGGCCGCGCCGGGGTCGGTCAGGACGGGAGGCCGCCGACCTGGGTGTTCACCCAGGCCCGGATGGACGGGAGGTCGCCGTAGATGGACGGAGCGGTGGCGCAAGTGGAGCTGCTGTTGCCGGCGCGGCTGGTGACGCCGATCAGGTTCCAGCGGCCGCTCACCTGACGGACCTGCGGGCCGCCGGAGTCGCCGTAACACGCGCCGGCGGTGCCGTTGGTGTTGTTGGTGCAGATCTCGTAGGCGGCGTTGATGCCGGCGCAGCGGCTGTCGGCGACGATCGAAGTGTCCAGCTGGTTGGCGACGCGCGGGGCGGAGCCGCATCCGGGGGTGGGGCAGGTCTGGCCCCAGCCGATGATGCGGGTGGCGGTGCCGACGGCGCCGGATGTCGTCGGGATGGGGGCGGGGGCGTATGACACCGAGCTGGCCAGTTGCAGCAGCTTCACGTCGATGGTCGGGTGGCTGACGGCCCTGGTGACGGCGACGACGATGCCACCCGCGGCCCGGTCGGTGCTGCCCACCCGTACCGAGGAGGGGGTGGTGCAGTGTTTTGCCGTGACGGCCCAGTTGGCTTTGATCAGGGAGCCGGTGCAGCCGGACACGTAGACCATGAACGGGTAGTTCTCACTGGCGGGGGTGCCGCCGACCACGAACGGGCCGGGGATTTCGGCGGCTGCTGCCGCGGTGGACGGGGCGAGCAGGCCGGCCAGAGCGATCGCGGCGGTCAGGAGGAGTCGGCGCATGAATCGGCCCTTCTGTTCGGGGAACGGGCTTCTACCTGCGAACAAACCTTGCCAGATAATTACGAATGTCGATACATGTCAACTGGGGGCTCTACCGGGCGGGATGCCGGAGAGCGGCCTCCTACGATGGGCGTCGGTTCGTCGGTCACTGGGAGGACGCGTTGGACACCGGGATGTTCCGTAGGCCACCACGGCAGGCCGGGCCGGAGCCGGTGACCGGAGAGTCGCCGGTCGATCACCTGCGGCAGTTGAGCCGGCAGCGGACCGCGCTGCTCTGGCGGCATCCGGAGCCGGCGGCGCTGCCGTCGATGGTGGGGTCGTCGCGGATGTGGGAGCGGCGTACCGGCGACGAGGACTTCGCCGAGGTCCGGGTGGCGGTCGACGCCCGCAAGCCGACCGTCGACATCGCCGCGCTCGAACCGTCGGCCATCGAGGACCTGGAGACCAGCACCGCGATCGCCGTGCCGCATCTGCCGCTGTCGGTGCGGCTGCGGGCGTTCAGCCGGGTGACGTTGCGGGGCGAGCGGGAACCGGTGACCGGCCTGACCCGGGCCATGATCGCGCAGCTCGCGGTGTTGCACTCGCCGGAGGAGTTGCGGATCGCGGTGGTCGCCGAGCCCGGCCGGCTGGCCGCCTGGGACTGGGTGCGGCAGCTGCCGCACACCCGGGCCGCTGCCGGGACGCTGGTCTTCGAGACGCTGCTGGACCTGGAGAAGACGCTCGGCCGGGACCTGTCCGACCGGCCCCGCTACGACCCGGCCGCGAAGACCCCGGAGTCCGGCGCGCATCTGGTGGTGATCCTGGACGGCGGTGAGGTGGCGCCGACCTGCCGCCTGGTCGGGGTCGGCCCGAAGTCGACCACTGTCGTCGACCTGTCCGGCCAGGCGCCCGGAGGTGCCGGCCGGTGGCTGCTGCGACTCAACGTCACCGCCGCCGCGGTCGCGATCGACACCCCCAAGCAGACCACCCAGCTGGGTACGCCGGACATGCTCACCGTGGCGCAGGCCGAAGACCTGTCCCGCCGTCTCTCCACCCGGCAGCTCGCCGGTGAGGAGAAGGAACCGCCGGTGGAGAACGTCCGGCGGCTCGGCCACAGCGCGGTGCTGACCGACCTGCTCGGCATCCCGGACGCCGCCGCCCTGGACCCGCGATCCACCTGGCAGCCCGGCCCGGATCGGCACCTGCTGCGGGTCCCGATCGGCACCGGGGCCGACGGCGCGGTCGTCGAGATCGATCTGGGGGAGAACCCGCACGGCCTGATCGTCGGGGCGACCGGCACCGGTAAGACCCAGCTGATCCGGACGATCCTCATCGCCTTCGCGGTCACCCACTCGCCGTCGGAGGTCAACTTCCTGCTGATCGACCGGGCCGGCGGCCTGACCGGCGGGCACCTGGACGACCTGCCGCACACCGGGGCGGTCCTGAGCTACGTGGGCGAGTCCGAACACGACGACAACCGTCTGCTGCAGGCGCTCCTCGGCGAGATCGAACGCCGCCGGAATCTGATCAAGGACGACCCGCGGATCCCGATGCCGCGGCTGCTGGTGGTGGTCGACGAGTTCCAGGACGCGGTCGACCTCCGGTCGAACTTCATCGACGCGTTCATGACGATCGCCCGGTCCGGTGCCGAGGTGGGCATGCATCTGCTGCTCGTCGCACAGCGCCTGGAGGAGGGCCGGCTGCGGGGCCTGGACACCCACCTGTCGTACCGGATCGCCCTGCGCACCGCCTCCGAGCGGGAGAGCCAGGAGCTGATCGGGGTCCCGGACGCCTTCGAGCTGCCGAAGACGCCCGGCGCCGGGTTCCTGAAGACCGGCACCTCCAGCCTGCAGTGGTTCCGGGCCGCCACGGTCGACGGCGCCTACCGGGAGGAGGGTGGTGCGAGTCTGCTCGACGTGATCGCCGTCCGGCTCGCCGTCGAGGGCCCGCCGGCCCATCAGATCCTGCTGGCGCCGCTGGTCGTGGCGCCGAACATCGTCGACCTGCTCGGCGAACAGCGGCGGGCCCGGCTCACTGTGCCGGTGGGTGTCACCGACCGGCCGTACGAACAGCGGCAGGAACCGTACCTGCTGGAACTCGGCGGTGCGGCCGGCAACATCGCTGTGGTCGGCGGCGACCGGTCCGGCAAGAGCACCCTGCTGCGCACCCTGATCGCCGCGCTGGCCCTCACCCACGACCCGCGTGAGGTGCAGTTCCTCTGCATCGACCTGGGCGGCGGCGACCTGAACGCGATGGCCGGCCTGCCACACATGTCCGGGATGGCCGGGCGGTCCGACACCGACATCATCCGGCGGACACTGGCCGAGGTCGATGCCCTGATCGGCGCGCGGGAGGCCCGGTTCACCGGCCGTGCCGACTCCGACGACCCGTTCGGTGAGGTCTTCCTGGTGGTGGACGGGTGGGCGGAGCTGTGCGAGGACCACCGGGACATCGACCGGACGGTGCTGGACCTGGCCACCCGCGGGCTGGACTACGGGGTCCACGTGGCGATCACCGCGACCCGCTGGGCCGAGATCCCCGGTGACATGCGGGACCTGTTCGGCACCCGGATCGAACTGCGGCTCGGTGTCGCCGCCGAGTCGGAGATCGACCGGCGGGCCGCGCGCACCGTGCCCACCACGCCCGGCCGGGGACTGACCCGGGAGGGACTGCACTTCTTGACCGCCGTACCGCGCGTCGAAGGTCCGAATGATCTCTTCGATTCGGCGCGGGGCTCCGCGGAGCTGGTCGCGCGGGCCAAGGCCATCTGGCCGGCCGAGCGGGCACCGAGACTGCGGCTGCTGCCCCGGCTGTTGCCGGCCGCCGATCTCACCGGTCCGGGCATCCCGATCGGGCTCGACGAGGCGAACCTGGCGCCGGTCCGGTTCGACGACGCGGAATCCTCGTCGCATCTGGTGATCTTCGGGGATCAGGGATGCGGCAAGACCAACCTGCTGCGGCTGATCGCCCGGTCGGTCACCAGCCGGTACACACTCGACGAGGCCCGCCTGGTGCTCGTCGACTACCGGCGTGGCCTGCTCGGCGCGGTCGACGGGGAGCACCTGCTGACCCACGCCACGTCCGGGACGGTGCTGAACGACGCGATGGGTTCGATCATCGCCGCGATGTCCCGTCGGCTGCCCGGCCCGGACGTGACCCGGGAACAGTTGCGCGACCGCAGCTGGTGGCGGGGCCCGGACCTGTTCATCCTGATCGACGACTACGACCTGGTGGTCACTCCGGGTAACAATCCGCTGTCCGGGCTGGTGGAGCTGATCCCGTACGCGCGGGACATCGGCCTGCACCTGATCATCGCGCGCCGGGCGGGCGGTGCGGGCCGGGCGACGTACGAGCCGCTGCTGCGCCGTCTCGAACAACTCGACAGCCCGGTTCTGGTGATGTCCGGCAGCCCCGAGGAAGGCAAGCTGTTCGGCAAGGTCCGGCCCCGGCCGCAGCCTCCGGGCCGGGGTGTCCTGTCCCGGCACAGTGACGGGACGACGGTGCTCCAGACCGCCTGGAGCGATCCGGAGATGCCGTCGCTCAACGCCCGGACGAACCCTTGACCCGGTACATGGCACTGTCGGCGGCCCGCAGCAGCGCCTCCGGGTCGTAACCCACCTCGTCGGTGATCGCCACTCCGAAGCTGGAACCCGCCGACAGGCGCAGACCGCCCAGCGCGAACGACGGTTGCAGTGCCCCGGCCAGCCGCCGGGCCAGGGCACTCGCCTCGTCCGGGCCGGAGACCGTGCAGAGGACCACGAACTCGTCGCCGCCGAGCCGGGCCACCAGGTCGTCCTTGCGGACCGCCCCGGCCAGGCGCCGCGCCACACCGGTCAGCAGGGCGTCGCCGACGTCGTGGCCGTACGTGTCGTTGACCGCCTTGAACCCGTTCAGGTCGGCAAAGATCACGCCCACCGAACCGCCGGTGTTCTCGGCCGCGGTGACCGCCTGTTCGAGGCGTTCCATGAACAGGGCCCGGTTCGCGAGCCGGGTCAGGGAGTCGTGCTGGGCCTGGTCCTTGACCCGTTCGAACAGCAGCGCCTTGGAGACAGCCAGCGCCGCGATGTCGGCCAGGTGGATCAGCAGGGCGTCGGCCTCGCTGCCCTCCGGCGGGGCGCCGTCGACCACCAGGCTCCCTAGGTCGCGCCCTCCGGCGCTCAGCGCCACGACCCGGCCGGTAGCGGGTTCCCGCCCGGGGGACAGGTGGAGGGTGGCGGCGGTGACCGGGACCTCGGCGGTCACCATCTGTTCGACCTCCCGGACCACCTGGGTCAGGTCGAGGATGCCGACCAGTCGCTGGGTCAGCTCGTGCAGCCGCCGCAACCGTTGGAGCTGCTGCTGGGTGCGGCGCTGCAACCGGTCGTTGTCCACCGCCAGGGCCAGCCGGGTGGCGACCGCGCGTAGTTCCAGGGTGTCGGCGCCGTCGAACGGGGTGTCACTGCGGCGCATCAGCACCATGTAGCCCAGGGCCTCGTCGCCGGTGGCCAGCCGGGCCCAGGCGGCGTGCCGGACGCGGTACCCGGACAGCCACTGAGGTACCGGCACCGGGCCGGCCGGGCCGGCGAGCAGCGGATCGGCCGCGGTCGCCGCGACCACGGCCGCTGGTACCTCAGGATCGCCGGCCGGCATGTCGCGGTCGGGGACGCCCCAGGAACCGGCCGGTTCGGTACGCCCGTCGCGCACCAGCCAGAAGAACGCCACGTCGGCGGCGAACAGTTCGGCCACCTCACCGGTCGCGCTGGCCAGGATGTCGTCGGCGTCGCTGAGCCGGCCGAGCATGCTCACCACCTGGGCGATCCGGGTGGCCCGCGACAGCGCCTGCGCCGACGCGGCGTGCGACGCGGCGATCCGCGCGCGCAGGTCACGGACCTCGTCGCGTAGCCGGGTCAGTTCCTGGTCGTCGACAGAGTCGTCAACAGAGGAGTCAGCCATCAGAACGCCAGCACCGCCACCGTCGCGTTGTGGAAGCCACTCGACCCGGCCACCCGGGCGAACTCGCCGTAGGTGAACAGCCCGGCCGACGGCGCACCGGACAGGGCGGCCGTCACCGCCTCGGCCTCGGCCGACGCCCGGTCGCCGAACAGCGCGGTCCGCGCGGTGCAGCTGAACACCAGGGCCCCGCGCGGCGGCCCGGCGAGCTGGGCGACGGCATCCGCGGTGGCCTGCCCGGCGGCGTCGATCAGCTCCGCGAAGGTGCTCTCCATGATCTGCACGACCGCGTAGTCGCTGACGTGACCGAACATGGTCAGCCCGCCGTCCGGGGTGCTGCCGAGGATGTGCCGGACGTCGAAGTGCCCGGACGCGTTCGGCAGCCCCAGCGGGCGGTCCATCACCAGCCCGGCGAACGACATCCCCTCGACCTCCCGGGGGTCGCAGCCGCGCATCGCCAGGTAGGCGTCCCGGGCCGGGCGCCCGTCCAGTTCGCGGATCACATTGCCCTCGGCGCGGGTCACGAACATGGCCTTGCCGGTCGGCCGCCAGCCGTGCGCGGTGGCGACACCGAGCGGGACCGGCGAGTCGATCCAGACGGCGACCACCCCGTTGTGCAGGACCCGGTCCTCGGCGAGCTGGTAGGTCCGCACCATCCGCAGCGGTTCGGCCGCGGTGCCACCGACGATCGGCACGGTCGCCCCGGCCACCGCGTAGGCGCCGCGCATCACCTCACGCTGGTCGCCGGCGAGACCGTCGGAGAGGATCATCAGCACCGAGTACGGGTGACCGCCGCCCGCCCGCACCCGGGCCTGTTCAGCCGTCCGGCGGGTGGCACCGGCGATGTCGTCACCGAGCGGTTCGCCGGCCGCGACACCGATCGACGCGCCACCGGCGGGCAGGTACAGGGCGACACAGCCGGACGGCACGTGCCCGTCGATGGAGAACGACTCGAACGACGAACAGCCGACCGTGGTGGCCGCGCCCGCGACCGCCCGGGCGTCGTCCAGCACCGCCCGCGGGTCCTGGTCGCTGGTGGGGAAGACGACGACCAGGTCACCGGGCGCCGGGGTCCGGCCGCCCAGGGCCGCCGCCACGGCCGCGGTGGTGGCCGCCGGGCCGCGGCTCGTTCCGGTGCCGATGGCGTTCACGTCTGGTGCACCCGGCCACGGCCGGCGGCTTTCGCTGCGTACATCGCGGTGTCCGCTCTCTTGATCTCGTTCTCCGGGTCGGCGCCCCCGGGCGCCGTGATGACGCCGATGCTGGCGCCCACCCGGACCGGCACCCCACCGACCGGGATCGGTTCGGCCACCGCCTCGACGATCCGGGCGGCGATCACGGCTGCCTGCTCGTCGGTGGCGCCTTGAAACCGTCCAGGTCGACGACACCGTGCAGCCGGGCCATCACCAGCAGGAAGAGCAGGACGCTGCCGCCGACCACGACCGGCACGTCGAGCTGTTCGTCGTCGGGGAGCCATTCGATGGTCAGCACCAGCGGGGCCATCAGACCGGCGATGGCCAGCGAGACCAGCCGCCACCGGCCGATCATGCCGTCCTGGGGCGGGGTGGCCGGCCGATACCGGCGGACCCCCAGGTGGATCGCGGCCACGCCGGAGAAGTGCACGATCGAGACGATCACCGCCTGTGCCGGGCCCGGCGGCACCAGGTTGTGGACGACGGCACCGACAGCGCACACGGCGAGATACCACCGCCACCCCGCCATCGCGCCTTCTTCCCTCGCGGTCCGTCCTTCTGACCAATCGGCGCGCCGGGGCCGAACGTGAGAAGACCGGATGATGCTCCCGAGTAGCGGAACCGGGTATGAATGTGATTCGATTTAAGACGAAAGGCCGGGCATCTTCCCCCGTGGATGCCCGGCCTTTCCTTGTTCACTTTCTTCGTGCCAGGAGGATGCGTGCAGCTACCGGTCTCCGAGGAGTTCTTCCGCGACCCGTACCCGGTCTGGGCCGGCCTGCGCGACTCCGCGCCCGCCAGCCGGGTGGACCTGCCCGACGGTTCCCCGGTCTGGCTGGTGACCAGGTATTCCGACGTTCGCGCCCTGCTCGGCGACCCCCGGCTGTCCGTCGACAAGAGCAACGGCGACGGCAGCTGGCGGGGCTTCTCGCTGCCTCCGGCGCTGGACGCCAACCTGCTCAACATGGACCCGCCGAACCACACCCGGATCCGCCGTCTGGTGTCGCAGGCGTTCACCCCGCGCCGGGTGGAGAACCTGCGGCCGCTGATCCAGCGCACCGCCGACGACCTGCTGGACGCGCTGCCGGGCGACGGCGAGGCGGACCTGATCCGCGGGTACGCCGGTCCGCTGCCGGTGGCGGTCATCTGCGAGCTGCTCGGGGTGCCGGAGACCGACCGTGCCGACTTCCGGTCGTGGACCGACGTCATGCTGGTCCCGCCGCGCGACGATCCCCGGGCCGGGCTGCGGGCCGTCGCCGCCATCCACGCCTACCTGGTGGACCTGCTCGCCCGCAAACGCGCCGAACCGGCCGACGACCTGCTCTCCGCGCTGATCGCCGCCCGCGAGAACGGCGACCGGCTGTCCGAGGACGAGCTGACCTCGCTCGCGTTCCTGCTGCTGCTCGCCGGTTTCGAGAACACCGTGCACGCCATCGGCACCGGCGTCCTCACCCTGCTGACGGTGCCGGACCGGTCCGGCATGGTGGCGGACATCGGGAAGACCGTCGAGGAACTTCTGCGGTACGAGCCACCGGCGACCGTTCTGCTGCGGCGGTTCACCACCGAGGACGTCGAGGTGGACGGCGTCGTGGTGCCGCGGGCGGAGACCGTGCTCCTCGTGGTCGGCGCGGCGAACCGGGACCCGGCGGTCTTCACCGACCCCGGCACGGTGCTCCCCGGCCGGTCCGGCGGTCACCTGACCTTCGGGCACGGCATCCACTACTGCGTGGCCGCCCCGCTGGCCCGGATCGAGCTGGAGATCGCCATCGGCACCCTGCTGCGGCGTTTCCCCGAGCTGCGCCTGGCCGTCCCGGCCGGTGAGCTGCGCTGGCGGCCGTCGTTCCGGGCCCGTGGCCTGGTCGACCTGCCGGTTCGCCTGACCTAGAAGCGGACGCCGCCGTGGCGGTAACCGCCGAGGGTGTCGGCGGTCTTCGCGACCAGGGCGGCGCCGAGGTCGACACCCAGGTACTCGGACAGTTCCAGGGTCCGGATCAGGATGTCGGCCAGTTCCAGGCTGAGCGCGTCGTCCGGGCGGCGGGCCGCCGGGTCCAGGTCCAGGTCGCGGCTGCGGATCTCCTGCAGGGCCTCACTGACCTCGCTCTGCAGCAGCGCCATCCGGGTCGCCGCGACGTAGGCCCGCCCGCTGGGATGCGCCGCCTCGACGTCGCCGGACCCGGAGAACAGATCGATCTTCCGGGCGTACGCGTGGGCACTGCGCTGGGCGTCCGGCAGCAGCGCCGCCAGCGCTTCGATGTGCCGCAGAGTCTCGCTCACGAAACCACCACCTGTTTGGTCGGTGCGGGCCCGGCCGCCCGCAGGTGCCGGGCGATGCGCAGCAGATGCGCGGTCTCCCCGGCGATGTCGGTGCCGCCCCGAGGGTCGGCCGTCCAGCGTTCGGCGGGTTGTTCGCCGCGAGCCTTGGCCCGGATCGCGGCCGCCAGCACGGCAGCCTGCACCCGATAGGGGTCGCCGTAGTCCGCCTCCCGCGCCACCCGGGCGTCGAACCACGGGCGCAGCGCCAGCCAGCCGTCGCGGATCTCGACCACCAGCCGGACCAGGCGGTAGTCGATGTCCCGGACCGCACCGCGGCGGGTGTGGCTCGGGTCGAGCGCGATCTCCGGGGTGGCCCGGCTCAGCAACGCCCACAGCGGGTAGAGCCGGTGGTAGGTGCGCAGCCGCTGCAGCCAGGCTGCGGCGGCGGCCACCTTCGGACCCCAGGAGGGGATGGTGAAACCGATCAGGATGAGCACGCAGCCCGGCCCGGTGAGCAGCGGCGACATCTGCTGCTGCACGGCCGCCGGGATCGGTTCCCAGCCGATGTTGCGAGCGCCGATGTAGAACGCCTTCTCGGCGCAGTAGGCCAGCCCGAAGACCGCGCCCCAGCCGACCAGCCGCAGACCGAGGCGCAGGAACCGTTGCCGGGTCCGGCGGGCGAACCGCCAGGACAGTCGCAGGATGTCGGCCAGCGCGATCACGAAGTAGCCCAGGTACACCATCATGTACTCGGCCATGTAGGGCGCGTCGCCGTACCGGGTGGTGAACTCGCTGGTCAAAGTGGTGTCGAGGGGCGCGAGCGCGAAGAGGACGGCCATCGCCGCGGCACCGGCGGCCACCGCGAGGAACCGGAACCAGGTGCTGCGCCGGGGCGGGTCGGTGACCGTCCAGTGCAGCAGGAGCAGTTGCACCGAGACAGCGAACCCGATGATCCCGTAGTGGGCGATCAGCCGGGCGATGTTGGGGACACCGAACAGTTCGTCGATGCGCACGTAGACGAACGGGGTGTTCGCGGCCGGCGCCCAGACCAGGCAGGCCAGCATCGTCACCAGCGCGCGCCGGGTCGCGCTGCGCGGATCCCGGATCAACGGCGGGATCTTGTACGCCAGCGCGATCAGTGCCAGTGCCGCCACCAGCGGATAGATCACCGAGGACATCGCTCACCGCCCGCCGGGGTCGATGAGCGTGTGGTGCAGGCGGTTGAGCACCGGGTCCTCGGTGGCGGCGGGCCGGGGCCGGGCCAGCACCGAACGGCGCAGCAGCAGGGAGGCGATCATCTCGGCCTCCTTCTCCTGGACCTCGCTGTAGTCGGTGCGGCCCAGCACGGCCTGCACCAGCGACGGGTCGAGGTCGGGCAGCAGCAGGCGGGAGGCCTCGGCGTCGAGGACCGGCGCGGTCAAATGGCCGCAGATCAGATGGCCCAGCTCGTGCCGGATGATGTGCTCCTGATGCATCCGGCTGGTGCCGGCCTCGTAGAAGACGACGTCGAACCGCTCGGTGCGCACCGCGAGCCCGCACGGGCTGGAGGTGGGCAGGTGCTCGCCGATCAGGTGGATCGGGCGGCCCTGCCGGCCGGCCAGGACGTCGCACAGCTCGCGGACCCCGGCGGCGTCCGGCAGGCCGAGGTCGGCAAGGATCCGCTCGCACCGGCGGCGCAGCGCGCGATCGGCCATCAGGCGGTTCTCTCGTCGCTCTCGTCGCTCTCGTCGAGCCCTTCGAGTTTGCGGCAGCGGTCGACGAGTAGTTCGATCAGGTGGGTGCTGTCGTCGGAGAGCCCCTGCTGGCGCAGCACCCGGCGGAGCGCGACCTGCTGGACCTTCATCTGCCGGAGTTCGTTGAGCATGTCGATCTGCTCGCGCACCCGCCGGGTGACCGCGTCGTCCACGAAGAACCCCGGATCCACCCCGAAGGCCCGGGCCAGGGCCTGTACGTGGGAGGTACGCGGATCGGTGGTGATGCCGCGGCGCATCTCCCCGACGTAGGCGGCGCTGATGGTGACTCCGGTGCCGTCCCGCCGCCCCAGCTCGTTGATCTTGTTGGCGATCTCCTTGGTGGTGTACCGCCGGCCGGACTCCTCGCCCGGCCCCAGTTCACCGGCGGTCGGCCGGACCCGGTCGAAGAGGAACTCCAGTCGGGCCGCGAGTGTCTCCGGAGCCGGTGAGTCGTGTCCGGTCTGGTGCGGCGCCACCGGTCCTCCTAGATGGACGTGCGGTAAACAGTCGTGTCGCGGAATCGCCCGGCGGTACACGCTCGTTGACACCAAAGTGTAAAGACAGCGTATAGTCGCGACGGCGGGACAACGCATGTAGCTCGATGTCGCAATGTAGAGCACGGGCGTGTTCCGGGCCAGCGCCACCCCACGGGGACTGAGGGGCAGTGATGCGCCTCCGGGGGCACGGCGACCGGTGGGAGGAGAATTCCACCGGTCGCCCGGCGTCGTCCTACCGGGCCCGGGCCTCCTTGTGCGCGTCGGCGAGCTGGACCGCCAGGATGCCGGCGAACTCGACCGTTGCCATCCGTACCGCCAATGCTCTGGTGGGGTGGGGGTGGCTTTTTCTGGTCAGCCGGGCCAGCCAGCGCTTCTCCAGCTGACGGCGGCCGACGAGCGCCGCCACCGACAGGGCGAGCGCTCCCGCGGTCAGGGCGGCTTTGCGCTTGTCGAAGACGAACTCCGGCTCCTGGGTGGCAGCCGGCGGATCGGAGACCGGGAACGGGTGCGGGGCGAGCGCGATCTCGTCGCCGGCGGCACCGGTCTTGTCCGGCGTGACGGCGTAACTGACGGCGGCCAGCGCGGCTACCGTGCCGGCGCGGGCCAGGCGGCGGCGGGCCGGCGACAGCTCGCGGGCCGCGATCCAGGTGCCGCTGACACCGGCTTGCAGGACGGCCATGCCGACGGCGCGCAGGTACGGAGAGGTAGGCATGGCCAGACCTTATCGAGGCCCGGCTACCGGCACGCTTTGGTGCGATAAAGGGTAGATTGCATGGATGAGGCGGACGTCGACGGTCCTGGCCATGCTGACCGCGGTCTTCTGTTCGGCGTGCGGCGGCACCGGCACCGAGAGCGCCCCGGCCGACGACGGCTCGGTCAGTCTCGGCTTCGTGCAGGTGGGCAGCGACGGGGCCTGGCACCGGGCGAACACCCGGTCGATCGTGCAGGCCGCCGCCACCGCCGGAGTCGCCCTGGACGTGCGCGACGACGGGCGCACCCAGGAGCAGCAGATCGCCGACCTGCGGGACCTGATCGCCCGCGGGGTGGACGTCCTCGCCCTCTCCCCGGTCGTCGAGTCCGGCTGGGACGGGGTGCTCCAGCAGGCCAAGGACGCCGGAATCCCGGTCATCCTCACCGACCGGGCGGTCGACACCACCGACACCTCGCTCTACGTCTCGGCGCTCGGCTCCGACTTCACCGCCCAGGGCCGCAAAGCCGGCGAGTGGATGGTCGGGCGGTTCCGCGACACCACCGGCCCGGTCAAGGTCGTCGAGATCGAGGGGACCACCGGATCGGCCGCCGCCAACGGCCGGCTCGCCGGGTTCCACACCGCGATCAAGGCCGCCCCGCACCTGGAGGTGATCGCCTCCCGCGACGGTGACTTCAGCCGGGAGGGCGGGCAGAAGGTGATGGCCGGATTCCTCACCAAGTACCCCGACATCGACGCGGTCTACGCGCACAACGACGAGGAGGGCATCGGTGCCGTCGCCGCCATCGAGGCAGCCGGGAAGAAGCCCGGCAAGGACATCGCGCTCGTCACGGTGGACGCCAGCCGGGACGGGCTCACCGCTCTCGCCGCGGGCAAGCTCGACTTCGTCGTCGAATGCAACCCACTGTTCGGCCCCCAGCTGCTGGATCTGGTGGCCAAAGCCGCCGCCGGCGAGACCACGCCCCGGCACGTGCCGGTGACCGAGACCGTCTTCGACGCCGAGGCCGCCCGCAAAGCCCTGCCCACCCGGGAGTACTAGGGCCTGGCCGGCGCACTAGCCCAGTTCGGGCAGCAGGCTGGCCAGGTCACCGAAGGTGCCCCGGTGCTCGCGCAGCATCGGGGCCAGGGTCTTGCGGAACGCGGTCGAGTCGACCTCGTTCGTCCACGCACCCTGCGCATCCGCCGCCGCCACCTGGTCGAAGGTGGCCGCCGTCCAGAGCCGCAACTGCTCGTCGCGGGTGAGCACTCCGGCCTGCATGATCGCGTCCCGGTCCTTGGCCGGCAGCCCGGCCAGCCAGGTCTTGCTGGCCAGCAACACGTCCACGGTGTGCTGGTGCCGGGTCCAGGAGAAGTACCGGGCGTACTGCGCGTGCTGTTCGGTGGCGTAGAAGACGGCACTGTTCTCGGCACCGTCGACCAGCCGCTGCTCCAGCGCCGAGGCGATGTCGTTGGTGGCCAGCGGCACCGCCATGGCTCCGAGCGCGTTCACCATGTCGATCGACACGATGTTCTGCGGCACCCGGATCCGCATTCCTTTGAGGTCGGCCGGGGTGTAGATCTGACGCAGCCGGTTGTAGACGTTGCGGTCCCCGCCATAGAAGAACGCCAGCACCGTCAGACCGTGCTCGTCGAGGATGCTGGTGCAGCGGCGGCCCAGTTCCCCGCGGATCGCCTCCAGACAGCTGCCCTGCCCGCGGAAGACGTATGGCAGGTTGACCACGCCGAGCCGTTTGTCGTACGCGGTCAGGTTCGCCAGCAGCGTCTTGCAGAACGCGACCTGACCGGTCCGGACCATCTCGGTCACCCGGTTGTCGTCGCCCAGCGCCCCGCCCGGTTTCACCTCGACCGTGTACTTTCCACCGGTCAGCGCATTGACCTGGGTGCCGAAGAAGTTCTCGGCCACCACCATCGGGCTGTTGCCCTTCACCGGCTCGCCGAGCTGCACGGCGACCGGCCCGTCGGTGCCGCCGCCACCCTCCGACTCGCCGCAGCCGGTCACCAGCGCCAGCCCGACCGTCCCGGCGACCGTGCACGCCGAGGTCAGCAGAGATCGACGGTTCACCTGACCCACGGTAATCGGGCCGGACTTCTCAGACCGCGGTAATCGCCAGATCGGGAGATCCGGCCCGGTCGAGCCAGACGGTCAGATCAGCGGCCGGCAACGGACGGCTGATGTGGTAGCCCTGCGCCTCGTGACAGCCGAGGTCCCGCAGCGCCCGCATCGCCGACTCGTCCTCGACACCCTCGGCGACGACCCGCAGGTGCAGGTTCTTGCCCAGGTCGACGACGGCTCGCACGATCGTCTCGTCGCGGGAGTTCTCACTCATCCGCATCACGAAACTCCGGTCGATCTTCAGCTCGTGCGGGGGCATGTCCCGCAGGTGCGCGATCGAGGAGTAACCGGTGCCGAAGTCGTCGATCGAGATCTTCACGCCGTACGCGCGAAGCTCCTGAAGCACCTCACCGGCCCGCTGGGTGTCCCCGATGACGGCACTCTCGGTGATCTCCAGGGTGAGCAGGCCGGGCCGGACCCCGTGCCGGGCGAGCGCGTCGACGATCATCAGCGGGAACGTGTCGTCGGCCAGCGACCGGGCCGGGATGTTCACCGACACCGGCAGCTCGTGGCCGGACCGCTCCCACTCGGCGATCTGCGCCAGCGCCTGCTCCAGCACGTCGGCTGTGATCAGGTCGATCAGCCCGCTCTCCTCGGCCAGCGGTACGAACACCCCCGGCGCGAGCAGTCCTCGCTCCGGATGCTGCCAGCGGACCAGGGCCTCAGCCCCGCACGTCGCACCGGTGGCCAGCTCCACCTTCGGCTGGTAGTAGACGACCAGCTCACCGCGCTCGACACCCTGCCGCAGCTCGCTCAGCAGGGTCAGCCGGTTGGTGTCACCGCCGTCCAGCGACACGTCGTAACCGACCACCCCGTCCCGGCGGCGTTTCGCCGCGTACATCGCGACGTCCGCGTGCTGCAGCAGCTCCGAGGCGTCGGCGCCGTCGGCCGGGTACATCGACACCCCGATGCTCGCGTCGATGTCGACCATCAGCCCGCTCAGCTCGATCGGCTGGCGCAACGTCTCCAGCAGCCGGTGCCCGGCCTCCAGGGCGGCCTCCGGTTCCGCGGTGGCCGGCAGCACCACGGCGAACTCGTCGCCGCCGAGCCGGACCACCGAGTCACCGGCCCGGCAGGTCCGGGTCAGCCGCTGCGCCACCTCGCACAGCAGCTTGTCCCCGGCCTGGTGCCCGAGCGTGTCGTTGACCTCCTTGAACCGGTCCAGGTCGATCAGCAGCAGACTGAACGGCTCGCCGGTCCGCTCGCCCTCGTGGACCGCCGCGGCCAGCCGGTCCTGGAACATCGTCCGGTTGCCGAGCCCGGTCAGCGGGTCGTGGGTGGCCTCGTGCAGCCGCCGCTCGGCCTGCCGTTCGGCCCGGCGCTGATAACCGATCAGTACGAAAGCGCACACCGCGAACAACAGCACCACGACCGGGATCATCAGCTCGGCGAGGGTACGGACCAGGATCGTGCGCCGGTCGACACCCCGCAGATAGTCCGCCAGCTCCTGCTGGTTGCTGTGCACGTTCTCGAGCACCTCGTCACGCAGCGGGGCGAAGGTCAGCTCCGCCAGCTCGCCGTAGCCCTGCACGTTCGAACCACGCTCGGTCCGCGACATGATCTCGACGACGATCCGGCTGTAGTTGGCGTACGCGCCCCGGATCGCGTCCAGCTCCACCTGGCCGACGGCCCGGTTACGCTGAAGCCAGTCCAGGTCGGCGCGGGCCGAGTCGAGGGTCGCGGCCAGCTGCTCACTGCGGTAGTGGGTACCACCGGTGGCCAGGTACTCGTGCAGCGCGGCGTCCTGCGCGTTGATCCGGACCGAGATGTCGTTGAGGACCTTGGTGGTCTCCTGGGTCCGGCGGACCTCCCGGGTCGCGTCGGCGGTGACCGTGGAGGCGAAGACGGCGGACCCGGCCAGGATGGTGATGCCCACGGCGGTGCCCGCGATGGCCGACCGCGCCACCGCACGACTGGCCATCAGACGGCGCCACCACCCGCGCGGCGCCATCCGATCCGATCCTGCGCTTCCGGTCACGGAGACAACTTCGGCCACCCGGCGCCGAAGTTAAAGGGTTATCCGCCGCACGACCTCGGTGAGCCGCTCGGCGGCCTGTATCCCGGACACCCGCAACCCGTGGATCACCGTCAGGTCCTCCACCGCGCAGGCCGGCGGTGTCTGCCCGACCGCCTGGGCCAGCGCCGGCGTCCACCGCGCCCACTCCGCCATCTCGGCGAACAGCTCGTCCTCCATCTCACCGGGGGACATCGCGGTGGTCAGGCGCTGGGTGAACCGCTGCCGGAACGCCCAGAACGACCACACCTTCGCCTCGTCGATCAGCTGCTCCACCGGGTCGGTCCGCAGATAACGCAGGGCGATCTGCAACGACTCGGACCGGCCGTCCCCGATCAGGGCGTCGATCATCCGGTGCCGCGCGTGCGCCCCGGCCACCTCGTAGAAGGTGCTGCGGCAGCCGCGCGGCTCGGCGGCGGCGACGATCGTCTTCCAGGTCATGTCGGACCGTGGCCCGCTGTTGAGCACCGTGGCGGCTGCCCGGTAGTAGGTGGTCTTGGTGTTCCAGTGGTTACGGCGTGGCGAGGTGTTACCGGCGAGCCGCCGCACCCACCCGCCCACGACCGTCCTGTCGAGACCCGCGAATGCCGTCATCGTCCTCAGTCCTTCTGGTGCCTTCTCATCGGATCCAGCGCCAGACGAGCCTCGCGGGACGGGCCCGGTGACCGCATCACGTGTTCACGTGATCCTGCGGTCGCGGGTCTCCCGTGCCACCCGGGCGGCCAGTTCCACCCGGCTGTGGATCTCCAGTTTCATGAAGACCTTTCGCAAGTGACTGTCCACCGTGTGCGGTGACAGATTGAGCCGCCGGGCCACCTCGATGTTGGTCATCCCCTCGGCCACGAGCAGCGCCACCGGCCGCTCGGCCTGCGACAACCCGGGCAGGACCGGCTGCTGCTCCGCGGGCCGCCCGGTACCGGCCGGGCCCAGCCAGCCGCCGAGACCGTCCCGCAGCCGCCGGTGCACCCCGTGCGCGCCGGCCGCGATCGCCAGCAGTAGCGCCTCGTCGTACCGATGCCGCGCGGTCTCCCGGTCCCCGGTGTCCCGGGCCAGTTCGGCCGCGTCCTCACCCGCCGCGGCCACCGCGAGCGGCCGCCGGCTGTGCCGGAAGGCCGCCATCGCGGCCCGCAACCGGGCCGGATCGCGGGTCAGCACCCCGGCCGCGTGCTCGGCCGCCCCGGCCGCCGCCCACGAGTCCGGGTTCGTACGGGCCAGCCGGGACGCGGCGGCCACGGCCACCGCCGCCCGGTCCGGGTCACCGGCGGTCAGCGCCAGCCTGACCAGGACCGCGGCCACGGCCGGCTCCTGCACCAGCAGGGCGGGCCGGTCGCCGACCGTGTCGTAGACGCCGTGCATCAGCCGGAACGCCCCCAGCATGTCGCCCTCGGCGGCCAGCAGCGACGCCCCGGCCCACGCCACGTGCTCCGGCGGCGCGGTCACCCCGGCCGCGGTCAGTTCCCGGATCCGGTACAGCAGATAGCGCCCCTGATCCAGGTCGCCGCGCAGCACCGCCAGCCGGATCAGCGTCCCCAGCAGCGGCACCACCAGCTGATAGGTGCTGTGCTGTTCGGCCTGGGCCACCCCGGCGTCGGCCTCGGCCGCCGCGTCGTCGAGACGGCCCCGCGCAGTCAGCAGCGCCGACCGGTAGTGGTGCCAGAGCGGCTGCGCCCACGCCGTACCGAGCGCGTCGCACTCCCGGTGCCCCTGGTTCAGGGCCCGTTCCGCCTCCTCGAACCGGCCCAGCGAGGTCAGCGCGTTCGCCAGCCAGATCCGCGGATGCCGGTGCAGGGCCTGCCCGCGAACCCGGTCGGCCAGCGCGGTGGCGGCCTCGGCGTGCGTGAGGGCGCCGGACAGCCGGCCCTCGGCGTGGGCGACCAGGCTGCGCGCGGTCAGGCCGGCGACCGCGGCACCCGGCTCGTGGTCGCGGCCCAGCCGGTCGGCTTCGGCGCCGGACTCGTCGGCCGTGGCCAGGTCGTCCAGGGCGACGGCGGCGTGCGCGCGGATC
Source organism: Actinoplanes derwentensis (assembly GCF_900104725.1). Lineage (NCBI taxonomy): Bacteria > Bacillati > Actinomycetota > Actinomycetes > Micromonosporales > Micromonosporaceae > Actinoplanes > Actinoplanes derwentensis. The sequence goes on from NZ_LT629758.1 coordinate 10,493,213, forward strand.
GCGTACAGCCGGGCGCGCACCTCCGCGGGCACCTTCGGGCCGGCGAGCCCCGCGTCGGCGTACCCGGCGGCCTCGATGTCCTGACCGGCGTGCTGGAACGCCTCGGCCAGGCCGAGCCGGACCCTCGCCCGGGTCGCCGGATCCAGGTCGGCCCGCAACGCCTCCTGGCCCAGCTGGTTCGCCTTCACCAGGCGCCCGGCCGACGCGAGCAGTCCCACCGTCCCGGCGATGACCGCCGGCCGCTGCGGGTCCTGCTTGCCGATCGCCCGCAACGCCTGCAGCATCAGGTCGGCGGCGGTCGCCGGAGCGGTCGCCGCTACCCCGGCCGCGGTGCCCCGCAACATGCCGATCGCGGCTCCGGCCCCGGTCCGCCCGCTGCGCAGCAGATGACCGGCGATCTCGGCGGCCGGCCGGTTCTGCTCCCGGGCCAGTACCGCGGCCCGGCCGTGCAGATGCTGCGACTGGGCGATGCTCAGGGTGCTCTGCAGCGCCTGATGCACCAGGGCGTGCCGGAAGACCAGGCCGGTGTGGTCCTCGACGAGCAGCCCGGAGGCCACCGCCTCGTCGATCGGGCCGAACAGGTCACCCGGGTCACGGCCGCCCATCAGCCGGGCCGCCGCCTCGATGTCGATCGGCCCGTCCAGCACCGACGTCGCCCGCAACAGCCAGCGGGCGTCCGGGGACAGACTGCCGGCGATCTCCCGGACCGTGGTGACGAAACTCGACGGCAGACCGTCGCCGACCACCGTGGCGACCCCGTCCGCGATGATGATCTGCCGGGTGGCCAGCAGCGCGCCGATCAGCTGTTCGATTCGCAGTGGAACCCCACCGCACCCCTGCGCCAGCGCCAGCACGGTGTCGTCGGCCCTCGCCCCGATCCGGTCCTCGCACAGCCGCCGGACCGCGTCGTCGTCGAGCACGTCCAGATGGATCGGGGTCACCCGGTGCGACAGCCAGTCCAGAGCCTGCCAGCCCGGGGCGTCGGACTGCCCGGGACGGCTCGCCAGCAGCCACCGCACCGGGAACGACGCCAGCGCCGGCACCAGCTCCCGGACCGCGAGGGCACTCAGCTCGTCCATCCAGTGCGCGTCGTCGATCACGATCAGCAGCGGCTGGACGGCGGCGAACCGTTCCAGCGAGTCCCGCAGCCGGTGGATCTTCGCGTAGTTGCCGGCCGGCTCGTCGTCCAGCCCGGCCAGCCAGGCGAAATCCGCGGCCGGCGGACTGCACGCCCGCAGCGCCCCGGCGAGCGTGACCAGCGGCGCGCTCCGGTCGTGTTTGAACGCCTCCCGCGCGGCCACCGCGACGTCCAGGTCATCGGCGTGGTCACCGGCGGCGAGCAACAGTCGCGACTTACCGATCCCGGGCCGTCCGAAGATCACATGACAGCCCCCGCGGCCCTCCTTCGTCTCGTCCAGCGCGGTGCGGATGACCTTCAGTTCCCCGGTCCGCCCGACGATCCGGTCGCTCACCGCGGCCTCCCGTCAGCCGATCGTGGCCCGAACCCGTTCGTGCAGCTCAGCCGCCCGGTCGATCAGCTCTTTCACGTCGCTGGTCGCGCCCGGCAGCGTGACGTAGACGTGATCGGCTCCGGCCTCGGCCAGCGCCTCGACATCGGCGGCCAACTGGCGCACGTCCCCGGCGTACGGCGGCCGCGGGTCGGCCTTTGACGTGGTCAGGTCCATGGTGCCGATCTGGACCGTGCAGCTCACCGTGGCCGGATCGCGGCCGGCGTCCTCGGCCAGCCGGCGGATGTGCGCCAGCTTCACCGCGACCTGGGCCGGATCGGTGGCGCTGGCCAGCCAGCCGTCGGCGCGGCGGGCGACCCGCTCCAGGGCGCGCCCGGCGGCGCCACCGAGCAGGACCGGGATGCGGCGGGCCGGTTTGGGGCCGATGTCGAGGGTGTCCGCGTGATGGTGGGTGGTCGCGAAACTCACCGGGTTCGGGCCCCAGACCCCGGCGGCGATGTCCAGGAAGTCGTCCAGGGCGCGCCCCCGCTCGGTGAGCGGGACGGCACCGGCCGCCGCGAACTCGTCGGGGGACCAGCCGGTGCCCAGCCCGGCGACGACCCGGCCGTCGCTTGCCGCGTCCAGGGTGGCGAGCTGCCGGGCCAGGCGCAGCGGCAGGTGCAGCGGAACCACCAGGACACCGGTGCCCAGCTCGATCCGCTCGGTCACCGCTGCCGCCATCGAGAGCGTGACGAGCGCGTCGCTGACCCCACGATAGCGGTCCGGCCAGGGCAGTCCCGGCACGCCGTAGAGGCCGTGCGGCCCACTCTGATCCTCCGGCACGACCACCCGCTCGAACACCCACAGGCTGTCGTAGCCGATCTCCTCCATCGCCCGCGCCGCCGCGACCACATCCACGCCGGGCCGGAAATGCTGGTACTGCGGCAGACTGACACCGATCTTCACCATGGCGAAGACAATTCCACAAACGACATTCATCCGGTACGCCCGTCGAAGGTCCCGCCGGGTCCGCGCGAGGCCCGCGAGGGTCCGGACCGCCGGCGCGACCGCCGGGCGGGGGCGTTGTGACCCGGTTTATATTTACGAACGGTCGGTCGTTTTGTAGGTTGGTCGGTATGACCCAGGACGGCAGGCTGATCCGCGGCGAACGCACCCGCAGCGCGGTGCTGGAGCAGGCCCTCCGCCTGGCCACCGTGTCCGGGCTCGACGGCCTGTCCCTGAGCCAGGTCGCCGACGCGCTCGGCGTCAGCAAATCCGGCCTCTTCGCGCACTGGCGCTCGAAAGAGGCCCTGCAGCTCGCAGTCATCGACCAGGCCCGCGCCCAGTGGACCGAGCTCGTCATCCGCCCCGCCCTCACCGCCCCCGCCGGGGTGCGCCGGTTGTGGGCCGTGCACCTGAGCCGGCTCGCCTTCTACGAGGCGCGGGTGCTGCCCGGTGTCTGCTTCTTCGCCAACGCCCAGTTCGAGTTCAACGCCCGCCCCGGCACCGTCCGCGACCGTCTCAACGCCGAGCAGACCGCCTGGATGACCTTCCTGACCGGCCTGGCCACCGAGGCCGTCACCTGCGGTGACCTGCGCCCCGGCACCGACCCGGCGGTCCTCGCCTACCAGACCGAGGCCCTCGGCGTCTGCGCCGTCATGCAGGCCCCGGTCCTCGGGTTGGAAACCGCCTACCAGCACGCCCGGCAGGCCCTGCTCGACCACCTGCGGGCCATCGGCACCACCCAGGCAATCCTGCTCGAGCAACTTCCGCAAGCCTGTCCCGAAGGAATCCGATGAGCACTGCAGCACTCCCGATCACCTACGGCGATGTGGTCCACACGCCGGTCCACTTCGACGACCTCGACGCCATGGGCGTGCTGCACAACTCGCGCTACGCGGTCCTGGTCGAGCGGGCCATCGGCAAATGGTGGACCGCCCGCGGCGTCAGTTTCACCGGCGGCCGCCCGACGTCCCCCGACGCGTTCAACGTGGTCCGGGAGTACGGCATCACCTTCCACGTCCCGGTGACCACCATCGGCGACATCGCCGTCCACTTCTGGCTGGCGAAACTCGGCACCACCAGTGCCGACTACCGCTTTCGCGTCACCACCCTGGACGGCTCCACGGTCCACGCCGACGGCCGCCGCGTCAACGTCCGCCTCGACCCGGCCACGATGCGCCCGGTCCCGTGGACCGACCACGCCCGGGACGTGGCCCGGCCGCTCGTGAAACCCTGACACCCACACGGCACCGTCGTTTCGGTATCTTTCCCACCCGTGGCGGTCATCTTTGAACTTGTGGTCAATTTCGGTCAGGACGTCGCGGGTGCCGAGCGGGCGCGGGAGGCCGCCCTGGCGGCTGCGCCGCTGGTGGCCGGAGCGCACCGGATCGGGGTGCACGCGCACGTCGATACCCGCGGTGCCTACGCCGAGCTGAGCGTCATGCCGGTCGCGGTGTCCTGGGGGTCCACGTTCGACGAAGGGCTTCCACACCTCGAACTGTCCGCCGCCGAGCTGACCGAACTCGGCCATGGGCTGTATGGGCTGCTCAGCACGTTCAGTGGTTACCGGGCGGCGGCCGTGGGCTGGGACTGTGAGCCGTACGCCGACACCGAGGACCTCGAGGACGCCGAAGCGCCGGGCCGGGTCTTCGCCGAGGGCATCGTGAGCGGGCCGTCGTTCACGCCGTTCGCCCCGGGCTACGTGTGGGTGCCGTACACCGGTGAGAACTGGTCACCGGCGGCCTTCGGCTGAACCCCGCGCGGCCGCCTCGCGCGGGGTCGCCGGTTGTGCTTCCCGTAGAGCCGGGGGCAGCAGGAAGGTGATGTTCTCCTCGGCGACCCGGTGTTCGGTGACGCGGGCCGGGGCCAGGACCGCGATCACCTCGTCGACCAGGTGCGGCGGCGCGGAGGCACCGGCGGTCAGGCCGACGGTCCGGACGCCGTCGAGCCACTCCGGCCGGATCCCGCTCGCGTCCTCGATCAGGTGGGCGGGCGTGCCGTGGCGCCGGGCGACCTCGGTCAGCCGCAGTGAGTTGGAGGAGTTCGCCGAGCCGACGACGAGGACCAGATCGCAAGCGGCCGCGATGGCGACGACGGCCGCCTGCCGGTTGGTGGTGGCGTAGCAGATGTCGTCCGGCCCGGAGATCTCGGGAAACCGTGCGGTCAGCGCGTCGATGATCTCGCCGGTCTCGTCCGCGGCGAGCGTCGTCTGGGTGATGTAGGAGACCCGGCCCTCGGCCCGCACCGAGCGGGCCGCCGCGACGTCCGGGATCAGCTGGATGCCCGGGGCCTGACCGAGGGTGCCCTCGATCTCGTCGTGCCCGGCATGGCCGATGAGCAGCACGGTGTCGCCGCGGGCGGCGAACCGGCGCGCCTCGGTGTGCACTTTGGCGACCAGTGGGCAGGTGGCGTCGATGACGTCCAGCTCACGACGGGCGGCGTCGGCGCGGACGGCCGGGGCGACGCCGTGCGCGGAGAAGACGACGACCGCGCCGTCCGGAACGGTGTCCAGTTCGTCGACGAAGATCACGCCGCGGGCTTCGAGACCGGCGACGACGTGGGCGTTGTGGACGATCTGGCGGCGTACGTAGACGGGCGGCCCGTGCTGTTGCAGGGCCCGGTCGACCATGTCGACGGCGCGTTCGACTCCGGCGCAGAAGGAGCGAGGGGCGGCGAGCAGGACTTCCATGATCTCGGAGCTTAGGTTGGAGAGTTCAGTTATCTGCAAAAACCGGTAAAGAAGTCGTTCGCTGGGATAAAACGGGCTGAAGGGAAGCCATATTAAGGATGAAACGTGACTAGTTCTGTCAAACCTGTCGAAACTCGCGAACTGCAGGACCATCAACAGCGGCAGAGCCTGAGCACTGCCGCCGCCCGCAACCTCGCGCACACCACCAAATCCGTACCCCAGATGCAGGAGATCTCCTCCCGGTGGCTGCTGCGCAAGCTGCCCTGGGTCGAGGTCGGCGGCGGCACCTATCGGGTGAACCGCCGGATGACATACCGGCTGGGGGACGGCCGGCTCACCTTCACCAACACCGGCGCGTCGGTGCACGTCGTCCCGGCCGAACTCCGGGAGATCGCGATCCTCGCCGCGATCGACGACGAGGACCTGCTGCGCGGCATCGCCGAACGGTTCGTCCAGCGGGAGTACGAGCAGGGCCAGGTCATCGTCGAGTTCGGTTCGATGTCCGACAACCTGTACCTGATCGCGCACGGCAAGGTCGACAAGATCGGGGTCGGCGCGTACGGCGACCCGGTCAGCATCGGCGTACTCGCCGACGGGGAGATGTTCGGCGACCGGGTACTCGTCGAGGACGACACCATCTGGGACTACACCGCCAAGGCGATGACCGCGGTGACCATGCTGGAGCTACCGCGGAGCGCGTTCGCCGAACTGGTCGGCCGCAGCGAGACTCTTCGCCGGCACGTCGACGGGTTCCGCGACAAGAGCCGCAAACCGCAGAACAAACACGGCGAGGCGGAGATCGCGGTCGCGGCCGGTCACCGGGGCGAGCCCGTCCTGGCCGGCACCTACGTCGACTACGAGGCCAGCCCCCGCGAGTACGAACTGAGCGTCGCCCAGACCGTCCTGCGGGTGCACACCCGGGTCGCCGACCTCTACAACGAACCGATGAACCAGATGGAGCAGCAGCTCCGTCTGACCGTCGAGGCGCTGCGCGAGCGCCAGGAGTACGAACTGATCAACAACCGCGAGTTCGGTCTGCTGCACAACGCCGACCTGCGGCAGCGCATCCACACCCGCGGCGGCCCGCCCACCCCCGACGACTTCGACGAACTGCTCAGCATGCGCCGGGCCACCAAGTTCTTCCTGGCCCACCCGCAGGCCATCGCCGCGTTCGGCCGCGAGTGCACCAAACGGGGCATCTACCCGCCGACCGTGGACATGGACGGCCACACCGTCCCGTCCTGGCGGGGTGTGCCGATCCTGCCGTCCGGCAAGATCCCGATCAGCCACACGCACACCACCTCGATCATGGCGATGCGGGTCGGCGAGGCGAACCAGGGCGTGGTCGGCCTGCACCAGACCGGGATCCCGGACGAGTACCAGCCCGGCCTCAACGTGCGGTTCATGGGCATCAGCGAGCAGGCGATCATGTCGTACCTGGTCAGCGCCTACTACTCGGCGGCGGTGCTGGTGCCGGACGCACTCGGCATCCTCGATCACGTCGAGTTGTCGCACTGATGTCCGTCGTCACCGATCTTCGGGGGGCGCCGCCGTCCGATCTACGGCGCCTACTGCCGACCTTCGGGATGTCCGCGGCCAGGGCATTCCTCGGCCCCCTGGTCTCGCCGCCGTCCGACAACACGCTCTTC